>NZ_JBIATQ010000005.1:0-506144 GCF_042891955.1 Streptomyces sp. NPDC001843 | reverse complement strand
GCGGAAATACCCACCGATCCGAGCGTGCAGCGCGTCCAGACCAGCCGCCCAGCGGTGCACCTCGTCAATCGTGACGTCCCCACCCATGCACAGTCCAACGAGAGTCCGGACCGCCGGTCACGGCAACTGCGGCTGCAGTACTAACCGGCGATCGTCGGCTATGTTGCGCCGCCCGCGTCGGTCTGAGGGCTCAGCGCGAACGGCCGGGTGGACGCGGAGCAGGGGCCTTCGCCACACCGGCTGGACGGCTGGCGGCGGCCGGGCGGACCGGCGGGAGAGGGCCGGCCTCGCCAGTGAGCCGGTCGTCGCACCACTGCAGGGCCTCGCCCACCGTGTCGAAGCCGCCCTCGCGCAGGGTGTGCGTCCACGTCTCGGTGTCGACCTCTTCGACCACGACACGGAACGGCGACGGGGCACGCTCGTTCAGGGCGCGCAGGGCCACGACGACGACCATGTCGTCCGGGTCGTCGCTGGTGTAGGAGTAGCCCATGGCGTACTGGTCGCCGTCGCCGGCGAGGCGTCGCTCCAGCGCTCGCGTGGCCTCGTCCGCCGGCGGCGGGCCCATCTCGGGGTCGAGGCCGATGGCGTCGTGCGGGCAGCCGCGGTGGATGAGCCAGGACTGCGCCATCGCGGGCAGCGGCAGCGGGACCTGCTCGAAGCTGAACGTCTGCTTCTCGTAGTCCCGTTGCAGATGCACGGCGAGCACCTGGGGCATGCCGGGGTGTCCCCAGGTCGCTGTGCGGTCGAACAGGACGTAGTAGCTGTGCGGCCCGTCGTGGTGTTCGGCGAGGGGGACGAGCATGTCCTCGTGGACGCCGACCTTGCGGTAGAAGTCGAGGTACTTCTCCTCGTCGGCGTCGAGGTCGTCCAGATCGAAGTCGGCTTGGGGAATGGACTTCCGGACCGGCTCCGGTTCGGTGGGAGACAACAAGGGACCTTTCGGTGGAGTTCAGCGCCGCCGCGCCGGGGTGGACGGCGATGTGCCGGGTCGAGCTGGGACCTTCCGCGCCTGCGTCGTGGCGGTCCCGCGGGCGGCGAACAGCGCGGCTCGTCCGGCGTCGGTGAGCACGACCGGCTGGCTGGCAGGTACGGGGTGGCCGGTGCCCCGGGGCGACCAGGCCGGCGTCCTCCAGCCGCCGTAGCTTGGCGTGGAGGATGCGGGTGCCGGAGGCGGCTGTGACGGACATCCGGCCGGTCAGCAGATGTTCGTAGAGCCTGGCGCCGCCGACGATGGCGAGCAGCACTGCCTGGTGGTCCATCGAGAGCTGCTGCGCGTCGGGCGCGGCGGACGCTGCCGCGGTCTCGATGGGCTCCAGGGCGGCGAGCACCGCCCGGGCGGCGGCGTCCCGCGCGTCGGCAGCCTCTTCCAGCTGGTCCACGGTGCGGTCGATGCGCGTGAACAGGGCGCCGTCGACGTCGAACTCACCGCTGAAAAGGCGGTTGAGGACGCGCAGGGAGAAGATGACGCCAGTCTGGGTCTTGGCCAGCTCCTGGTGCCGTTCGACCAGCAGGGCGTGCTGCTCGTCCAGGACGCCGCGGTCGCGGTGGGCCCACAGGGTGTCGATGTCGTGCCCGGTGGCGGCTTCGAGGCGATGGTCGAGCGGGGAGACCGCACGCCGGGTGGGTGTCGGCGCGGGTTCAAGGGGCATAGGCGACGCTCCGTGCGTTCAGCGGGTGGGATGGTGCGCGGGGTTCGGTGCGGGACGGGACAGACCCGGCGTCGCGGTGGGCGGCGGAGCAGGCCGGGGCACGGGCGCGCGAGGGGTCAGCTGCGGGGAACGGGAGCGTGCCGCGTGGGTGCGGGCGCTCAGCGGTCGGCGAGTCATGCCCAGACGGCGGCCGACCTCGTCGTAGACGTCGTTGCCCGCTCGCGGCCGGATCGCGACGACGTGGATCTCCTTGTGGTGGGCGGATTCCGCGGGCGCCGGGCGGACTCCGTAGACGACGCGCCAGTCCTTGCGCGAGTCCACGAAAAGCTTCCTGAAGCCCTCCAGGTCACCGTCGAGGCGCAACCCGAAGCGCTGCGCGTTCACGACTTCCTGCAGGTAAGCGAGGGTGAGGTCGCGTACGTCGCTTGGGGCCTGGAGGAGATCGGTCAGCGCGCGCGGGTCGAAGCTCAGTCCGAAGGCGGGCTGCCCCTGTCCCGCGGTCATGACGTCGGCTCGTCCGACTTGGCGGGCCCTGCGGCTTCCGCCGTGGCCGCCGTCTCCGTGCGTACGGAGGGCGGCGGGCCAGGCAGGAGACGGTGTGCAGGCCGGTCGGGAGAGGTCATGCAGGCCGACAGCGGGCCGCCCGGTGCACGGATCGCGGCGACGGCATGAGTGAGGAAGTCCCGGTGCCACACGAACAGGCCGGAGAGCCCGGATTCGGGGTCCTTGTGCTGCTGGTAGGCGAGCCACAAGGCATGCAGCCAGGCCACGACGTCGTCGTGCTCCTGCCACTGCAGGCACCAGGGCGCCGCGGTTGTGACCTCCGCCCCGTAGACCGGGAGGAAGAAGTCGTCAACCCAGTCGGACAGGGCGTCGAGTTCGTCCTCGCGTTCCTCTCCGTCCAGTTCCAGGATCGGACGGGGCTCCGATGGAGCAGCGGTTGGCGAGCCGCCGAGTCCCGGCATGCCGAACGCGGCGAACGGTGATCCACTCGGCGACGGGGCGGACGCGAGGTGGTCGAGTTGCTGAGCCTGTTGCGCCGACTGCTCCATGAGCCGCCGCACGCTCGCCTCGATTCCCTCCAGCTGCGGATCCGGAATACGAATCGGCTCCAACTCTCCATCGTCGGCGGGCTTTGTGGATTCGGGCATTGAGAAGTTCGGCCTTCTACGAGACGCGGAATGAGGGAAGTGCGGGGGCGCTCTCGCGCGCCGCCGCCGGCGGATTGCACGTTGCTTCAGCGGTATTCCGCCGACGCTGCGCGTGGGGGCTGGTCACGTGGCGACGGCCAAGGGCCCGTCTCAGGCTGTGAGAACCACGTCGTCCTGCGCGAGGGACTGGCGGATCGTCTCGGTGAGCCGGTCGGCCGCGATCGACGCGTAGTGCTCGGTCTTCTCCACGCCGATGAAGTCCCGGCCTTCCAGCATGGAGGCCACGCCCGTGGAGCCGGAACCGGCGCAGAAATCGAGGACCGTGCCGCCCTCGGGGCTGATCTTGACCAGCTCGCGCATCACCTCGACCGGCTTCTGTGTGATGTGCTGGCGCTTCGCACCCGAGGGCTGTGACGCCGAGTACATACCGGGCAGATAGACGGGGTTGCGGGAGCCGTCAATCGCCCCCTTGCTGGCCCAGACGATGAACTCGCAGTTCTGGGTGAACCGGCCCTTCTGGGGCCTGGCCTGCGGCTTGTGCCAGGCCAGGACACCGCGCCACAGCCATCCGGCAGCCTGGATCGCGTCCGTCGTGGTCGGGAGTTGGCGCCAGTCGGTGAACAGCAGGGCGGTCCCGCCGGTCTTGGTGAGGCGGTGGGCTTCGGTCATGATCTGCGTCAGCCAGAAGCCGTAGCTGCGCTGATCCATGTTCTCGCCGGTGAAGTCAGCGAGGCCGTTCTTGGAATCGGCGGAGGTGTATTTCTGCTTCGCGGAGCGCGTGGTGCGCTCCTTCGCGGTCCGGCCTCCGCTGTTGTACGGCGGGTCAGTGATGACGGAGTCGACGCAACCGTTCGGAAGGCCGGAGAGAACGGCCAGAGCATCGCCCTGGTGAAGGGAAAAAGGCAAAGAGGAACCCCGATTCGGGTGCGGATACGCGGAGGGAAATAGCCGCCTCGCATAGGAGTCCTCGCGGGCCGGAAGAGGGTGTGCAGAAGCCCAGGGCCGTAGACTGAGGAGGGCGAGGGGGGGTCCAAAAACTGTAGAGGCGAAACCGCCGACGACCAAGAAGTGCCCTGTCGAGGTATCGGTTTCCGGCACCTCACGCCGGCTATTTGGTCAACCGCCGATCCGCGCCTACTGTTTTTGAACCGCCCGGCGCACACCGCCGCTGGCTACTCCTCTGCCACACCTCACGGAGGTACCCCTTGCCTCGGCACACCTAGCTCACGGCCCGGCCACACGGAGCGAGCGGCAACTCGCCCCGGACCGGCCCGTCCCGATCGCCCACCCCGTCTGCCGCGCCCTTCCGAGACGCCTCGCGCACGCGGTACGCCGGACACCGCACCCCCAAGGACACGTTCATGACGTCGCGCTATCCACCCATGCCCGAAACCGCTGACCGGCGAGCGGTCCGCTCGGGTTGAAGGGGCTCGCCGCCGGCATCGGTGTCGTCTTCCTCTCCCCGATCCTGATCGCCGGCACCGGCATGATGTTGGCCTCCTCGGCCGACGCCGTGCAGAGCAGCGGCTCCTTCAACAACTGCCTGACCGACATCGACAGCGACAAGGTCGCCGAACAGGTCACCACGATCCTCGACGGCGCCTCCGGCAAGGACGTGCACGTCGAGGGCCTGGATCTGCCCGTCGAGCAGGTCCCCAACGCCCAGACCATCGTGGCCGCCGGCCTCTCCCTCGACGTCCCCAAGAAGGGACAGATCATCGCGCTGGCCACGGCGATGCAAGAGAGCCGACTGCGCAACCTCTCCTACGGCGACCGCGACTCCCTCGGCCTCTTCCAGCAGCGCCCATCCCAGGGCTGGGGCAGCGCCGAACAGATCCGCGACCCCACCTACGCGAGCGAGCAGTTCTACGAGCGCTTGCTCAAGGTGAGCGGGTGGCAGCAGATGGCCCTCACCCAGGCCGCACAAGCCGTGCAGAAGTCCGGCCTGCCGGACGCATACGCGCAGTGGGAGAAGCTGGCCACCGCGCTGCAAGGTGCCATCGCCAAGACCTTCCCCGGCGGCGGTGACGCGGAGGGCAAGGACACGGACCAGGACCAGGACCAGGACCACCAGCAGTCGGCCACGACCGGCTGCGCGCCGGGCCAGGACGGTTCCGGGTTCGACCGCATCCCCGAGGGGAGCGTCCCGAAGGGGTACTCGATCCCCAAGGATGCCGATCCGAAGGCGCGCAAGGCCATCGCCTGGGCGATGCAGCAGCTAGGCACGCTCTACCAGTGGGGCGGATCCTGCACGAACTCGCATGGCCCCGACCCCATGGGCCGCTGCGACTGCAGCTCGCTGATGCAGCAGGCGTACGCCCTCGCCGGCGTCACGCTCACTCGCACCACGTACACGCAGGTGGGCGAGGGCAAAGCGGTCTCGCCCGCCCACCTCAAGCCCGGTGACCTGATCTTCAGCCGCGGCAGCGCCGCACGGCCCGAGCACGTCGGCATGTACATGGGCGAGGGCCTCGTCATCGAGGCACCCCGCACCACCAAGCCGGTCCGGATCACCCCGATCAAGGACTGGACGATCCTCGCCGCCCGCCGCGTCCTCTGACGCCGCACCCGCCCGGCTTCGCCCCCGGGCGGTCCGGCCTTGGGCCACTTCCACGCCCTTCGCGCACCTCCTCCTCCGCTTTCACCTTCCCTGTCGGCCCTGGCTGGGCCCGCGTATGCAAGGAGCCCCACCACCCCTATGTCCGTCCCCCTCGCAGACCGCGTCATCCAGCTCGCCTTCGACCCAGGAATCTCGCCCAAGGGCGGTGGCCTGCCCGGCCTGAGCGTGCTGAAGAACGTCGTCAACTCGATCAACATGTTCGGGATCATCGCCGTCGTTGGCGCCCTCGCCGTCTCGCTGGGCGTATGGGCCTGGGGTCACCACACCGGTGGTCACCAGGCCGAGGCCAACGGGAAGAAGGGTGCCGTGGTCGCCGCTGGCGCCGCCCTCGGTCTGGGTGCCGCGAACGGCATCGTGGCCTTCTTCTCCGGCCTGGGCTCGCAGGTCCACTGATGCGGAAACGATCCTCCTTCCTCTCACTGTCCTCGTACGGCTCGGGGTGGTCGGCCCACCGACGCATCGCGATCGTCGCCGCCGCCGTCGCCGTCCTGCTCGCCATCGCCGGGGTCGTTGCCATGCTGACCGGGGGCGGGGCCAGCCAACAGGCTCCGGACACCGCGGCGCCTGCCCCAACCGGCAGCCCGTCCTCCTCCGAGGCCGCGCCGAAGCCTTCATCCGGATCCGGGTCGGTGCCCAAGCCGCCGCAGATCTCCGAGCCGGTCGCCTACGCCAAGGCAGCGGCCCGCATGCTGTGGTCCTACGACACCCGTGACACCAGCCGCGACGAGCAGCTCGCCGGCATGCGCGCCTGGATGACCACCGAGACCAAGTACGCCGACTGGGCCTCGCTCTCCGGCCAGGTTCCCGACCCGGTGCTGTGGTCGAGGATGGCCGACCAGGACCAGCACGCCACCGCCCACGTCACCGAGGGCCACTATCCCGGTGCGTTCAAGCAGGCGCTGGCCGAGGACCCGTCCGCGATCACCGAGGCGTACATCTACGTCATCACCGTCAACGGCAAGCAGACGCTCAGCTGGAAGAAGGGCGGTGGCGGGGCCGAGGAACGGGCCGTGACCCTCGCCGTCCAGTGCCGCCCGAACCACGACTGCACCCTGGCCGCCATCGCTCCGAGCGTCACTCAGTGACCCGCGCCTGAGACGAGAAAGGAGGAGTAACTCCCCGTGGGTTTCTGTGATTACCCCCTGGCTGACAAGTTGTGCGCGGTCGGTGACGCGGTGGATTTCGCCTCGGACCCCGGCAAGGCCATCGGTGAATGGATGGCGAAGTCCGCTGGCGAACTGGCCGCCGCAGCAGCCGATCTGGCCGCCGAGGCGGTCGACACCACCACCAAGGTCGACCTCAATGCCGGATGGTTCCGTGACAACTACGAGACGCTGCTGCCACTGGGCCTGGTCCTGCTGGTCGCCACGTTCTGCGCACAGCTGGTCCGGGCCGCCATCCGGCGCGACGGGCAAGCGCTGACACAAGCGTTCACCGGCACCATGAGCGGCGTCCTGTTCGCGTTCGGCGCCATCGCCCTGACCACGGTGGCCGTCGAAGTGGTCGACGCCGTCAGCGACGGCCTGTTCAAGACCGCGCACCTGAACATCGAGTCGGCCGTGCGCCGCATCATGAAGGTCAACCAGATCGGGGGACTCTCCGGCCTGGGCTGGCTCGTCCCGGTCGTCGCCGGGCTCGGCGCCGCCATCGGAGCCTTCCTCTACTGGTGCGTGATGATGGTCCGGAAAGTCGGCATCCTCGTCATGGTCACCCTCGCCGTCTTCGCGTCCGCCGGCGGCGGCTGGGAAGTCGCCCGGCGCTGGCGCAAGGGCTGGATCGAAGCCACCGCCACCCTCGTCGTCTCCAAGCTCCTGATGACCGTGATCTTCGTCCTCGGAATCGCCGCCATGGGCAAGACCGAAGCCAAGGACGGCATCGCCGCCCTCGCCGACGTCATGTCCGGCATCGTGATCATGATCCTGGTGCTGCTGTGCCCGTATGCGGTCTTCAAGTTCGTGCACTGGGCGGCCGACGGGACCGACGGGGAGTCCATCCACCGTGCCGGCGGCGCCGGTGCGCAGATCGCGAAGGCTCACGCCGAGAAGGCCGGCCGCAGGGCCGTCGCCGCGGCGGCCACCGCCGGAACCGGTGGCGCTGCCGCCGGCGCGGGTGCCGCACCGCAGGGCCCCGACGGCGGCGGCGGGTTCCCCGGCGACATCGCTGCCAACCCGACCGGCGGAGGCGGCGAGGACAAGGAGGGATCGCAGAGCGGCGGAACGGGTGCGTCGCCAGGCGGCGACGCGGTCAAGTCCGGCCTGGAGAAGGCCGTTCAGCCCGCGCCGACGAGCATGTCCGACGACACCAGCGGCCAGGTGGGCGGCAGCCCGCGGCCGGGCGGATCCGGCGCGAGTACCGCGTCAGGGCAGAGCGGCGGATGGCAGTCCACCCCGCCGACCACGACCCCGCCGCCGCAGGGCGAACCCCCGTCCTCCGGAACTCAGAACGCCCCGTCCAGCGGGGCGAGCGGGCCGCCGCCTCCGAGCGGCCTCTGATTCCCTGACCGACTCCCGGGGGCGGGACGTGCACGCGCCCTCCCGTCCCCGGGTTCAACCCGCGCCTCCAGGACCCGCCCCTTGACTGATATCTCCGTCGCCCCGGTCACGGTGAAGTTCCCGCACCGGAGCCGCCGCGGCATCCTCCTCGGCCTCTCCCTGCACCAACTCGTCCTCGTCTCCTGCACGCTGGCCCTTCTGCTGATGACGGTGATCTCCACCGGCTTGCTAGGCGCCATCGCCCTGGCCCCGCTGTGGGCGGCATCCGGCGCACTCGTCGCGATCCGCCGGCACGGCCGCTCCCTCATCGACTGGGCACCGATCGTCACCCGATACGCGCACCGCCGTCGTACCGGCCAGACCCTCTGGCTCGCCCGGCCCGTAACCCGTCCCCGGCAGGACGGCGTCCTCCACCTGCCCGGCACCGCCGCTTCCCTCAAGGTGGTCACCCCCGGCGACTCCGCCAACGGCGCCGCAGCCGTCCACGACCCGCACCAGCAGACCCTGACCGCCATCGCCCGCGTCACCAGCCGCGCCTTCGCCCTCCTCGACCCCGCCACCCAGAACCACAACGTGAGCAGCTGGGGCCGCGCGCTCGCCGGCATCGCCCGCACCGGGCACATCGCCACCGTCCAGGTGCTAGAACGCACCGTCCCCGACAGCGGCGACACCCTCGCCCGCCACTGGACCCACCACGGGCAGCCCCAGACCCCCGTCGCCGGGCAGATCTATTCCGAACTGGTCGCCTCGGCCGGCCCCGCCGCCGCCCCGCACGAGACCTACCTCGCCATCTCCCTCGACCTCAAGGCCGCCCGACGCCTGATCTCACAGGCAGGCGGAGGGCTGCCCGGGGCGTTCACCGTCATGGGGCAGACCACCGCCTCCATCGCGCAGGCCGCCCGCAACGCCGGGCTCCAGGTCACCGGCTGGCTGAGCGCGCGGGAAATCGCCGCCGTCATCCGCACCGCCTACGACCCGAAGGCCCTCGCCGGGCTCCAACAGTGGTCCGAGACCGGCCGCGCCGAGGCCGACCCCGCAGCCGCCGGTCCCGTCGTCCAGTTCGAGGAGTACGACCGCCTCGCCACCGACAGCGCGCGGCACGCGACGTACTGGGTGGAGAACTGGCCGAGGACCGAGATGGGAGCCGGATTCCTGCACGGGCTGATGTTCACGGCCGGCGTGCGCCGCAGCCTCTCGCTTATATACGTGCCGCAGGGCCTCGAGTCGGCACTGCGGGACGTCCAGCGCAAGAAGGCCGCGATCATCGCCGACGCCAACGAGCGCGCACGCCGCGGACAGGTCGATTCCGAAGAGGACTCCGTCGAGTACGCCGACGTCAAAACCCGCGAACGCCAGCTCATCGCCGGGCACGCGGATGTAGCACTGACCGGCCTGGTCACCGTCACCGCCGAGACCGACGCCCTCCTGGACGCCGCCTGCGCACAGATCGAGACCCACGCCGTCACCTCCGGCGTCGACCTTCGTCGGCTCAACTACCAGCAGCCGGACGCCTTCGCCCTCACCGCGCTCCCGCTCGCCCGCACCGCCCTGTGAACCAACCGCGCCCGTGTGCACCCTGCCCCACCGCACTCCGGGCACCCGCGACGGGGCGCCCCCCACTGCCCTGCCTACAGGCAGGAAGGACCACCACCTTTGACCTCTCCTACGCGCCCCGACGACGCGCACCCCTACCTCCGCGCCGCGAGCGCCGGCATCCGCCACCACGCACGGACCTTGGCACCGTCGGACGCGGACACGCCCAAGCCCGGAGATCGTCTGCACCTTGACGTGCTGCACGCCCACCTCACCGCTCTGCTCCAGCTTCTGGACCGGCTCGCCGACAACACCCAGCCCCCACACCCGGCCGCCGGACGTCACCTGGCCACCGCCCAAACCAGGCTCTGGCAGGCCACCAGCGAAGTCCACGCCGCCTTCCACCTGCTGCCCGGCACACCCCAGGCCGACGCCGAGACAAGCGCCTGCCATCCACAGCGGCTCCCCGAGGGCCCGCCCGTGCTGACGATCTGCCAGCGCCACCTCGCCGCCGGCCACGTCGTCCGCCGCAAGACCACCCCCACCGATCTCCGCCCGCACACCACGGCCTGCGTGCGATGAGCACCACCCGCAGAATCGAGGGCCCCCGATGAGCCACCGGCCCGCCCGTCGCGCCCGCCGCGCGTCCGCCAGCCCGCTGTTCACCCCCCACGGCACCGACCGCGCCAGCCGCAAGGCCGCCCGCCGCCAGCTCGCCGAGGCCACCGCCAAAGCCCGCGCCCAAGCAGGCGCCCACCAGAGTGACAGCCCGCCCGCCGAGCACCAGATGCCCGCCGCGCTCTACCCAGCGGGCGGACGCCCCGGGCCCGCCTCCGCGCGCGGGAACCGGCTGAAGCTGCCCGCCCACCGCATGACCACCGCGGTCGCGGCCGGCGCCTATCCCTTCCTCGCCGAAGGCGGACTCGGCGCCGAGGGCATCTACATCGGCCGCGACGTCCACGCAGAAGCGTCGTTCGTCTTCGACCCGTTCGCTCTGTACGGCAAGGTCGAGGGATTCACCAACCCGAACCTGCTGCTCGCCGGCGTGATCGGCCAGGGCAAGAGCGCCCTCGCGAAGTCCTTCGCGCTACGGTCGGTCGCCTTCGGATACCGCGTCTACGTACCGTGCGACCCGAAAGGCGAGTGGACGCCGGTCGCCGAGGCCCTCGGCGGCCGGTCCGTCGCCCTCGGTCCCGGACTGCCCGGACGCCTGAACCCCCTTGACGCGGCACCGCGCCCGGAGAGCGTGTCCAAGGCCGACTGGGTCGGCGAGATCCGCAAGCGGCGCCTGCTCCTGCTCGGCTCCCTTGCCCGCACCGTCCTGGGCCGGGACCTGATGCCCATGGAGCACACCGCGCTGGACGTCGCCCTCGACGCCGTCGTCACCCGCACCGCCGACACGCACCGCACCCCGCTCCTCGGCGACGTCGCCGCCACCCTCAACAACCCCCACGCGCTCGACGAGACTGCCGGGATGATGTCGGGCCAACTCGGCGACACCGCCCGCGACCTGGCCCACGCCATGCGGCGCCTGGTCCACGGTGACCTGGCCGGCATGTTCGACGCACCCTCCACCGTCGCCTTCGACCCGAGCGCACCGATGCTCACCATCGACCTGTCCCGCCTCGGCGGCTCCGGGGACGACACCGCCCTCGTCCTCGCCATGACCTGCGCGAGCGCATGGATGGAATCCGCCCTCTCCGACCCGAACGGCGGCCGGCGCTGGATCGTGTACGACGAGGCATGGAGGCTGATGCGGCACGTCGGCCTGCTCCAGCGGATGCAAGCCCAGTGGAAGCTCTCCCGCGGTCTCGGCATCGCCAACCTCATGGTGATACACCGGCTCAGCGACTTGCTCACCGCAGGTGACGCCGGATCACAAGGCCGGGCCCTGGCCGAGGGACTCCTCGCCGACTGCAGCACCCGGATCATCTACCGCCAGGAGACCGACCAGCTCCACGCCGCGGCCTCCCTGCTCGGCCTGACCTCCGTCGAGATGGACGCCATCGCGCACCTCAACCGAGGGCGCGGTTTGTGGAAAGTCGCAGGTCGGAGCTTCATTGTGCAGCACCTCCTGCACAGCCACGAACTGGCGCTCTTCGACACCGACGCCCGCATGCACTGAGGATCAAGAGGCCCGTGAAGCCCGACTTCCAACGCGACCTGATACCGACCGACGAGATGCTCCAGCTCATCGGCGCGCTCAACGCGATGAAGGACTCTGTCCTGGTCTGCCAACCCGACCGGCACTACCTCACGAACCGCATGGTCATCGACCATGCCTCGGCCCGCGCCTTCCTGCGGCACACCTCGGAATCCCTTCGTGACGCGGCCATGGAACTCGACGACCACCTCGGCTTCCAACGCTTCCTCGCGACACTCACCCGTCAGGACGGTCCGCCGGCGCCTCCGCCACCCAGGCCGGGCGGTCGCCACCGCTGACCGCGCCTACCCCGGAGCCGATCCACCCACGTCCCCAAGGAATGCTCTGAACCGCCCCTCTCATTTCAGCAACGCCGACTGGGCCAAATACCAGCAGTTTCAGGCCGAGCACGACGACCTCATGGCGCAAGTCGCCGACCGTGAAGCCCAGCTGAAACACGACCTGAAAACCGCCTACGACGAGTACGAACTCGACGTCAGTCCAGTTCCGAAGCCGGAAACCGACCTCGCTCGCCGAACGCCTCCGCCACACCGAACGGCGTCCCGCAGGAGAAGCCGTGGCCGCTGACGAGGTGAACGCCACGGACACCCGCGCGGCTCCGCTCGCGCCACTTCCCGACCACCGCGACGTGAACATGCCGTGGTGGCAGGAGCTGTGGCGTCGCCACGCGCACATCACCACGCCGCTGCGAGCGCGCGGACTGCCATGCGACATCGAGTTCGGCCTCAGCGCTTACATCGTGCGCGTCTCGCTCCCCGACGACAGCCACCTGATCATCAGTCCGCCGCAGGAACCACCCTCCAAGCGCCCGCCCGGAGATCCCGAGGGCTGGATCGCGACCCGCGAGCACCCCGACGACCAGACCCTGTTCGAGGTCCTCCACGACTCGGCCCCCGCCGACGACCCCGGCGCTCGCCAGCGGCCCGAAGCCCGCCACGGCGGCAGCGCCCAACCCCTGATCGACGCGATCGACCACCGCCTCGCCCAGCTCGGACTGCTACCGCACCCCTTCCTGCCCCACGAAGGCCCCCACGTGCACCCCGCCCAACCAACGCCCCCGCCCCCGGCCCGGGACATCCCCGGCACACCAGACCGTGGCCCCGTCTACGGCGACGCGCTGCGCGCTCTGACCGACCGGCTCAACGGAGCCGAGTCGCACGCGGATGCCGCTGCCCTGCTGCATCAGATCCTGGAACCCACCGACGGCCTGCTGGCACAGCTCGGCGATTTCTTCGAAGCAGCCGGCGAGAAGGCCAAGGAAGCCGGGGAGGACGACGGCTTCGACCTGTCCTACGACTTCGCCGACGCCGCCGCCGAGATCCGCAGCCTCGCAGAGCTCCTGCACGTGGCCGAGGACCGGATGCGGGCCCTCACCCCGCTCGCGCCCGCACCGCGGCTGCCCTCCACCCCGGCTCGTGCACCGTTCCTTCCGCCGCGAACCCTCCCGTCAGCGCCGCCGCGGCACACGCGCTGACCCCACACCGCCGCCTTCCTGGCGCCCACCACCAGCACGGCCCTTCCTCCGGCGTCGCCGAAGACTGCCCCAACGACCTTTCGACGCGCTAATTCTTCCCGCCCCGCAGATCCCTGGAGCCCTCATCCGCACCGCTCGCCGTACCCTGCCCCTCCTAACCGGCACCGCCTGCCTGGCCCTGGCCCTCACCGGCTGCGCTGGCGAAGACGGCCCCGCCCATGCCCGGCAAACGCCCAGCGCCAGCACCGCCCCGAATCCCGTGCCCGCTCTCAGAGCCGCCCAGGCCCGCGACGTCATCACCCGCTATTCGAAGATCAACAACGAGGCCAACGCCGACCGCGACCGGCGCCTGCTCGACACGGTCGAGGACGGCCCGCTGTACGCGATGTCCGTCTCGGACTACACCGAGACCGAAGGGCTCCCCACGGCGGACCGCAAGCCGTACAAGCCATGGTCCTACGACTCCGCGGACGCCAAGCTGTACATCCCGCGCGTGGGAGCCGGACAGGACCGCTGGTTCGCCGCCGCGCTCTCGGACCAGAAGGGCAAGGCCCCATCGCGGCTGGCCGTGTTCGCCGAACGCCCCCAGCACAAGCGCTGGGAGATGGTCTCCGTCGTCGACCTCGACAGCCCGGACCTGCCGGACATCGCCCTCGACCACGACGGATACGCGACGGCCGTCGCCTCCGACGGCAACAAGCACCTCGCCGCGGACGCCAAGCTGCTGCGCGCCGCGGTCCTCGACAACTTCGCCACCGGAGGCACGAACACCGGAACGAAGGTCTTCGCACCGACCAAGGCGAGCAAGCGGCAGATCGAAGTCCACGACAAGACAGGCACCCGCTACGGAACCCAGGGCACCACTGTCTTCGCCGGCGCCGCCAACCGCTACGCGGACGCCTACGCCCTCAAGACCACCGACGGCGGCGCGCTGATTCTCTTCTCCCACATGCACACCCAGACCGACGCCGTCGCACACTCCGGCCTGCAGATCAACCCCGGCAAGGACGACCGGGCCTGGCTCCACGACGTGCCCCGCACCTCCATCACGTACACGTTCGTGTGCAACGACGCTGCCACCGTCCCCGCGAAGGCCGAGCCCTCCCGCCTGACCGGCTACACCTGCGCCCGCACCGACGTCTCCGGCCCGCCGGTCCCGTCCTCTTCGGACCGCGCGTAGACGCACCCGCCCGCTACCGTGGCGGCCATCGAACATCCCCCCGCTCGCTTCGGGGAACCTCCTGTCCACACCTCCGTCATCGCCCGCCCCACCCTCGGTACGGGTGGCTATGCATCTCAGCGGCGTCGTTTTGAGGTGTCTGTGGGAGTCACCTCCTGACCGCGTTTTCGATGTCGCTTTGTTTTGAAGTCACCGAGGGGCTTGCGGTGGACGGTGGAGCGTGCCGCCTGCCCCATTGCCTCGGCCCTCAGTACGCCCCCCTCGGCCTACGGCACCATGCGCCCCCCTCGGCCTACGGCACCATGCGTCGCCCAGGGCCTGAACCGTTGCCCATGTCACAGCAAGGTCACGGGAAGGTTGGGTATTAGACGAAACCGGGCGAGACCGGAAAGGGAAAGCAAGGTGGACTGGGGACGGTTCGCGCAGCAGATGGCGTCGATGGCACGGGATCTGCTGGCTCAGGATTCGGTGGCGGCCACACTGGAACGGATCACCGCTTCGGCCACCGAGCTGGTCGACGGCTGCGACGAGGCCGGCATCCTCGTGCTGCACGGCACGAAGGTAGAGACTCTCGCCCCTACCAACGAGCTGGTCATCGACAGTCACCGGCTCCAAGAACGCCTGGCACAAGGCCCCTGTTTCGACGCCGCTCGCAACTCGCAAGGCGAGCGGGTCTACCGCATCGCCGACCTCACCGCCGAGGAGCAGCGGTGGCCCGCCTACGCCCCCCTGGCCCACAAGCTCGGGGTGGGCAGCATGATGGGCTTCCTGCTGTTCACCGAGGACCAGGACCTCGGTGCCCTGAACCTCTACTCCCGCGAGCCCGGTGCGTTCACCGCCACCAGCGAGACAGCCGGCCTACTGCTGGCCTCCCACGCCGCAGTCGCCTTCTCCAGCGCCCGCACCCACGCCCAGATGGAACAAGCCGTCGCCACCCGCCACACCATCGGCGAAGCCATGGGCATCCTCATGGGCGCCCGCCACGTCACCGAAGACCAAGCCTTCGACGTCCTGCGCCGCTACTCCCAAGAGAAGAACGTCAAACTCCGCGAGGTCGCCCACCGCATCTGCGAACAAGGCACCCTCTGACCAGCGGGCAGGAGCCGCTTCCCCGGCTCTCGGTCTGAGAGCCCGGAACCAGCTCCTCCGAAAGGAATTGCAGCTGCACCCAGTCCTTGCCGCCGAGTCGTTTGTCCGGCCGCCGCCCGACCTGGACGACAGCCCGAGCAGGCGATGAGGGGCTGCCGCAACGGCCACGGGTGTGAGTGGTACTGGAGTAACGCTGAGATTGATCACCGCCGGGAGCTGCTTCGATTGGGTCCGCAGCAGCCGATGGCATGATCCGATTTCTTCGGAGCAGGCGAGGCGGGTGCCGTCCGTTCGTCCCCAGCTCGTTGGACTGCCCTGAAGCTGGCGGGCTTCCATCTCGTCGATGAGGCGGACGACGCCGCGCCGGGGCTGAGAGTGAGCGAGGCGCCCGGAGGCGTGCTGGTGAGCTGGACGACGGCGCACGGGTTCACCGCGCTGGCAGCAGATCAGCGTGGGGCGTCCAGCGACGGGATGCGGGTTGTGGTGCAGGCCGCGGTGGCGGGCCTGCTGGTCCAGTGCGGGCACACGGTAGTGGAGACGTCGGACGGGAACGGCATCGTGGTGCTGGCGGACGGGCCGGCAGCCGGCGCGTACCGACTGCCCGAGGTCTCACCCCGTCACAGCTGACGGCCGGCAGCATCCCCGCCGGGGTCATCGGCCAGCACGATCGCCGTGGTGATCCGCCGTTCCCCGGGCGGGCTGCCCAGGCCCTTACCGACCGGTACCTCCCCACCTACGGGCAGGCCGTCCACACCCGCCAGACGGCAGCCATCGCTGCCGTGCTCGAGGACATCCGCTCCGAGCACGGCACCTGGCAGGCCATGAACGCCTCCGGACGATACGGCGCCGCCGCCCTCGGCGCCGCGACGGAGTTGTTCCTCAACCACCCCTGGCGCCGTTTCCTGGCCGTCGTCGACCACGCCCCGACGCTGCTCGACCGGTGCCGACCCGCGAGCAGCCCGTGGCCCGACGACGCCGCAGCCCTCTCCTGCAGCCCGGCCCACGCGCCGCGCCCTCTGACCCTTCCGCCCACGCCCCGAGGAGAACCCCGCCCCCTTGCGACCCGGCACCCACTTCACCTTCGGCGACCACGAGGAACACGGCTTCGTGGCCTCCTTCACCTCCTCCCTGCCCGCACACCTCGCCCACTGGTACCTGGAGCGCGAGCAGTTCGAGCCCGTTCCCGGAGAACCCGGCCTGTACCGGCTCAGCGAGCCCGAGCGCGACGGAGTCCGCCGCACCCGCCAAGCCGTCCACGACCTGCGCCGCCAGGGCTACACGGTGCAGGCCGACATCCGCCTCGACCCGTCCCTCTCGGCCAGCCCGCCACGCCCCGTTCGGCCCAACGGACTCCCGGAGCGCCGCAGCCGTCTCGCCCAGGCCGCCGCCGGCCGAACGACGCAGCGCTCAGGACCACCCACCACCTCCCCGGCGGCGGCCCGGCCGATCCCGCCGAAGCCCACGTACGCTCCGACCGTCCATTTGACGGCCGCGACCGGCGGGCGGTCTCGATGACACCCGCGAGCAGTCCGGCCCCCGACCGCCCCTTGCCGAGAGCTCCCGAACTGGCCAACGGGCATGCGACTTCCGCTTGCGGATGGTGGTCATCAACTGCGAGACCGAGGCCGCGCTCGACATGACACGCGGCCGCTACGGCCGTACCGTCCACGTACGCCGCAGCAGCCGCGCGGCCCACCGCGACAAGGCGGCCGTGTCGGCGTACGCCATCCACCTCGCCTCGCACGCCCGAGGCCCTCCTCGATGCCGCCCGCCTCGTGCTAGACGAGCTGCCACCCGCCAGGCATCTGACCGGGTGGCGGGCTGCTGGACAGCCTGGCTGCCTCCGCCGCCGAGATCCGCCGGGCCCTCGACCGGCTGGCTGCCCCCGGTTTCCAGGCCGAACGCACTCAGAGGGCGGTGCCCCGGGGAGGTCGAACGGTCCTTCCCCGTTCTCGGGACTGAGGGCTGGTCGAAGCGGTGTCACGGACGGCGCTTCGCCGGTGGTGGAGAGCGGCAGGGGCCTCACTAGCTCCTCGATGGGCAGAAAGAAGCGCTTTGAGCTGTTACCTCGCGTACCCAGGACAGGCTCTGTCCGCCTTAGCGGGCGGCGGGGCGGGGTTCCGGGCTTCACACAACATTTCCGTGCAAGGAGTCGCTGTCGCGGGCGTATCTGTGTGACGGTGGGGAAGACAACGAGACTGACCGGCATCCCTGGGTGCAGGTCTTTTGGGGAGATCGGGCGTTGCCTCCACCCCGGGCACCCAACCCCCGCCATCGTCGTACACCCCCAAGGGGGTGCTTCGCCTTTGGGCTCGCAACCCCCGGAAAGGGGGGCACGCCCCGCATGAACATCACCACCACCATCGACGGCGCCTCCGCACGCATCTGCCTCCGCGGGGAGATCGACTTCGACACCCTGCCCCCGCTGCGCGCCGCGTTCGACGCGCTCCCCCCGCAGGTGACCGACCTGCAGTGGGACCTGACCCTCACACCCTTCATGGACGTCGCCGGCCTCCACCTCTTCTTCGACCCCACCACCGGCGGCGGCCCCCAGCGCCGGGCGACCGTGACCGGCCTGCGCGCTCAGCCGCTACGTCTGCTGCTCACCGCGGCCGAGGTGAATCCCTCCGCCTTCGACCTCTTTCGGCTCCTGCCCGACGTACCCCCCGGTCGACTTCCGGCCTGCGGCCATGTGAGCGCCCCCAGCGCGGCTCTGTAGCTGGAGGCATACAGGGGGAGGACTCGGCGTTACCACATCTGGATCAAGCTGCGAGCGTCCCGGACCTCCGAACAGCGGCTTATCTCCTAGGCTGACGACCCAGTTCAAGGCGCGCGTCCACCACCCGAGTGGCCGGACCCGTGTGGCCGGCTACGTCACGGTCGTCGCCGACGACCGTGACGACCCTGCCGGCCACGGCGAGCTGCGCGAGGTCTCCCCGCACACCAGCATCAAAGTGCTCACGGTCGCGGAAACCCGGACGCCTGGGCGCTGGGGCAGATACTGCCAAAGCCGGTGGGCCAGGAGCTGGACGCGGCAGGCGGCGGCGCTCACATCGAGGCCGCGGAGCAGCCCGGGTAGAGCGGTCAGGCGTTCAGGGCCTGCTCGATGGTCGGGTGGCAAGGGATGACCGCGTCGACGCCGACCAGCTGCAGGACGCGCAGGACGGCGTCCTGGGCGCCGGCTATGCGCAGCCACCCCTGCCCTCCACTCACCTGCTGGTAGGCGGCGACGAAGATGTTGATGCCGCTGGAATCCATGAAGGTCACGCCGCTGAGGTCCACCACGATCCGCGGCAGCACTGTGCTGTCCTCGCCCAGCAGGGCTTCGCTGAGGACGTCCTTGACGTCGTGGTCGATCTCGCCCCGCAGGGTCACGACACGGACGCCGTCGACCACTTCGGGTTCGACGAAGAGCCGGTCAGGCCCATTGGCCTTCTGGTTGTCGGTCACCGTCTCCTCGACTGCATTTAGGCTTGCCCGGACAGAGCGTGCCCGCACGATTCTGCCGCACCGCCCCGGCGGGATGCGCTCAGGCAGCTGTGCCGAACGACACTCCTGTGGCATGCATGATGCCGCCGCGGGTACTGGCGCACGTCAAGGAGGAGTGAGGGCGACACGTGGGATCCGATGCTGATGGTGACGGCTGTACGGGGCAGGATGAGCACCTGATGCGCGCCGGCTACGCCCTGGACGGAGACGCCGGCTGCATCGCCGACGCCCGCCACCACGCCGTTGCCTTCCTCGACCAGGCCC
The DNA here is from genome assembly GCF_042891955.1 of Streptomyces sp. NPDC001843. NCBI lineage: Bacteria > Bacillati > Actinomycetota > Actinomycetes > Kitasatosporales > Streptomycetaceae > Streptomyces > Streptomyces sp. NPDC001843. Next base: position 487,039 of record NZ_JBIATQ010000005.1, on the reverse strand, counting down.
AGGCCGACCATCACCTGCCCGTGCCGGCACGGGCCAGGGACTTCACCCAGCTGGTGGTCAGCGAGCTGGTCACCAACGCCCTCAAATACGCCCCCGGCCCCGTCCTGATGGAACTGCGCATCAACGCCCACGCCGTGGACGTCGTCGTATGGGACAGCGACCCCACGGTGCCCGCTGCCCGGGCGGCCGATCCCGGCAGGATCGGCCAGCACGGCCTGGAGATCGTCAAGGCCGTCACCGACGACCTGTTCATCGAGCAAGAGCCGGTCGGCAAGCACATCACGGCCCGTATCGCCCTGTCCGACACACCCAGCAGCGCCACAGCCGCCCGCAGGCGGACCTAGCGTCACGCTCGTGGCGTGCGAGACGAGGTCGCGCCGCTCATCCCCGCCGCCTTCTCCACCGGCACCTCCCTGGGTGGCCTCTCTACGGGCGTCGCACCTGGAGTCGGACCACCGCCGACCGGCTGATCATCTCCAGCGCCGCGTTTCTCGCCGGGTGGCTCCCGCTCGTAACAGCTGAATCGCTCGCACAGCCAAAGCGCACGTAGTCTAGAAGTACAGGCAGTCGCGCTCGCACGACACACAGGGCGCGTAATGGCAGTAGACATCCATTTCACGGCGTTCTTCGACGCCACCCCAAGCCCGTACCTGGTGCTGGACACGGACCTGGTGATCCACTACGCCAACCCGGCGTTCATGCAGAGTACCGGGCTGACGCGGGACGAGCTGATCGGGAAGAACTTCTTCGCCGCCCTGCCGGAAAACCCCGGCGCCCCCGCCGAAGACGCGGAACACAACCTCAAGACGTCACTGCTCCAGGTCCTGACCACCGGGAAGGCGGAAACCCTGGTGCTGCAGCGCTACGACGTTCCCGCCGCCGAGCAGCCAGGCGGGTTCGAGGAGCGCTGGTGGACCGATATCCACACCCCGATCTCCGGGCCCGACGGCGAAGTGAAATGGATCATCCAGCAGGCCGAGGACGTCACAGCCTTCGTCCACTCACGCCGGGCCCGCGAACTCATCTAGGAGTTCACCGAGCGGGAGAAGGGCATGGCAGCCGAGCTGTACGTGCGGGCCCTCGAACTGCACCGGCTGAACCAGGAACTGCGCCATGCCCACGCCCGCGAACAGCAGGTCGCCGTCACCTTGCAGGAAGCCATGCTCTCCGTCCCCGACCTGCACCGACACGACGACAACATCGCCGTGCGCTACCTGCCGGCGACCACCTCACTGAACGTGTGCGGCGACTGGTACGACATCGTCGACCTGCCACCCGACCGCTACGCCGCCGCGGTCGGAGACGTCGTCGGCCACGGCCTGCACGCCGCAGCCATCATGGGCATGCTCCGCAGCGCCCTGAGCGCAGCCATGCGCGCCATCCCCAGCCCCGCCCAGGCCGTGGAAGCCCTCGGCCTGTACGCCCGTTCCCTGGACGGCGCCATGGCCGCCACCGCGGTCCAGGTACTCATCGATCCCCGCACCAGGCTGATCATCTACAGCAACGCCGGCCACCCACCGCCCGTCCTGCTCCATCCCGACGGGACCTGCGAGCTGCTGGACAAGGCCACCGATACGCCGCTCGGCGCCCGCGAGCACCACGTCCCCCGCCCCCAGGCCGGCCTGTCCTACAAGCGGGGGGACACGCTGATGCTGTACACCGACGGCCTTATCGAACGCCGCGACGAAGACATCGACGCCAGCCTGACGCGCCTGACCACCGCCCTCGCCCAGGACATCGCCCTCGCCCCCGACGAACTGGCTGACGCACTGCTGGCCCGACTCGACGTCGCCGCTGGCATCCCTGATGACATCGCCCTCGTCATCATCCGCCTATGACCCCGTGCTGACTGTCGACAGCGCTCGACACCGACTCTGACAGGGATCAGAAACAGCTACTGACCACTGTTGCCCCTCGTCCCGGCGGGCCGGACCAGCGAGGCGTACGCGTGGCTGATCCTCGGCGGTCGGCGTCGGACAATCCGCGGGTACCGCCCTGGCCGGACACCTCGCCGAGCAGCCGCTCGCCAGCGCTGCCCTCCCCGCCACCGGCGCGGCCTTCGCCCTCGCCGTCCTTCTCGCCGCGCACCGACAGCTCCGCCCCACCGGGTGTCGGCCGCGCGGCCGACACCGCCGCCCGCTCCGAGGCCGGCACAAGACGCCCTGATCAGGGCGCACACCCACCACCTACCAACCCCTTTGAGGAGACCGACTTATGGCCGTGCGTACGCACTGGACCGTGGAGCACGCCTGCTCCCACCGCGTGGATCACGACCTGTCCAATCGCCCTGCCGACAAGCGGGCAGGCTTCGCCCGCTGGCTCGCGTCGAAGGACTGCACCAACTGCTGGAAGGCGGCGCGCGACGCCGACTCCAAGTCCAAGGAGGAGTGGCTCTCGACCAAGCGGACCGAGGAACAGCAGGCAGCCGTCGCGTGGGCGAAGCAGTTCGACATGCCGCAGCTGGAGGGCCCGGAGAAGGCCCTGGATTGGGGCGAGCGCTCCCGCCACCAGCTGATGACGGCCGCGCACACCGCGTCCGTCGTCGAGGGCACTTGGGACGAGGCGGACTGGGCGGAGCTGGAGGAGAAGGCCCGCTCCATCACCCGTGCCGGATGGTGGATCGACCAGCGCGACGCGGAAGGCACTGACCTGCTCGAACTCCTCGACGCGGCCCGTGAGGCGGACCGCGGGACGGAGAACCCGTTCCGCTGACGGCGGGGAAACATAGCCGGAGAACGCCGGTTAGCCAAACCGGCGTTCCTCCGGACTATTGATGCTCCCACCCCGCCAGCAATCGCGCGGAAGGAACTCATGTCCCAGCCCCCGCACACCTCAGCGTTCGCACCGACGCCCGACCCGCTCACCCCCGACCGGGACATCACCCACGCCCACTTCCAGGCCGGTGACACCGTCATCGTCCTGAAGGGGGTGGCCGGCGGAGAACTGTGGGGCGACGCGATGCGCGTCGTCGCCCCGTCCTGGCACACTCCGACCGACGAGGACGGGTGGCGGCTGCGTGATGCCACGGGCGGCGCCCAGTCCTACGTCACCGCCCACCCCCGCTACCTGGTGCACCTCTCACGCCGCTGCCCGGACTGTCTGATCTATCTCCGGGCCATGGAGGACACCCTCCTCGCCCGGTTCGCCGACCGCGACGAGCTGATCGACTGCGGCTGGTACACCACCACCGCCCTGGGCCAGCTCGTGCACATCGCCGACATGCGGAGCGGCCGGTGATCCCCCGCCCTCACGAGCGGACCCACCGGCCCCACGACCCGCTCGAAGAGGCGCTGGGGCGGCCTGTCTCACCAAACGAGGGCCTGACGGAGCACACGATCGTCGCCCACTGGCCCGGCCTGGATTACTTCACCCTGGACGACGAGCAGAGGATCTGGACGTCCGTCCAGTGGGCCGAGCACCTCGAAGACCCCTACCTGGAGCATCCGTTCGCCGCCAGCCCCGACGACGACCGGCGGGCGATCCTCCACCTCGACATCCGCCTTCAACCGGACGACCGGGAACTGACCGGCCCGGAGTGGGCCGGGGTCGCTCAACGGCTCGCGCGGGCCGCCGGCATCGAGATCCCCGGCAAGGAGCACGGCTGCCGGTGGATCGCCGTTCAGGCCCACCCGGGCGCCTCGACCTGATCGCCAACCTGATCCACCTCGACGGCGCGTGGCACGCTCCTCCCGCGGACAAACTGCGGCGCCTGGCTCATGAGGCACGCCGCATCGAACAGGACCTCCACCTGATCCCTGTCCGATCCGCCCCCCCTTCGCGGCCCGCCGTCCGCGCGGCGCTCACGGCGTCGGCCCAGCTCGCGACCATCCTCACACAGCTCGCTGACGAACAGGCCGGCCCTCTGGCCGCAGTACGCGGACTCGTCGAGCACACCTCGCACCGGATCGCCCCCCATCCGGGAGCAGCCAGCACCGATACGGCACACCGCCTGGAGCTGATCGCCCGCCGCCTCTACGCCATCCAGCAGGACCTGCACACCACCGCAACCCGCCTGGTCCAGCCCCATGCCGTCCCGGCCCCGGCCGCCGTCCGGCACAACGCCCAACGATCGCCGTAGGAGAAACGTCTCCTTGCTCCGCACCGACCGCTTCCTGGACATCCGCCGCGACCCGCACTCCGACGAACTCCTCGCCCGCGGCGGCGACTCCGAGGCGCACGGCATCCTCCAGCGCGCGGGCTTCGTCGCCGTCGTCCGCGTCCACGAGACGTACCACCGTGTCCCCAGCGGCCTGACGGAGGACGAGGAGTCCCGTCTCGTCACCGACGCCGTCGCCCGCCTGCGAGCAGCCGGATACCACGTCGACTGCGACGCGGACTACAACACCGACTCGCGTCCGGCCAGCTACCCGCCGCTGGGCTCCTCCGTCGCCCACGTCGCCGAGTGGATCCGCGATGCCACCACCACGGACGAGGCGGCCGATGCGCTGACCGAGCTGACCGCCGTCCACGACGGCGTCCTCTCCGCGCTGGAGGAAGTCCTCGCCGCCACCGCCGACTTCCACGACGGACTCGGCCAGGCGGCCAACCCATACATCGCCCGGCGGCTGCGCTACCTCGCTGATGAACACCTTCGCGTCATCCGTACCGACCTCTCCGAGACCCGCAACCAGCTCGCCGACCGGCATGCCGCGCACACCGGCCGTAGCACCTGCACCGGGGAAGTCCCGTCAACCGAGCAAGAGCGCTCCCCCGTGTGCGCCTGCCCGCCACCGCCGCGCAGCCTCCTGGTAACGCCGCCCCCGATGGCTGCCGGACTGCGACGCTGACTCCCACCTCGCCCAAGGACACCATGCACGACCACGCCACCTCCGAGCGCCTCGCCTCGTACGCCGACGTCCTCGCCGGCGAACTCCCCGACAGTTGGACCAGCTCCCACCTGCTGGCCGACGCCAAGGACGACCTCGCCGAACTCACCGACCGCATCTGGGACCTGGACATGGTCGCCGTCTCTCTCTCCGAGCACCCCCTGCAGCAGGCCGCCGTCCTGAGCCGACAGGACGGTGCGCAGCTCGTCCTTCTGGACCGGTACGGCGAGCGCGACGGCTTCCTCATCGCCGCCATCGCCCCGCGGGCCCTGCCCGACGAGGCGTACCGCGCCGTACCCGAGCCCAACGGCATCGTCCTGGCCGATGACCCGTTCCTGAGCGCCGAGCAGGTCGCCGGCGACCTGCTCGCCCGCTACGACAGCGCCCTCGCCCAGGTCCGCCACAACGCCCTCGGCGGCATTCAGCCCTCCCAGCCGGACCGGGTCGTCCTGACCTGGCAGCCTGACGGCAGCATCGCCACCGCCCCCGCCGACGACCGCACCGGCGCTGTCCTCATGGCCCACGACTTCGTCCACGACCCGCAGAGTGGCATCTACCGCCTGAGTGGCGACGACACCCAGGCCCAAGCCCGCGCCCTGCGCGAGATCGGCCCGCGCCTCGACGCGCTCGGCATCGGCACCGCTCTGCAGCATCCCGCAGGCCGGACCGCGCCCACCGCCTCCACCGCTTCCGTGCCGTCCGTCCCCGCAGGTCCCCGCACGCCGGCCACCCGGTCTCGGTGAAGCAGGTGGAGCCCCTGCATGCGAGATCAACTGCACGCCCGGCGTCTTCGACGAATCCGCCTACGGGCAGGCCGTACAGGACCTCCGCACCCGAGCGGGCTTCCCTTACGCGCGGCAACAGGCACCGGTCGGCTCCCTCCTCGCCTGCAACCCCGGCCCACCCCACCCCGTAAGGCGCCTGGGCGGTCCCGGCACCGCGCCGGGACCGCCCACCTCACCACCCGAGACCCGGAGAAACCCGTAGCAACCCGCACACCCCCACCGATCAGTAACCGGCTCAAGCCCCGGCTCGCCACGGCCCTCTTCCGCCGCTATCTGCGCGCCTGCATTCCGACCGGCCTCAACAACACCTCCCCGCTGGCCGGCGCTCGCCCGGAGGCCGTCCTCGCCGAGACACAGCGCGTCGGGCACCGCCACCACCACTGACCGTCCACCGCCCCGGAGGAGCATGTCCCACCCCACGCCCTACCCGGTGAGACTGGCCGACGAGATCACCCGTCAGCTCGGCCAGCTCGCCGATCACCTTTCTCAGCTTCCCCCGCCCCAGGCCGCGCAGGTCATCGCCCGCGTGCTCGACCCGGACACCGGAGTCCTCGGCGGCGTCACCCACCTCGTCGCCACCGGCAGCGTGTTCGCCAAGGACCAGGCAGAGCGAGGGGCGCTTCCCGCGGAGGTGTGGCTCGCTCTGGGCCGTGCCTCGAACGAACTCGGCGACATCACCCTCGACCTGGACGAACACAAAGACACCCTCCAGCGCGTCGGCGCCCAGCCCGCCACTACGGCGGCGAAGCCCCCGGCACCCGCACCGCTCGTCGTCCGGCGCCGCCGGTGAAGAAGAAGCAGTGGCAGGGCTGGGAACCCGGCGAGCAGGCCGAGCAGCACTACCTCATCCAGCCCCGTGCCCTGGCCGGCGGCGGCGACGTCCGGCACGTCTCGGAGTTCCTGCGCGGCTCCGGCTGGCGGGACAAGTCCAAGACGGGCGGCCCCCTGCACATGGAGAGCCCGGACAGCACCGTCCGCATCACCTACGACCGCTACGTCCTGCCCGGCGGGTGGACCATCCACGGCAGAGCAGACGGAACGAACGGCGAGTGGTCCGCCCACTTGGGCCGGCAAACGCCAGTGGAGATCGTCGCCGGCCTGACCGACGCCCTCACCCGCCCCCGCTCCGCCCACGCCCCCAATGTCTGGGCCCTGTTGCAGCAACAGAACTGGCGCACGCGCTTCGAGGGCCAGGACTACATGGCGACGAGCCCCGACGGCACCGCGTGGATGCAGTACCGGCAGAGCCCCGACGGGGCGCCGATGTGGTGGACCGGAGCGCAGGACAAGCAGGGCAACGGCTGGACGGCCAACTTCGCGCCGAACACCCCGATGCACCTGGTGCAAGCTTTCTCCGCCGAACTCGCCAGCCCGGACCCCGTGATGCGCCCACGCGGACGGGTGCCGCACAGCGCGCAGATTCGTACCTGGTCGGTGTCCGTGAAGCCCTCCCAGCTCAGCGCGTGGCAACAAGCCCGCATCACGGCCGCCCTCGCCGCCACCTGGGCCCGCAACAGCGCCCGAAGCACCCGGCCGCGCACCACCGCCCGTCCCTACACCCCGGCCGACGGCGCACGCACCCGCCGCTGACCGCACCAGTCCCGTCCCAAGGAGCCCGATGCCCCCACTCACCCCGGACACCATCCGTACCCTGACCGAAACGCTCGCGGACCTCACCGACTACCTGCGCGAGAACCCCGACACCGCAGAAGCCCTCACACTCGTGGAGCCCCTCCTCGACGAGTACACGGGCCTGCCCGTCCAGTTCGCCGACACGCTGCGCGCCCTCGCCCGCGCCGTACAGGAGAACCCGGACACGCCGCGCACGGCGCAGGGCGACCTTCTGATCACCGAGCTGCGCACGGCCGCGTGGGAGCTGGCCGACCAGCACACCCTCCACTACGTGCTGGACGATCTCCGTGACGTGTGCGGCAGTTCGCCGACGAGCGAGCAGGGATGCTGCTGGTGCCGCTGAGCGAACGGCAGCTCGCCGCCTTCGTCGACAAGCACGCCGTGCAGATCCCGTACGACACCAGCCCCCGCCACCTCGCCGGCCCCGGAGACGCCCGCCACGTCACCCACGGTCTGGCCGCCGCCGGATGGAACGCCGTCTCCGACCCCCTGAGCGCCGAGATCATCCTGGCGAGCCCTGACCTACGCCACCGGCTCCAGTTCGACCCGCAGTCCCGCACCTCGGCGTGGTGGCGGCTACGGGCGGAGCCCGTTGGCACCGAGCCCGGCTGGTACGCCGAGTTTGGCGAACTCGTGCCCGCCGAGGTCCTCGCCGCCTTCACCGACGCCCTCATCGCCCCGCCGCCACAACAGCCGGACCCGTGGCAGCAGGTGACCTCGGCAGGATGGCACCACGAGCCACACGGCGCGCGCTCGCCGGACTCCATGTGTCACATCGAACTCCGGCCATTGAGCGAATTCCACGACCAGCCGTCGTGGCACATCGAGACCCGCGAGCCCGGCCACGGGGAGTTTCCCGGCCCGCGTATCTGGCATGCCTACCTCGACGAGAACACCCCCGCTCACCTGGTCAGCGCGTTCCTCACCGCGCTGACCGACCGCAGCCCGCTCCATCGCGGCATGTTCGAGCGCACCGGCCACTACAGCGCCGTACAAGAGCCCAGCGCGCTACGCCCGCAGCAGGTGGTCGACGCCTACGCCACGCGCATCAAACACCTTCGCGCCCGGACACGCTCCGCCCGCCGCCAGCAGACGAAACCCGCGACGGCCCCGGCCCACGCCAGCACCGCGCAGCCGGCCGCTCGCCGCTGAACCGACAGGACCCCTCCTCATCTCCCGAGACCACCACACACACCGCGACTTCCTGCGCCACCTCGACCACTACGTGCGGGACAGCCAGAAGATCCTCGCCGCCTGGGACGCATACTCCGACGAGCACACCGACCTCGACGGCTGGCCCTACGACGACCACGCCTACGGCATGCGCAAGAACCAGCGCGACGCGGACACCGCCGAGGCGTTTGAGACGCTCCGCTACGGCGCCCGGCACCTGCTGGCCACGGCCGAGACACAGCTGGCCCAACTGCCGGACAACACGGTCCAGAGCCGCTGGTTCTACCAACTGGACGTCCTGCACACGGCCCTCGACCGGCTCGACGAACTGCACGAGCAATGGCTGCTCACCCGCGACGCCCTCACCACCACCGCCAAGCCCGGCACCGTCGAATTCGACGACGCCCTCGCCGAACATCACGCCCAATCCTGGAGCTACCTCGACGACTGGGCCACCCACGGCAAAGTGCTCCGGGAAGTCAACACCGCCGCCCGCAAGGCCCGTTCGCCCCTGGTCCCCACACAGGCCCTCGCAACCGCCCGGCGAACCGCAGCACGGAAGTGACCATGCCCCCGACTCCCGAGATCGTCGAGGTCGACTTCATCACCCCGCGCCACCTCGCCGGCGACGACCCCGCCTGGATCACCGTCCCCCTCCACCGCGCCTGCGGTGGAGTTACGGCGACACCCCCTGATGCCGCGCGTCCTGCTCTCCAGCCCCGACCAGCAAGCCCGGCACGCACCAGAAGGTCTGGCAGGCCCGCCTCGGCGCCCACCCGCCGCCATACCTCGTCGCCGCGCTCACCGTCGCGCTCGCCGACCCGAAGCGGGTGCACCGCGCCGACAGCGGGCGCAGTCCGTCGACGCTCGACCCGGACGGCGTCATCCGCCGGACGCCCGACGTACTCGCCGTGTATGTCGCCGTCGCGCTGGAAGACCGCGTCCACTCCCTCGCTGCTCGGCACACCACCACGCCGACAGCCCCGAGCCCCTCGCGGGCAGGCGCCGCCCATGCACGGCCTCAGCCGCTGACCCTCCCCTCCCCGCCCGGAAGCACGTAGCCCTTGCCCCCTTCCTCCTCCAGCAGCAACACCGACGGATACGACCTCGTCCTGCGCCTCCTCCTCGGCGTGCTTACCGTCGTCGTCCCCCTGTCCCACCTGGCCTGGCTGTCCGGCAACATCACCGCCTACCTCACCGGCACTAGCTGGGCCCCGTACCAACCGACCAAGGCCCTGCTCCATCCCGAGCAGGTCTGGCCCGCCGCAGGAGAAACACCCCTGCTGATCGGCGCCCGCATCGTCCCCGTTCTCCTGTTCCTCGCCCTCGGGGCGGGGGCGGGTCTCCTGTGGGCCCGGCACAAGAACCGAAGCGGCGGCCGGAAGAGGATCACCGACATGGCCAAGGCCAGGGACATCGAGCCGCTGATGGCCAAGGCGATCACCGACAAAGCCCGCTCCCTGCGCCCCAGCTTGAAGGACAGCAAGCACATCGACGCGAAGGACACCGGCATCCTCCTCGGCAACCTGCAGGGCAGCCGCCACGAGGTACGGATGGGGTTCGAGGACGTCGCCGTCGCGATCATGGCGCCCCGTTCCGGCAAGACCACCTCGCTCGCCATCCCCTCCATGCTCGGCGCACCCGGCCCGGTCCTGCTGACGTCGAACAAGGCCGCCGGCGACGCCTTCACCACTGCCTACGAGGCAAGGGCCCGGGCGGGGACGGTGTGGACCATGGACCCGCAGCAGATCGCGCACGCCGCCCGCGAGATGTGGTGGAACCCCCTCGCCAGCGCGAAGACCCTGGACGGGGCGAACCGGCTCGCCGGACACTTCCTCGCCGCAAGCGTCGATGCGTCCCAGCAGAGCGACTTCTGGTCGAAGGCCGGCAGCAACATCCTGTCCCAACTGCTGCTGGCCGCAGCGCTCGGCGAGCGCCCGATCACCGACATCATGCAGTGGCTCGCCTTCCCCGCCGACCGCACACCGCTCGACATCCTGCGCGACCACAACTTCGCCGCCGTCGCCGCTCAGCTCAAGGGCACGGTGGAGGGCCCGCCCGAGACCCGGGACGGCATCTACGAGACCGCTCGGCAGTACGCCTCCGCGCTCCTGAACGCGGAGATCGCCGCATGGGTGACCCCGCAGAAGGACGTCCCGGAATTCCGTCCGGAGCAGTTCGTCACGTCCACCGACACCCTGTTCCTGCTCAGCAAGGACGGCGGAGGCGGAGCCTCGGCGCTGATCGCCGCGTGCGCGGACTCGGTGATGCGGGCCGCGACCGCGCAGGCCGAACGTGCCGGCGGGCGCCTGGATCCGCCCATGCTGGCGATCCTCGACGAGGCTGCCAACGTGTGCAAGATCAGCGACTTGCCGGATCTGTACTCCCACCTCGGCAGCCGCGGGATCATCCCGATCACCATCCTCCAGTCCTACCGCCAGGGCCAGAAGGTGTGGGGAGACGCGGGCATGGACGCCATGTGGAGCGCTTCCACCGTCAAGGTGATCGGCAGCGGCATCGATGACCCCGACTTCGCCGACAAGCTGTCCCGCCTCATTGGCGACCACGACGTGGAGACCACGTCAACGTCGCACTCGGAGTCCGGCAAGAGCACGTCGGTGTCGATGCGGCAGGAGCGGATTCTGCCCGCTGACGCGATTCGCGCCCTCCCTAAGGGCACCGCCTTGTGCTTCGCCACCGGCATGCGCGCCGCCATGCTCGATCTTCGGCCGTGGTACCGGGAGCCCGGCGCGGAGGAGCTGTCCACGGCCTCCGCCCGTGCGTCGCAGGCGATCACCGCCCGCGCCGTCGCGAAGCACACGCCAACCCAGTCCGACTTCGGGAAGACCGTGTGAGCGACACCCCACTTCACCTGGTGCCGGTCCGCTCACGCCAGGCGAAAGAGTTCGTGCGGACCTGGCACCGCCCCCCACCGCCGCCTGCAGGGCAGATCTCGCCGTCGGTGCCGCCGACGAGACCGGCAACCTGCGCGCCGTCGCCGTCGGCCACTCGCCCCCACCCTCACCGCCGCCCGGCCCGCCATCAGCCTGCGTGTGCCAAGGCGGCACTCGCAGTAACCCGTTGACCGTGGCCCTCGCCCCTCCCCCCTTGCTACACACCCCGCCATTCCAGTCCGTCCCCGCGAGCCCACTGCCGTACTTCCCGGCCTGCAGCCCGCCGAATTCCTTGGATCACCGTGCCAATGCTGGACGTCCCCGACGTATTCATCGGATCCACCGACGACGGGCATACCTTTGTCATCCTCAACCGCCGCATCCGCGACGCCGACCGGCTGCTTACCGAGGCCGGCTTCCGCACACGTGAACTCCTCAGCCGCATGCTCTACCTGCTGCCACCGGGTACCGCGCAAGACGTACACCAGCGGGCCGGCGTCGCGATGTACAGGCTCCTGGCCCACACCCATGACCTCGTCGACCTTTCCTGGACGACCCGCTGGAGTCCCAACCAGCCTGCAGGCGGACCAGACCTGCACTTCCAGTTCGGTGACGGCACGGTTGCGGTGACCGCCTCGACCACCACCGCCCGGTCCCTGCTGGAGCAACACAGTTTCGTCCCCGCGGCAGACGGCGCGTCCTACCGCCCGCGGGACGGGCTGGACGAACGCGGACTGCTCGGCGCCGTCACCGCTGTCGAGGCGCACGCATACGCCCACGGCCTCAACGCCCGTGTCCGCCTGGGCATCCCCACACCAGCCGACCTCCCCGCCAGCGCCCGCCGCCGCTCTGCTGCCGCCGCCGGTCCGGGGACTGCGCCCTCGGCCCGTCGCCGCACCCGCTGACCTGCGGCGACAGTCCACCCTCCGAGAAAGGCACCTCCTGGCCACCACCGACCCCCTCCGCACCCTTCTCACCCAACCGCGATGCGCGCTCGGCGTGTTCGTTCCCGCCGGACTGCATCCGCCCAGAGCCGAGCGCCGTCAGCTCGACCAGATCGCACGAGCCGGTGCCGACGTGTTCGAGATCGGCCTCGCCCACCATGACGCCAGCCTCGACGGGCCCGTGATCCAAGCGGCCTACCGCCGCGCGCTGAGTCGCGGAAACGTCCTCGCTCGCGCCCTCCGCGCGGTCGAGCACGCCGCTGGCCTTCGGCCGACCGTCGTTATGACCTACTGGGACCCCGTCAGCCGGCACGGCCCCGAACACCTGGCCCGTCTGTTCGCTGACGCGGGTGCCGTGGGCGCGATGGTCGTAGACCTGCCCGACCACCAAGCACAGCGCTGGCAGGCCGCAGCGAAGGACGCAAACCTTCACACCCCACGCCTCGTGCCGCGCCAGATCGATGACACCGGCCTCGCCACCGTGGCCGCCGGTGCGTCGGGATGGCTTTACGCGCCCGCCAGCACCGCTCCAACCGGCTACCGCGGCCCGCTAGACGTCCCGTCGCTCGCCGACTTCACGACACGCCTTCGCGCCGCGAGCCCCCTGCCCGTCGTGTCGGGGGTCGGGATCTCCACCCCAGCCCTCGCGGCACGCGTCGCGCCACTGGTAGACGCCGTCGTCATCGGCACCCCCGTCGTCCGCGCCCTGATGACCGCCCCCGAGCGAGCCTCCGCTTCGACCGCCACGTTCGCCGGGGCCCTGAACCCGCACGCCACCACGGAGACCCGTGCCTGACTCCACCAACCTGGCCTCGGTCCTCACCCGAATCTCGTCCGACGCGTCGGACCTGCACCACGCCCTGTGCGTCCACCCTGCCAGCCACGGCGCATCCACACTGGCCGCGCGGATCACCGACGCCCAGCAACTCGCTGACACCGCCCTGCGGCTGTACCTCACCCTCAGCCCACAGGCGTCGCGGCCCTCACCTACGGACCTGCTGCTCCTTCACCAAGTCGCGCAGATCGCCAAGGCCGCCCAGGACGCCGCCGCCGAAATGACCGCTGCCCTTGCCCGCGGCGTGGAGAACGAGCGCCGCCAGGCCGGCGCCACGTCAGGACGGGTCGTCCTGATCGGGCCAACACCGCAGCAGTTCATCAAGTCGGCCGCCGACCTCCTCGACCACATCGCCTCCCTGTGCCACGCCATATCCCGCGACCGGCCGGAATCCTCCTGCCACTGACGCGACAGCCACGATTTGGGCACAGGCCCTCCCGTTTCCCCACCCCCAGGACAGCCCATTCCAGATCAGCCCCGATTCCGCGCCCTCTCTCTCGGCGCGGGAGTTCAGTCCAGCACTCTCCTCGCCCTATCAGCCGAGGGCATTCTCCCCAGAGTCGACTACGCAATTTTCGCCGACACCGGATGGGAACCCGAAGCGGTCTATGCACACCTTGACCGCCTGGAAGAGGCGATAGCCGTACCGGCCGGAATACCCGTACTCCGCGTGTCGACCGGAAATATCCGCCACGACGCCTTGAACCCGGATCACCGGTTCGCCTCCATGCCGCTCCACATTCTCAATCGGGACGGGCGACCTGGGATGACCCGACGGCAGTGCACCGGCGAATATAAGGTAAAGCCGATCAAGCAGAAGGTTCGCGAACTGCTCGGATACCCCTACCCGACCCGCATCCCGAAGGACGTCTTCGTCGAGCAATGGGTAGGAATCTCGATTGATGAATTCCACCGCGCGAAGGACGCGGACGTCAAGTACATGCGCAACCGGCATCCGCTTCTGGACATGTCCTGGAGCAGAGCCGAATGCGTGCGATACCTGACCTCGCTCGGTCTCGCCGATACGCCAAAGTCGAGTTGCCTAGGATGCCCGTTCCATGGAAATGCGCAGTGGAGGCACATCAGGGACACCTCGCCGTCCGAGTGGGCGGACGTCGTCGAATTCGACGCGGCCATCCGGCAGGGCAATGCCCGTGCCAATGCGTCAGGCAGCCGACTGCTCGGCGAGGCGTTCCTGCACCGCTCCCGCGTCCCGCTGAGCCAGGCACCGATCGACCACGTCACCGCAGCCGAGCGGGCCGCCCTGCGGATCGGTGCGGACGAGGCAGACGTCCTGGAGAACGGTGTCGAGGACGGCTGCTCGCCCTGGGCGTGCCGCGGCGACGCCGATGCGCTGACGCAGGACGACTTCGGGCTGGCCACGTGATACTCGACCTCTTCGCGGGGCCGGGCGGCTGGAGCAGAGCACTGCACGTCCTGGGCGTGCGCGACGTCGGGCTGGAATGGGACCAGTGGGCGTGCAAGACCCGTGCTGCGGCGGGGCAGTTGACCATCCGCACCGACGTGGCCATGTATCCGACCTGGCCCTTCATCGGCCGCACCCGCGGCGTGATCGCTTCCCCGCCGTGTCAGGCGTGGAGCATGGCCGGCAAGCGCCTTGGCCTGCTCGACCAGCCACTGGTGCACACGGCGGTCGAGGACCTGGCCTCTGGACGCGATACCCGCGAACGCCTCCTGGCGGCGTGCCGCGACGAGCGCTCCCTGCTCGCAGCCGAGCCGATGCGCTACCTGCATGCCCTGAACGCGGTCGGCGAGCCCGAATGGGTCGCCATGGAGGAAGTGCCGGACGTCCTGCCCCTGTGGAAGCAGTACGCGGCCGTACTGCGCGGGTGGGGTTTCTCCGTCTGGTACGGCATCCTCAACGCCGCCGACTTCGGCGTCCCGCAGACCAGGAAACGAGCGATACTCCTGGCCTCCCGCGTCCGTACGGCACAGCCGCCCACGCCCACGCACGCCCAAGTCGCCGAGGCGGAATCGCTGTTCGGCCCGGGCCGCGCCCGCTGGGTCAGCATGGCCGAAGCCCTGGGATGGGGCGCGACCGACCGGCCCGTCCCCACCGTCTGCGCAGGCGGCGGGCCGGGGGGCGGTCCCGAGCCGTTCCCGTCGGGCTCCCGCAAGACGCTGTCCGACGCCCGAGAGCGCGGCACCTGGATGCCCCGGCCGGACAGGGTGGTCCTGCAGTCCCGACGTGAAGGCGCGGGGTGGGCAGCCCGGCATGGCACACGCGAGAACCGTGCCGCCGACGCTCCGGCGCCCACGTTCACCGCCGAGGCCCACCGCTGGTCTTGGTCCCTGCGCAGCAACAACCAGGCCAACGCCACCGTCCGGTCCATCCAGGAACCAGCCGGCACCCTGTTCTTCGGGCACCGCGCGAACGAGTGCACCTGGGTCGCCGAACCCGCCACACCTTCGGCCAAGGACACGGATGCGCCAGCCGTTCCCGAGCCGATCAGGATCACCGCCCGCGAGGCCGGCCTCCTGCAGACCTTCCCCGCCGACTACCCCTGGGCCGGCAACAAAGGCCAAGTCTTCGGACAGATCGGCAACGCCGTTCCCCCGCTACTCGCCGGCCACCTCCTCGCCCCGCACCTCGGCGTCACCCTCGACCCCGACGACTTCACCCTCGCCGCCTGATGCCCCACGCCTCCGAACCCGACGAAGACGACCTCGACGCCATCCCACCGCCCCAGCCCGTGTTCCACGTAGAGCAGGCCGTCCTGGGAGCCCTCCTCCTCGACCCGCACCGCCTGGATGACGTGAGCGGCATCGCCGCCGACTCGTTCTCCACCGTCGCGCACGCCGCCCTGTACGCCGCGATCACCACGCTGCCGCGACCCGACCTCGCCGAGCATGCGAAGAACACCAAGTGGCTCGACCGCGTGCTCGCCACCAGCCGGGAGCAGGCACGCGGGCTGACCGCCTCCTACCTGCACACCCTCGTCCAGGTATGCCCCTGGCCCCGCCACGCCCCCGCCTATGCCCGGATGGTCGAGGCCGAGCACACCCGCCGCCGCCTGCAGACGGCCGCCGGACGCCTCGTCCGCACCGTCCACGATGTCTCCCTCTCGCATGCCGTCCAGACGGTGCTCGCCGAGGCCGACGCGCTCGCCGCGGTCGTGGACGACATCGCGAACCGCTTCCCGCCCCGCGCAGGCGTGCTGCCCCGCACCACGGCACCGCCGCCGCGCACCGCACCTGACCCCGCGGAGGCCGTCGAGGAGGAGCAGCTCCTGCTCGCGACCGCCACGGCCTACCCCTCAGACATCGACGCCGTTCCGTGGCTGCTCCCCGACGATCTCACCCTGCCACTGCACGCCAGCCTGTGGCAGTGCCTGACCGCCCTGGCCCGCCGCCACGAGCCCGTCGACCCCGTCACGGTCCTGTGGGAAGCCCAGCAGCGCGGCCTGCTGGACGACGGCAGTGAACCGGGCGAGGTCCTCCGCATGCTGGCCGAGCCGGCCGGTTCCGTCGAGCACTGGGGCGAGCGCGTCCTACAGCGCTCCCTCCTGACCACAACCGAGCACGCCGGCCGACGCATCGAGGCGTATGCCGCCGACCCAGCGAACACCCCTTTTCAGCTCGTCGTCGGCGCCCGCCGCGTCCTCGCCGACATCTCCGCCGTCCGCACCCGCTGGCAGCACGCCACCGGAGCCACCCCGCCACAACGGCTACGTCCCGCGCCCACCACCCGCGCCGGCCCGCCGACCACCACGGCCGCGCACGCCGCCCGCTCCACACGAGCCACCCGATAGCACCTGCGTACGCCGGTGGCCGGACCCGAAGGCCCGGCCACCGGCAGAACAGACGAGACCCACGTGACTGCCACCATCGACGCCCACGTCCGCCTCGACACCCACCCCACTCACCCAAGCGCCGTGCAGGCCGTCCTGACCGGCACGCAAGCCCGCATCGCCCTTACGGCTCTGGAGGCTGCGGACTGGAGCGTCGCCGCCACCAACGTCCTGGTCCTTGCCCGCATCGATCATGAGGAGCCCTACTGGGCCGACGACGCAGCCAAGCACCTGATCGCCGAAGGCATCACCGTCGAGATCACCCCGCGGCTCCAGGAAGCCATCAACGAGGAATGGACCTGGGCGAACTATCCGATGCCGTGGTGCACCCGCAGCGAAATCCGCGAGGTCTCCAACCAGGCACAGAAGATCCACGACGACATCCGCAACGGCCAGCTCCTTATCCACGCCCACGCTCACGACGGCCACACCACGGTCGCGGTCGGCACCTACCTCCACCGGGGCGGCAAGTCCGTCTACCTGCACGGCGAGGACCACCTGCGTCAGGTCGCAGACACCTTCGACTCGCCCGCAGAGGCACTGACGGCCTTCGAAAGTGTCCATGCAGCCGCGATGCGCCCCGGCCCGGCGCCCCTGACCGACACCGAACGCGCCGCCATCGAAGCGCGCTCCGTCTTCGACGTCACCACGGCCAAGTCCGAGCCTTCCCGACCGGTGCCGGAGACCGTCCCCGTCTACCTGGCCGATGCCGGCGACCACGACGCGCTCCTCGACACCTTCCTCGACGCGCACGACGAGTTCGAGAAGTGGCGGACCTGGTCGGACGACACGACCCACGCCATCCACGAGTCGCAGACCCTGCGCATCGAACGCGTCCACGAAGCCCCCGCCCACGAGACTGCCTGGACCGTGGCCGCCTACGAGACTCCCGTCTCCGACCGCATGTGGGTCCTCACCGCGACCGGCACCACCCCCGCCCCGGTGCTGCAGGATCTGTTCACCCACCTCGCCGACGGAAATGGCTGGGACACCGCTATCGGCGCACCGGTGAACGAGAAGATGGTCACCGCAGCCACCCAGCCGCTCTCAGACACCGGATGGAAGCACACCGTGGACGGGCGATGGATTCGCTGGACATCCCCCGACGGGGCCGCGGGCGTCCACTTCGACGCCTTCGCCGCACAGCACCCGAATCAGAACCTGGCCACCTGGACCATCTGGGCCGGCCCCGGTCCGGACCGGCCCACCTGGGCCATCACCGCGTCCCCGCACACCCCGAGTTCGCTGCTGGCGGGCCTATCCGAGGCCCTCGCCCAGGAGACCGGCACGCGCCAGGTCCAGCTGGGCCGCGAGCACAGGGCCCGTCTCGCCGCCAGTGCGCCGGCGGTTCCGGCGGTCACGGCAGGCCGCCCCGCCAGCCGTGCACGCTGATCATCAGCCCACACGAGCGGGACAACATAGCGCGGGATCGCCGGTTGGCCAAACCGGCGATCCCGCGCACCACAGATAGTCCACCGCCGCCCCGCGCCCGGACGTCGAAAGGCCCCACCGACGACCGCATACACAACACGAAGCGCAACCCGCCAGGAGACAGGCGGCGGCATCCGATCACGCAGCCGCGTAGCTCGCCCGGAACAGATCCTGCGCCCGCTCCACGTCCCTCGGCGTACGGAGCTGGACCTCCAGGTCACCCGTCCCGTGGTGACCGAGACCGGACACGTCCCGGGTGAAACCCGGAACGAGGTCGACCTCCTTCGGATCGACCTTCAGGTAGACCAGCAACTTGCTGCGCTGCGGCGGGCACAGGCAGGCGAAGTTCCGCAGCCGCTGATACGCCCGGTAGGTCTTGCGTTCAACCCGGTTCACGCCGTCCCCGAGCCCGAGCAGGACCTCGTCGACCGCGCCCGCCAACTCCATCATCGCCGCGCCCTGAACGTCGGTCGCTGCCCGGGCAACCGGCTGGCGCCGTGCCCGGCGGGCCACCTGAATGCCTCCGCTCACGGAGGCCACGATCTCAAGCCCGAGCAGGTCACTGCCGAAGAGTCGGTAGCGGACCAGGTCGATAGACCGCCGGTGCTCACGCACGGCATGCGCGTCGTAGCGCGTGAAGTCGCCTGCGATACAGATCAGACGAGGGCCGCTCCACAGGACCTGGGACGCGGCCGTCACCCCGAGCCGGTCGCGGACCAGGTACTCGAACTCGGCACGGTGGTCCATCAGCCACGCCAGGTAGAACAGACCCTGATTGATGGCGCCGGCGTCGACGCCGCGCTTGTACTCGACGATGACCGGCGATCCGTTCTCGTCCAGCCCGAGCGAGTCGATCCGGCCCCCGTGGACCGGACCGGTCGTGTACTCGCTCGCCAGGAACCGGACGCCCAGCAGCGTCTCCATGTGCATCTCGACGAGGCCCTGCACATCGGCCTCGATCTCAGCAAGACGCGGCATGACCTCGGTCATGCCGCTATTCATCGCGTCCGTGCGGAACAGCTTCAGGCCCGCCACCTTCCCCTCCTCGGCTCGGAGATCACCAACGCCGATGAGGTGCGGGATTGTTTCTGCGAGAGGCTTTGGGGGCGTGAAGATAGTGTGAGACCAATACGTCCTCCGCGACCCGGGGGACAGCGCCCTTTACGCAGGTCAGCCGCCGTCGCTCAGTGAATAGAGCACGTGCCTTACGAGCCCCCTGCGTCACATCTCGTCCACGATGAGCCCTCTGCCGCTACAGCCACTTTGCCACCTAAACAACAGTTACGGACCTCCTGCTCATATATCCGAGCCTTTGTCATCAATCGTCCCTTTTTGGCGAGTTGCTAGGTAGACCCATGCTGCCGCGCTGCTCCGCGACACCTGATTGCCTGATCTTTCTCCCTGTGATGTAGGTCCAGGTAGCCTTCTACCTGCTCATCAGCAGGTAGGGAGACACGTCACTCATGTACGAGCGCGGGATGCGGGTACGGCTCCGAGATCGCGTGTGGGAGGTCGAGGCTGTCCGCGGCGCAGGCAGCGAGACATTTCTGGATCTACGCCTGGCCGATGAGCGCCCCGGGCCACGCCACCTGACGGTGCTTGCCAGTAAGGAACCGACAATCAGCCTGGAGGCGCCGACCAAGCTACGCTTCGAGCCAGGTAACGCCGTCCTGCTTAATGAACTGCATGACGCGCTGGCCCTCACTATGGCCCACGGCCGCGGAGATCTTCTGGCGGTCGAGCACGGCCGGATCGATGTGGAGCCCTACCAGCTGGTGCCCGTCCTCGTCGGCATGCGTCAGCCGCGCGTACGCCTGCTGGTCGCGGATGATGTCGGTCTGGGCAAGACCATCGAGGCCGGCCTCTTGCTGATGGAGCTGGCCCGCCGTGGCCGCGCGGACCGCGTACTGATCGCCTGCCCAGCAGGGCTCCAAGACCAGTGGGTCGAGGAAATGCGTTACCGCTTCAACCTCAGCTTCGCCAAGGTCGATAGCAAGAAGTGGCTGGAGGTCCGCCGGGACAATCCGACCACGGTCAGTCCATGGACCGCCATCCCGTACGCGGTGTCATCGATCGACTACCTGAAGAACAACGTCGGGGCCATTCATGCCGCGCCCCCGTTCGATGTGGTGATCATCGACGAAGCCCATCACGTCGCCCGCGCTTATGCGGGCGAGGGGCGCTCCAGCGCCACCGACCGCAGCCGACTGGCCCGCGGACTGGCCGACCACAGCCGAGAGCTGCTCTTGCTGTCGGCCACGCCGCATAACGGGTACCAGGAGTCTTTCGCCAGCCTGCTCCAGCTCCTGTCTCCGCACCTGGCCGCCGATGACGGGCGGCTGGATCCCGAATTGGTCCAGCCCTACATTGTGCGTCGACTCAAGGACGACGTCACCCGCGGCGAACCGCCACAGCCCATCAGTCGACGCCTTCCACCACAGCCCATCGAGGTCCGCCCAACCAGCCGAGAGAAGGAGATCCACCAGCGGCTGCGCGGGCACAGCAAACGCACGCTGCACGCCCTGCGCGGCACGGACTCCTACTACGTGCAGGCATTCGCCCTGGAGGTGCTGCGCAAGCGCGCCCTGTCCAGCCCCTACGCGCTCTTGCAGAGCCTGCGCCGGCGAGCGGAGAGCCTCGGCATCACGCCGGTCGATCATGCCGGTCGGCAGCGCATGGACGTACTGCAGCAATACCGCGGGGACACCGCGCTTCCGGAAGCAGACCTGCGGGCCGCCGAGGAACTGGCACTGGAGGGCGTGGCCGCGCATCTCCCGGAGGACCATCTGCGCGAGGAGCAGCGCCTGGTCGGCAGGCTCCTGGACATGGTCGAGGCTCTCAGCCCCGGCGATGACAGCAAGCTCACCCGCCTACAGGGCTGGCTGGAGGGCTTCCGTGCCGGACGGCGGGGGGAGAGGGTCATCCTCTTCACCGAGTACCGCGACACACTGGACTACCTGGAGAAAAACCTGGGCCACGGGCCGTTGCTGCGGATCGACGGCTCCATCCCGCTGGCAAAACGTCGCGAAGTGCTGGAGAAGTTTTCCGCCACGCCCGGAGCAATCCTGCTGGCCACCGATGCCGCCGGCGAAGGGCTCAACCTGCAGGACGCCTGCCACGTTGTAGTTCACTACGAACTGCCATGGAACCCAAACCGGTTGGAACAGCGCAACGGCCGCGTCGACCGCTACGGCCAGCCGCACGTCGTCGAGATCAGCTACCTCTATCTGGCCGAGACTCGTGACGAGGAAATCCTTCAGCGGCTTCGCGACAAGCTTTCCACCATCACCAAGCAGCTCGGGTCCAGCAGCGACGTTCTGGGCGTCGCTGGCCGAAGCGACGTGATCGATGGTCTCCTGGAAGACATCGACGCTGGAGAACTGGAACAACGCCTGGAACGGGCAGTCCAGCAGGTCCGTGACTACCTCGAGCGCAGCGGTGCCCTCGTGCTTATGCAAAGCATGAAGAACGAGAAGCAGGTCGAGGGCGAGACCACGGCCGCCCTCGAACAGGCCCGCTGGCTTCTACCGGACTTCGACGAGTTCCGGCAACTGGTGGCCTCCGTGGTGAGGCAGTGCGGCGGCTCTGTTACGGGCAACGGTGACATCGTGACCATCGAGCCCGGACCTCTCCTCAAGCAGTATCCGCTCGTCCCCCAAGAGGCATTTCAGGCCACCTTCAGCCGCTCCGTCGCCCTTGAGCCTGAGCACCACGGAATTGCCTTCCTCACGCCAGCTCACCCCCTGGTACGGGCAGTCCTGCAGCGCGTCCGCACCCGCCTTTATGACGAGCGCGCCGCCAACCGCGTCGCCGTGCGGCCCGTGGCTGAGGGCCATGGCGGGTGGCTATTCACCTATGTCGCCCGAATCACCTCCGACGACGGTCGTGTCCTGGAAGAGCCGCTGGTACCCGTCTTCGTCCCTCGCAACGCCGATGGCACACCCGCCGCGCCCAGCCAGGACCCGACGGCAGACCTGCGCCGCCTGCGCCAGCGCCCCGCGACCTCGGGCAGCCTCGACATCATCGACAAGGCCCGTCAGGAACTAGCTCCTGGTTTCGACACCGCTGCCCTCGTCGGGCAGCAAGAAGCCTCTCGTCGAATCGCCGTCCGCGCCCAAGTCATGCGAGAACAATTGAGCGACCAATCTCAACGCCTACACGCCGACCTTGACCGCTGGCACTCGGCAGAACTCGCCGAGGCCGAGAGGCGTTTCGCCACGAGCGCGGGTGACAGTGTCCAGTTTGGCCTCTTCGCTGACACCGGACACGGTGCCTTTCACACCCTCGAAGAAGCCCGAGCCGCCGTCGACGACGAGTTTGGCCGACGCCGCAAGACTCTCAGCCGCGGCTACCAGGTTGCCGATGTCACCCCCGGTGAAGCAGTTGGCTGCATCGTGTGCGTGGAGGTGCCCGCATGCTGAACATCACCGTCGCGGGCACCACCCTGTCCACGTACTACCTTTCGGACCCGGCACTCTTCCTGCGCGAACAACACGACCGGGTCGGAGCCGACGACGCGGCAGACGGCATCCGTCACGCCAAGCGTGAGCTGCGGCGCCTGGTCGCCGATATCGACGAGACCAGCACTGCTGGAGAAACCCGCAAGCGCATGCTCACCTGGCTGTCGTGTTACGGCTGGAGCTTTGCCGGCAGCCTCCCGACCATAGAAGAACCCGTCCCCGGCCGCGCCAGTGCTCCCGACGGCCAACCCGGTTCAGCCGATCTCGTCTCCGTGCTGATCACCCCACCCGGGCAGCACCTGGATGCCTCGCCCACGGGCCGCCGCGCAGGCAAGCTGCGGCCCCAGCGTCAGGCCGAAGTGTGCGCACGCGAGCACCAGCTACCCGCCGTCCTGCTCAGCAACGGCAGCGAACTGCGTGTGATCAGACGCGATCCCGGGCTCGGTGGGGAAGCCAGCTACCTCTCAGTGGATCTCGCCGGCCTAGCCGAACTCGGTGATGACCACGAATGGCGTGTTCTGTGGGCCCTGTTGCGGCCCGAAGCCTTCGTCCCCGACCACACCGGCGAAATCCTGTGGAAGCGGGTCGAGGACGCCAGCTCCGACACCGCCACTGCCGTTAGTGAGAATCTTTCCGGCGGCGTGCGCACGGCCATCAGCGCCATCGCCAACGGCGCTCTTTACCACTGGCGGCAACGCCAGCAGCCCGTCCCCGAGCCACGCAACCTCTTCGCCGACGCCCTAAAGATTGCGTACCGGCTGCTGTTCGTCGCCTACGCAGAGGACCGGGGCCTCCTGCCCGTCGGCACCCCCTCCTACGACCGGGGCTACTCCCTGCGCGGCCTCCGGCGGGAGATCCTCACCGACGCCGGCTGGGCACCCGATGGCGGTCTTCTGTGGAACTCTCTTCAAGCGTCGTGGTCCCTGCTGCGTGACGGCGTCGACGCTGGCGAACTTCAGATCACCGGCTTCAATGGGGGCCTCTTCGACCCAGCCAAGTGCCCGCTGCTCGACGACCCGGCCATGACCATCGGTGACACCTTCGTCCGAGACGCGATCGACGCCCTCTCTTGGACCGAGGCCGAACGCCCCACCAGCAAAACAGCCGTGGGACGACGAGCAGTCAACTACCGCGAGCTTGGCGTCGAACAGCTGGGGAGTATTTACGAGGGGCTGCTCTCGTTCGAGCCTCAGATCGCCGACTCCCACAAGGCCCTTGCCCGCATTGGACGAGGACAGTCGGCCATCGTGCAGGTACTCGACGCCGAGGAGCTACCCAAGGGCGCCGAGACCCTAGAGACGTACGATCCCGGCACCTTTTACCTCTTCGAAGCCAGCGGTCAGCGCAAGGGCTCTGGTTCCTACTACACCGCCCGTCCGCTGGCTCACTTCGTCGTTGGCGAGACCCTCCGGCCCCTAGTCCAGGACGCCGCTCCGGAAGACATCCTCAACCTGCGGATCTGTGATCCCGCCATGGGATCGGGTGCCTTCCTCGTCCCGGCCGTGCACCAGTTGACCGAGGCTTACGGTGAAGCCTTGGCCCGAGAAGGCGAACTACTCGACCATAAATTGGACGACGCCGAGCGCGCCGCCTATCGTCGCCTCATCGTTGAACGCTGCGTCTATGGCGTGGATCTGAACCCGATGGCGGTCGAGCTGGCCAAGGTTTCCCTCTGGCTCACCACAGCGGCAGCAGGTAAGCCCCTGTCCTTCCTCGATGCGCATCTGCGCTGCGGTAACGCGGTGGTCGGAGCCGAGTTCGGCAGCTGGTCTGGCGTTCCTGCGCCAGCACAAGGCGGGCGATTCCAGCGCGCGGGTACGGAAGTCGGTGACCTTCAAGACTCACTGTTTGCCGTAGAGGAACCCGACCTCGCCTCTTTGGTGCGAGTACGTCAGGCTCTGGCAGCAGGACCTTCGGAAGACCGCCTCCAGATCCGTTCCAAAGAAAAGCGGTTCGAGCGTCTCATTGAAGGCGCTGATTTCACCAGGCTGCAAGCCCTCGGCGACTGGTGGGTGGCCCCCTACTTCTACAGCGAAGAACTCAAAGGAAACAGCGGGCAGTGGCTCGCATCCCACGATGCACTGAAGAGAGGAGAACCACTTCGCGAACATCTCACACATATCCCAGCCGATGTGCGATCCAGAGTCCGCCCCTTCCACTGGGAAGTCGAATTCCCTGAAGTCTTTTTCGGCGGCAACGGAGAACGCCGTCCCGATGCAGGCTTCGACGCCATACTTGGCAACCCGCCGTGGGAAGGCATCACTTTCAAGGCCGCAGAGTTTTACGGTAGGTTCGATCCTTCCTATGCACTACTCAAGAAGAAGGATGAGAAGCTCGATCGCCAACGTGAACTCGACAAGCGTCCCGAGATTTCGGCAGCTCGCGCTGAATTGGATGCCACGCTCGCTGGGGTAAAGAGCTTCATCAAGCAATCCGGCATCTATCGGATGCTCTATGCCCACGGAACCACGTTCAACTACTACCGCACCTTTTTGGAGCGGGAGCTCTCGTTGCTCGCCCCTAGCGGTCGGCTAGGCGTCGTCATCGACTCCGGAGTAGTGTCGGACGCAGCTACTGGCGGGCACCGCCGTGAGCTGCTTGACCACTGCTCCGTGGAGCACTTTGTGCTTTGCGACAACGTCAAGGGGATCTTCCCCATCCACAAAAGCGAACAGTTCCTTCTCCTCGTTGCCGAAAAGGGAGGAGGGACTGATCCGCTGCCTTTCACGAGCAACGTTTCCCAGCTCGACCACCTTCTCGACCTAGAGAACCGCACCCTCCCAATTACACGATCCACAATCGAAGCCCTAGCTCCCGAGACCTTGGCCATCCCCGACGCTCGCGATCCAGCACTTCTCGACGTACTGGCCACAATCTATTCCGGCCGTCCTTACCTACTGCAAAAGATGCCTGAGGGTGACTGGGAAATCGATTGGGGCCGGGAGCTGGACCTACACGACGACCGTCAAATCCTTTCCGCCACCGGGACCGGCATGCCGCTGCGCGAAGGTAAGCACATCCACCAATACGTACACGACTTCGCGGAGCCAACCTATTATCTTAAGGAAGAGATAGGCGAAGCCGCATTGGTTGCGCGGGCGCGTAAGCGCGCCAAGAAGAAGGATGTTCGCTCACTAGCACGCAGGCGGGGTGAACACTGCCTTCTTGAACCTGGGCCTCGCACTGGCGTCCTCGAGCTTCCTTCCGATCACTATCGTCCGTGCTTCCGAGAGACCGCACGAGGAAGCGATGAGCGCACACTGATCGCTACGGTCTTGCCGCCAGGAACAGTGGTCACACATGCTCTGCACTATTTCTACCGTTCCACCTGGGACGCTGCCGCGAACGGCTATCGGACCGTCCTCAACGCCCAGGCGATGGTTTACGTGGTAGCCCTGCTCAACAGCCTGACACTGGATTTCGTCGTACGCCGAAAAGCCAGCGCCCACGTAACAAAGTCAATCATGGCAACACTCCCGATCGCCGATGTCCCCCTGAGTGCCGGTCCTGGGGCAAGGATCGTGGATCTTTCGGGCCGCCTTACCTGTCGCTCCGCCGAATTTATAGAACTGGCCGAGGTACTGGGGGTGGAGTGCGCCCCGCTGCCCAAGGGCGAGGAGTACGTTTTGCGGGCAGAGCTCGATGCCCAGGTGGCCCAGCTCTACGGGCTGTCGGCGTCACAGCTGGAGCTGATCCTGGCTGACTTCCGGCAGAGCGCTGACACGGAGGGCAGTCCGGTACGGCCCGGCGAGGAGTACAAAGCGCTCGTCCGCGAGCACTTCGCGCGCTTGGCTGGCTGATCTTGGCCGCCAGTGCATGACGCGTTGTCAGTGGTCGGCACTACGCTCGATTCAAGTCGCAGGCGCGCTCCCTCCGTTCGGGAGCGTCCGCACTGCGGTGGGCGATCGACAACGGGTGTGGGTAGGAAGGGCGAAAGATGAATCCGCTGGAGCTGGCTGATCGGTTGCGTGAGGACTACCGGCGGTTCACCTGGACCACCTATCCCATCGCCGACTCTGGGCTGCGGTCCCGCCTGGAGCGGCTGGTGGATGACGAGGCGCTGCTGTGGCGCGGCCCGTACCTGTCTGTCCAGCCGCGCTTCCAGTTGGACGCTACGTTGTCCGACCTCGCGACGAGCATCAGCTTGCCGCCTGAGGTCACGACCGCCTTTCCTCGGGTAGAGCGACTGTTCACGCATCAGGTAACTGCGGTGACCCGGATCCGCCAGGGTTTGAACACGTTGGTGGCCACCGGTACCGGTTCGGGCAAGACCGAGTCCTTTCTCATCCCAGTTATCGCGCATGCCTACGAGAACAGGCACCGTCCCGGGGTGAAGGCGATTGCGCTGTACCCGATGAATGCCCTGGTTAACGACCAGGAGGACCGGATCAAGGCGGCGTGCGAGGCGCTGGGCCTGACGTATGGGGTCTACACGGGCGCGACGCCTACGCACGACCGGGCCCGGATGCAGGAGACGCCCCCGGACATCCTGCTGACCAACTACTCCATGCTGGAGTACATCCTGACGCGCCGGGAGGATCGGGAACTCTTCCGAAACGGGGTGCTGCGCCATCTGATCCTGGACGAGATCCACACCTACCAGGGCGCACTTGGCACCGAGATCGCCGGCCTGGTGCGGCGGCTTCGCGGTCATGTCGCCGATGAGGGGCTGATCTGTGTTGGCCTGTCCGCGACTGTGAGCGCGGGAGGCGACCACGCGGTCGATCTGCAGCGCACCGCAGAGTTCGCGAGCAGCTTGTTCGCCGCTCCCTTCGACGTGGACGGCATCATTGAAGAGACGGCCGTGCCACAGCCGGAGCCGGACGTGAGCCTGATCGGTCCGGCACCGGACCGCGACCAGCTTCGCCAGGCTCTTGCCGACGGCGGAAATACGTCGCGGCTGCGGGCCGTGCTGGGCGATCCACAGGCAAGTCCGGTGCTGGACCTGCTGCGAGCGCACCTGTCCGAGCCCAGCACGGTTGATGAGCTGATGGATCTTCTCGCGAGTCTGCCGCAGCGGCAGGGCGCAGACCGGGCAGCGCTAGAAGACGAAGTAGCCGGTTGGCTGCTACTCGGGGCGGACACCCACACCCCGGAGGGCCCGCCCGTCCTGGAGGCCAAGGTCCACCTGTTCCTGCGGAGCCTCCCCACGCCGGTGCGCTGTGCCGGGGAATCCGAGCATCTGTTGCTGGACGGTGCAACGACGTGTAGCCACGAAGGCTGTGGTGCGAAGGCCACGACCCCATTGGGGGTGTGCCTGGGCTGTGGTCAGGACTACGACCTGGAGCGGGATGACCTCGACGGCCCGGTCGCTCGCTATGTGGCCCGCCGTTTGACGGCCGATGAACCTTTGCAGGTTCCGCAGACCGGTGACCGGAACTGGTACCCGGCGCGCCGGTGCATGAGCTGCGGCAAGGACGCCAACGGTGCGACATGCCAGGGATGCGGAGCCACGACCCGCGAGGTCATTGTCGCGGTTCCAGAGCCCGATCGGCCACTCACACGGTGCCCGGTGTGCGGGTACCTCCGCTCGCATGGCGCGGTGCAGGAGTTCACTGCGCGTACTGCCGCCGCGGTCACTGCCGCCGCGTTCAGCCTGCACACGGGGCTGGCAGCGCAGAGCGATGACGAGATGCTACGACGCCTGCTGATCTTCGCCGACTCGCGGCAAGACACCGCATTCCAGGCAGGCTACCTGCGCGACCGATCCAGGGCCGTACAGGTGCGCCGCCTGATCGTGGAGAGCGTGTCTGACCGCGTCCGTAAGGAGGAGCCACCCGCGAGCTTCAACAGCCTTGTCGAAGACGTCTTCCGGCGCGGCCAGGACTCCGGTCTCTACGAAGACCCGGCGGGCAAGGACGCCCGCCGTCGGGCTCTGCGCGTGTGCGAGTGGGATCTACTCGGGGAGCTCGCCAGTGATGAGCGCCGGCCACCGACTCTGGAACGCCTCGGACTGGTCACGATCGGTTATCCGGGCCTGGAAGCGCTGAGCGATGAAGCACTCAAGCCGCTCACCGACACGTTGGGCGCGGACACCGCCGCGGCTCGCTGGCTTCTGGCCCGCATGCTAGATCTTGTGCGCACCCGCGGTGGGCTCGGCCATGACCTGCTCCAAAAGCGCCTGGACGCCAAGACGGAGGCCGAGCTCGTCGAGGCTGGCGCCACCATGGGGTTGGGACAGTCCGTCACTGGCTACGGCGAGACCAACATCAGGGTTCCGGGTGCCAATCCCCTGGCCATGAGCTCCAAGGGCGCGGCCGCACGTCTGGTACGGACCGCGTTCTCGAGCGTGACAAGCTCCGATGCGATCGAGCGGGGCGTGCGCAAGGCCGTGGACGTGCTGTCCGAGCACGAGCTGCTGAAAGGCACCCAGGTTGGCAGCGGCCGGCAGCGGGTCGTGCTGCGGCAGGTTCCGCCCCAGGCTGTGGAAATCAAGCCCGCCAGCGAGACCACTTACCGGTGCCGTGCCTGCCGGGCCGTGCAGCCTGGCCCTTCGCCGCAGAACAGGTGCGCGACGTTCAACTGCAAGGGCAGCATGGAGCCGTGGCAGGGCGACCCGGATGACCACGAGCGGCTGCTGGCCGCAAGCGACGCTCCGCTGGTCATTAAGGCCGAGGAGCACTCTGGGCAGGTGCCGCTGGAGGACCGCGAGCAGATTGAGGAGCGGTTCAAAGAGGGCGATCTCAACCTTCTGGTGTGCACCATGACGCTGGAGCTGGGCGTGGACCTGGGCCAGCTCCTCGCCGTCATCCTGCGGAACGTGCCCCCGCGTCCGAGTAACTACGCCCAACGCGCCGGCCGAGCCGGGCGACGGGAGGAGCGGGTCGCGCTCGTCGTTACCTTCGCCGGGGGCATGCCTCACGACAGCTACTACTATGCCCGGCCGGTGGAGATGATCCGCGGTGCCATCCGCCCGCCGGCGTTCCTGCTGGACAACCAGCGCGTGCTCAAGCGCCACGCCCGAGCCATGGCACTGGAGCTGTGCGGACAGAACCTCCCCCAGTGGATGCGGGGCCTGGTCACCGAGGACACGGACGGAAACCTCCACGGCATAGACGAAGTCAAGACCGCCCTCACGGCAAGGCGCGACCGCATCGCGGCCAAGATCTTCGCCGCCTTCCGCCTCGGCCTCGCCGAGGGCGACCTCCCTTGGCTCACCGAAAACTGGGCGAACGAGGTGGTCGACTCCTGGATAGACGACCTCAACGCAGACGTCGAGCCCTACCGCATCCGCCAAAAAGGCCTGCTGGAAGAGTGGATGCAGGCCGCCAGCAAGCCGGGAAACAAGGAAGCCTCCCGCGCACTCACCAGCATCAACGCCAGCCTTGAGGCCATGCGCAGCGGCGACCGCAACCGCGCGTACGTTCTGTCCTACCTCAGCTCCGTTGGCTTCCTTCCCTCCTACGCCTTCCCCACCGACACCACCAGCCTTGCGCTGGAACGCGAGACTGCCGAGCTGTCCCAGGACTCGGTCCAGGCGCTGAAGGATTACGCTCCCGGTCAGCTGGTCTACGCCCGTGGCGACAAGTGGCTCGTTGACCAAGTCGACTTCCGCCGCGCCAACCTGATCAACTCCGACGGCATCGGCGCTCTCGACCACATCAACCTGTGCAACCGCTGCGACACCGTGAACGCCCCGACCAGCGCGCACTGCCTGTCCTGCGACAGCGACGACCTGAGTCCTCAGCTCAGCGTGCCGATGCGCGCCATGCGCGCCTCACGCCGACAGCGGATCTCCGCCGATGAAGAGCACCGTTCCCGCTCCCCCTTCGAAGTCACCCACCACCTCGGCGCCCCCAACACCGCCGAGACCTACCTCTTCGAACGCGAGGGCCTGGTACTACAGTGGGAGCGCGGCGCGGATCTGACCGTCCTCAACCGCGGGCGCGTTACCAGAAACCAGAGCACCAGCGAGCGCTTCGTCATCTGCACCGGGTGCGGCTTGTGGTTCGACGCGATCCCAGGCGCCACCCCGACCCGCGCACAACGAGACCGCAAACAGTTCCACGACAAGATCTGCAGTAACCAGCGGCTCGAATACAGCATTCTGCAGGTCGACCGCCGCGTCGACTGTCTGCAGGTCCTCCCCGACCTAGAGGCACTCGACATCCGCCCGGACCGGCTCGAGGAGTTCCTCGCCAGCATCCGCGCCGCCCTGGATCTTGGCTGCCGCGTCATGCTCCAGGCCGGCGACGACGAAGTCGCGGGCTTCGACTGGCCCCGACCCGATCCGGAAAGCGACGAGGCCACCTTCCGACTCGCGGTTCTGTACGAAGACGTGCCCGGTGGTGCCGGTTACCTGCGCCAGCTCGCCGCCCGCTTCGGTGAAGTGGCCGCCGCCCTAGTCCCTGTGCTGGAGGGCTGTTCCTGCGAGCGCTCCTGCTACGCCTGCCTGCGCTCCTACGGCAACCAGTTGGAAGAAGACCTGCTCGACCGTCATGTGGCCGGTGACTTCCTGCGTCGCTTCGCTAATGCTCCGGCAGTGGACGGGCGTCGGGTGCCCGGCTACACGGACGCCTTCCACGGCCGCCCGCGGTCCGCAATCGAGCGGCGTCTGGCCATCGCGTTGATGGCCCTTGGAGCACCTCGCGGCCACGCCCAGTACAACTGGGGAGACCGTGGCTCCTCTGATGGAACGCCTCGCCCCGTTACGGTGGCCGACTTCGCCTGGCCCGACCAGAAAGTCGCCGTCTTCTGCGACGGCTGGAAGCACCACCACACCCCGGAGCGTCAGGCATCGGACAAGGCCAAGCGGGACGCCATGCGTGCCGATGGCTGGACCGTTCTGTCCTACTGGGGCGGGCAGATCGTCCGCAACGCCGAGCAGTGCGCCATAGAAATAATGGAGCGCCTCACCACTGAGTTCTGATCAACTCAATGGCCCCGGGAGCAACCGCCTTGAGGCGGTTGCTCCCGGGGCCGTCGCGTCAGGAGGGGCCAGCCACCGACCGGCTTGGCGCAAGAACCAGCGGAATCTCCTCGCCAATCCTCCCAGCCAAGCCACGGGCGAGACCAAGGGCATCAAGTTTTGCAGCCACCGGCTTGAGGGCCATCCGCATGGCGGAGAGCCGCTCCCTTTCGAATTCCTGGCGCGTAGTAGCGGGACCACGAGATTATCGCAGCACCGCGCAGCGATTCGAATACACGGCCGAGTAACCGAATTACTGTTCGCATTAAAGGAGTGTGTTGTCGGTGGGTTCCGGTATACCGGTCGACTATGAGTGTTACTCAGGATGCCGCGTCCTCCTTCGCCCATACGCAGCCTCGATCGGTTGACGGTGACTCCTCAAAGGACGACCCAGCGGCTGCTGCGGTGCCTGCGTCGCGTGACGCTGGCCCCGGCGAAAACAGAGACCCGCGGACCGCTCAGGACGATTACCTGCTGGTGGAGTTGTTGTGTGCCGCCTTGGCGAAAATCCGCCTCGAACGGCAGCGGGCCGGCATTCAAGCTACTGGCACGGACGGGTCGGGGCCGTTGCCACGTGCATGGCGTGATGCGCGGGGGCGCCTGTGGTGGAAGGCGCAGACACTGGGTTTGGAAGGGCCCGGCAACGACCTGGAACTGTTCGACTGGTGCCGTCGTCCGCTGGGATCGTGGCCTGTACCGCTGTCCCTAACCGAGGTCGATCTGGAAGCGGTGCTGCTGGAAGGCGATTCTCTGTCCGAATTCGCCGAGCAGGCGGCAGACCTGGTCCAGCACGCTGACGTCGAGGCGGAACTCGTTCAGAATCAGGTCTTTGCCGCCCTGATGCTGTGCGCACGGGTGAACGGTGGAGACGACGATGCTGTCCAGCGGGTCTACCGTCGGCTGCGACGCCTGTTGATCGACCATCCGGTGCTCAGCGACCGCGAGGTCCAGACGCTGGCGCGAAAACTACCAGCAGCGGATTCCGACCATGACTCGTTCCTCGCGAAGTTCATCCGCATCGCCTACGTTCACCACCCGGTCCAGGCGCCGGGTAAGGTTCGCCTGCGGCGCTGTGCCGACTGCCGTAATCCATTGGATGACAGGGCCCTTGGTTGTGGGACTCCCGGCTGCACGGGGGTGGCAGAGCGCTACGAAGTGGCGTGTCTGGGTGGCTATTGGACACAGCACCGGGCAACCCGCCAGTTCTTCCACGACCCGGGACTGCTGGAGGGCCGGCTGCTGGACCAGGTGAGAGAAATCGCCCACGAATGCCTGTGCGTCGAAGACTGGCCGTGCCTGGACGCGTGGGATATGGCAGTGACGTTCAAGGCCAAGGAGCCAGGTGCAGAGGCGGAGTGCTGGGCCGTCGACGCCAAGGACTGCTCAAGCCCAGCTCTGCTCGCCCGAGGATTTCGCTGCGATCCCCGCGTGCCAGCGCGGAGGCACATCATCGTCATCCCAATGCACCGCCTCAGAACTCCCGGCTACTGCGCGGATCTCGAGCGCGAACTGCAGGGCCGAGTTACCGGCGTCGAGGTCCTCGACGAGAAGACGTTCTTGCGGCAGGTCACCGTCCGTGCGCGCCAGGCAGGAGGAACGCGATGAGGGACACCCGTGCCTGGAGCAAGTCCCTGGTCAAGGAATTGGCGGACGACAGTGTGCGCCCCCTCCTCGGCCCACTCAAGCCCTGGGAGGTCTGCGCCCTTGAGGTGGGCCTCTCCTTCCTGGACGACCATCTGCCCGGCCGAGGCATCGGCGCGCTGTGGCCGGTGCTGTCCGGGTACATGCGCCTGGATGAGGACCTAGGCCCGCAGATCCGGACTCTGCGGGAGTTGATGGGCCCGCTCGCCAAGACCGGGACCATGCGGGAGAAACTCGATCAGTACGTGAAGCTCCCGGCCCAGGTACGCGGCTTTGAACCCT
Organism: Streptomyces sp. NPDC001843; assembly: GCF_042891955.1. NCBI lineage: Bacteria > Bacillati > Actinomycetota > Actinomycetes > Kitasatosporales > Streptomycetaceae > Streptomyces > Streptomyces sp. NPDC001843. The sequence goes on along the minus strand of NZ_JBIATQ010000005.1, from coordinate 453,416 downwards.
GTGACATGCCCGGCCACAAGCCGGAGTTGTCGACCGTATTCACACGCCGGCCCACCCCGTACGCCGCGGGCCGACATGACCTCTACCGTCAGACGCTGCAGAAGATCGCCCCCTACCAGACGGCCTCCCCGTACCGGCCAGCACCGCCTGGTTCGGTGTGCTTCTTCGAGCGGGCCGACGGCAGCAGGGAACAGATCCGCGTCCCCGAGACGCTCATCCCGGCGCCCGCTCCAGCCGTGCTGCCCGCAGCGGCCTCCCGGGCCCAGGAGCCCATCGCCCTCACACGAGAGGACTTCCGGTGGGCTGCCGAACAGATCGACAAGATCCTGGAAGCCCATCCGGAGATCGAAAACCGGGACTTCGTCAAACGGTTCGAGCAGATGGAAGCCCTGCAGGCCGACCACATCGAAGGCCATCTCTGCGACCAGCGGTGGTGGATGACCATCGACCGCTTGTGGCATGTGGTCGGCCTGATGAACAGTGGTAAGTCCACCTTGCTGGACCTGATCGCCTTCATCGTCGCCCACCGCGGCGGCAAGGTCGGGTTCGTCCTTGCCTCCGGCAGCGACGTGTTCGCCAAGGTCAGTTTCCTGCAAGCCCTGGGCATCGCGGCTGTGCCCATCTTCGGACGCACCCGGGAAGGCGTCCACAAGGACCGGTTCTGGCGCTCACTCCTCCACGACGGCGAGAAGACCTTCCCCACGGGTCTGGACCCTGCCGCGGCGTTCGCCGACGACCAGTGCTACTTGGAGGAGCTGCGGCTGACCAGTAGGGCCAACCGGGCCCCGCTGCCACGTGAGGATCGACCCTGCACAGGCCGGCTCACCGTGGCCGGCGAGAGCGGGCGTCGAGACTGCCCGCTTCTGTCCCGGTGTCCGTCGCATACGGCGGCACGCATGGTTGCCGATGCACAGGTGTGGGTGACGACCGCAGCGGGACTGGCGTCAACGAGGATGCCGCAGTCCCAGATCGAAGTCCGCGTCGCTGAAGCGGCCCAGCACCACCTGTCCGTCTTGCTCGTGGACGAAGCCGACACCGTGCAGCAGCAGTTCGACGACCGGTTTCTGCTGCACGAGATCCTTTCCCAGCCCGGCAGGGGCTGGAGTCACCGGGTGGGGGACCGAATCGGCCAGCGGCTTGAGCACTCCTGGTTCCTCGACCTCCTCGACCCGGAGGTGACGGCCAGCGACAAGCACTTCCGTCGGCACGATCAGGCCCTGACCGAGCTCTACCGGCTGGTCATCGCACCTGATGCGGATGCCCTGCGAGCTGTTATCGCCGAGGGACCGTTCACCGGGTACAGCCTCCTGCGGCGCCTGGCCCGCAGCCTTCATGGCCTTGGTGAACGAACCGACTTCACGGACAAGGCGGAACTGGAAAAAGCCGCCGACGAGTCTTTTGAAGAGCACTTCGCCTCGCTGCTCTCCGCTCCGTTCCAGGCTCCTGCGGCGAACTGGGCGGAGCTGATCGAGGCGATGACGGCAGCCCATGACACTCGTGTCTCGGCCCAGGAGGCCGCGGAGGCGTGGATCACCACCCACCAGCCCGCCATCGGCGAGGCGGATGTCCGAGGCGCGCTTGCGGAGTGGGCACAATTGCTGCAGGCCGGGGTGTGGGCCGCGCGGATCACTACGTCCTTCTTCGAAGTCGCCCAACGGCTGCCCGCCATTAGCTCCTCCCCGATCGGCGACGGGGAGGACTTCTGGAGCCGGCAGCCGCCGCGTGACCTGATGCCGTTCGTGCCCGAACAGGCTGCCGGGAACCTGATGGCGCTTCAGTGGCAGCCCAACCCCGGTGGTGATAGTGGATCGTTCAGCATCCTTTGGCTCCGCGGGGTTGGCCGCTGGCTGCTCTACCACCTCCATGATCTCCTGACGGTCGAGGGCATCGAGGGGCCACATGTCGTCCTTGCCTCCGCCACCAGCTGGATGCCCGCCTCGCCCCGCTTCCACCTGGACGTCGCCCCGAACCTGGTACTACGAGAGCCGGAAAAGGCCAGGGCTGCGCTGAAGCAGAGCAAGATGTTCTTCCGGCCACCGCGCTATCCCGACGGTCGTCCCGTCTTTACCTCGGGCACCGGCGGCAACCCCGCCCTCCACGCCCATGCCCTGTGCACGGCCGCCGACTGGATCTGCAACCCACCCCCCGGTGCGCGCGAGTCCCTGCTCCAGCAAGCCCGTCTGCGTTTGGCCCCCGACCGTCAGCAAGTCCTGTTTACCGTGCAGAGCACCCGCGACGCCCAGACCGTCGCCGACTACATCAACCACAAAACCCCGTACACGGCCCTGCACGTCATCCGCGACGACGACCCGCCCACCCGGCACAGCATCCCAAGGCGCCGCCTGCACGCCTTTGCCGCGTCCGGCGCCGACATCCTGGTTGCTGCCGAAGGCGCCGTCCAACGCGGCCACAACATCCTCAACGCCCGCCGCGTCGCCGCCCTCGGCGCGGTTTTCTACCTGGCCCGCATCCACCCGCCCGCCGACGACGCCACCTTCCCGCTTTCCCTGCTCAGCCGCGAGGCGATGCGCCGCCTCCGCGACCCTATTGAACTGGCCGACCCCCTGATCGATCCAGTCGACCTCGCGCGCAAACTCCGTTACGGCGAGCGCCGCCGATGGCAGCAGCGAGTCGGAGAGCCGGTGCTGTTCTCTCGCCTCACCGACCCGGTCGAACACGCGGCGTTCGTCGGCAACTTCCTCGTCCCCCTCCACCAAACGATCGGCCGCGGCATCCGCGGTAACGAACCGGTACTGGTGTACCTCTGCGACGCCGCCTTCGCGCCCCGCACCGCCACGCTCGACGAAACCGCCGCCGACACTCCGCGAACGAGCGTGATCGTCGCCACCCAGCAACTCCTACACGGCTGGCTCACCGATCCAGGCCCTACCGCCAGCCCGGCAGAACGCCTAGACCAAGCACTCGCCCACGCCTGCTGGGGCCTGGCCTCCCATCTCCTCGACAACATCGACTGGGGTCACCGCTGATGCCTGCCTACCGCGCCACCCAGGCCACCGTACTCACCTTCACCACCGGGGCCAGCTGGCCCATCACGGGCTACCGCGCGACCTGCCCGCCAGGGATGCTCAGCCTTCTCCAAGCAGCCTGGGAAGCCCGCCCAGGCCGCCGAACGCGCAACGGACCCGACAACCTGCCGACCAAGTCACTGAGGGACCTGCTCACCCTTATCGACCCAGACATCACCTCCGTGCACTGGGATCCACGCCATCCAGCCTGGCTTCGCGCGCGCACCAAGATCGACCCAGACCTGCTGCTGATCGCTATGTCGGCATGGGCCTCCGCTCACGTCGCACCCAACGTGCCGGACACCGACTGGTACGGCCGTCTTGAAGGCGCCGGCCAGATCGAATGGATGCCAGAAGACCTCGACCTGGCCCAGCACGGCCTCCACCCCAACGGCACCGCCAACCCTCCACCGCACGTCTTCGACCTCCTGCCCAGCCTCGTCGCCGAACACCTCACCACCACCGAACTCCGGCTCCTGAACCACCACCGTGATCTCCGCCTCGGCCCTACCCAAGCCGACGGCCGCCGCACCCTGCACCTCGGCCAACCCGAGCTCCTCATCGATGAAGACGGCGCGGCCGGCGCCAGCGTGGACGTCCTCACCTTCCACCTGGAAACCGTGCCCGGCGTCCCCGAAGTCCACCTCCACGTCGACCTGGGGATGACCCGCTTCGCGACGAACGCCATCGACTACATCCCCCGCCGCGGAAACGGGGACCCCACCGCCAGCGTCCTGCTCTCCGCCAAGGAGGGCTTCATCCACCGCCGCGAACGTCCCATGCTCCTGCAGAGCTCCGTCACCATCCGCCGACGCGGACAGGACAGCCTCTGGACCTGGCAACCGGGCGTCCCCAGCATCCTCGCCCGCCTCACCCACCACGAGCCACCCAGCCTCGACGAGCTGTGCAACGCCCCGGGCAACGCCGCAGCTCAGCCCTTCGCTGCCCACCTCGTCCACAGCACCGGCATGACCTACCGCCATCCGGACCAGGACGGCACCCCGCCGGCTCGTGCCACCCACGAGCACCCCGTCGGCCACGGCTACCAACCCCGCGACCACATGGAGGTTCTCACTCATGTCGCCCGACAGCTGGAGGACAAGGGCCTGGTCCCGCTGATGCCCACGCCCAAGGCGCGGACCCGTGCAAAGACGCGCCTGCCGATGCAGCTGCCCGAATCCCCCACGTACGAGATCGAAGTCTGGGCGTCCTCTGACCGCACCTGGCAGTGCCTGCAGACCGCCGCCAGCAAACTCGACCTGGCCCCCGCCACCGCAACAGCGGATCGCACCAGTTTCACCGGGCCGATCAACCTCACCCTCCACCGCCGCGACCCGCAAGACCTCACCGCCGGCCTGCCGCGCTCCACCGAGTCGGACCCAGCAGCCCGGCGAGCCGCCTACGAAGCCAGCGAGGCCGAGCGCACCACCCGAATCACCCGTGCATTCCCCCGCCTTGCCCACCCCATCGCCTGCATCGTGGAGATGGAAGGCGCGGCCTACTTCACCCGCACACGCCAACGCGACCCCAAGCCCCTCTTCAAGAAGGTGCTCCCAAGCCTCCGCCGCAACGTCCAGGGACTGCGCCCCATCCCGCCAGCAAACCTCAATCCCAGCAAAGCAACCCTCGCCAAGCGCTTCCCCGGCACCGACTTCTCCACGACCGACATCGAGCGCGCCACTTCCGCTCTCCGGGACGCCCTCCGCCAGGCGGGCCACCTGCCCAAACTCCCCGCCCCACCCGGCGTGAACGGCCCCTTCGAGCTGATCACCGTATGGCTTTCCCCGGCCGGCGAGCGGATGCTCGTGCCCATGCTGATCCGACAGCACACCCACGAGGAACCCACGGCACAGCTCATGACGACGGCCGGCAGCCCCGCCGATCACCCCATGCCGCTGACCGCACTACCGGAAGCCCTCGCGGCCGGACGCGGACGCGTACCCCGTACCGCACGCGCGGCCCTCGCCGACTTCCTCACCAACGCGCTGTCGCTGGACTCCACCGCCGACCGCCTGCTGCTCGTACGTCGCGCCCGGACGAGCGACAAGAACATCTGGCCCTGGCTACAGGACGGCCGCATCACCTTCGACCAGCTCGTGCTGCCGGGGATCGACATCACGGTCCCCAACGCGGACCCAGTCCGCCGCAAGCCGGGGGACCAACCGGGCCTGCGCATCATCCGGCTACGCGAGCGCAGCGACCGCTCTGCGGTACCCAGAGCCTTCGGCATCACCCAGGAAATGGTCAGCGCTGGCGACGACACCGACGAACTGATCCCTGTCACCCGACACGGACGATTCTCCGGCCTGGTCGAAGTCGGGGAACGCGCCTTTTGGGGCATTAACCCGCGCTCCGACCAGAATCAGACCCCCCTGACCCTCACCAAGCTCGATCCGGTCCAGACTGCCAACCGGACCTGGACCTGCTCCAACCCCAACTCGCTGGAGATCGTGCCTGCCTTCCTCCAGGACGGCGACAACCCGGCCGACTGGGCCATGTACGTCCATGCTCAGCGACGCCTCCACGCCCACACCACCATCGCCACCACCTGGCCCGCAATCATGCACCTAGCCGAACTGATGGAGGAATACATCTCCTGACCTCCCCGGCCGAGCCCGCCGTTGCTCGGTCATACACAGGCCGGGCACACCAGAAGACCACCACGACAAATGGCCTGCAAACGCGGCGGCGCGGAGGTGTGGCGGGCACCTTCCGCACATGTGCCTTACTCTCAGCCAGTCGCGGCGAGACTTCAGTCAGGTCGCGACTGGCGGTATGAGCACCAGCTCGGATGCGTCTGGAGCCGACTGGGAATCGCCCAAGGTCAGATCCGACCTCGTAGCGTCAGGAAGACAGCAAATCCGCAGGCAGCCGCACCGGCGGTGTGGCCTCGTAGAACGACCTCAACGGGGCCGTGACCGTGCTTGTTCGTAGCTCGTCGGACAGCAGGGTCTTGTCGAGTTCCAGCGGGAGATCCGGGCCCGTCGACACGGTTGTGACCAGCCAGCGCAGCAGCGTGTTGTGGGCTACGCGCCGCAACTGGTGCAATTCCTTTGTGTCGGCGTCGCCGGTGTCGTCACCGTGGGCGTACTTCGAGCGGCGCCCATAGGCCCTGCCCACGAGCCCTCTTGCTCTTCTGGTCAGCACCCGCCAGCACCGTGCTGATCAGCCCGTCCACGGCTGTTGCGAACGCGTTCAACCGTGGCAGGTCCATCTTGGTCACCCGCCACAGGCCGGTGTTACGCCTCTCGTACTCGATCTCCCTACCCGTGTCGTCGACGTGGATGGACCACGGGCACGGTGCCACCGTGGAGGTCTGCTCCGCGTTCTCGTTCGACGATGGACCAGGCGTTCATACGGAGCATGCCGCTGCTCAACAACAGCAAGGTCAGCAGCGGTCGCCAGTGCAGCAGTTCGGGCCGGGTGTGCATACCCAACAGAGGGAAGCGGTAGCCATTGACCAACGCCCTTTCATTGGACGTGGTTGGAGGACGAGCGCCCCCTCCAGAACGCTCTCGGCAGCGGGCGCATCCTCAACAGAGTCGGTAATAGAGTGCAGCGGCGGGCGCAGGTGACCCAGTTCGTCACGCCGGAGGGTGCGGAGGGTGCACTCACCGAGCGGGATGTCTGTGCCGACCGGGGCCTGGCCAACGAGGAACAGCCACTCTTCAAAGGCCCCCCGGGGCGCAGTGCAAAAAGTAGAGAAGCGCGCCGCCACCTGATCATCGTCGATGTCCGCACCGAATGAAACCCTGCTGTACCTGAGCGGGCTGAGCCGAGTGGCCCACGCCGTCGGCCAGCGGGGCCAGCGCGGCCACACAGTTCCTCACGCATGGCCAGGCCGGGAGGCCGACGAGGGGCCGCCAGTCCGACTCGTGTGTTCCCAGTGCCCTGGCCTCGCGTACCTGAGTCAGCCACCTCGTCAACTCGACTCGCAGTTTCGAGGTTTGGTCCATCTGCATCTGGCCGACTGTAGCGGGGTGCACCCGTGGAGCAGGATGGTCCCAAGCACTGGTTTGGTGCACACCTCAACCACGCGACCTACGGCACCAGTGAGTAGCCCTCGCCGACCCGCCTGGGTCGGCAGTCGCCTCGGCGGTGAGAAACAGCGCTCGGGCGGAAGCCGGGTCGATGCTCGGCCGACCATTCGGATGGCGGGCGTTGACATTCGGCTGGTCAAGCCGTCCGGGCCTGGGCCAGGTCGGCGAGGGATGCGGGCGCGCCCTGACGTTGGCGCATCCTTTCCCGCACGTTGAGGAGGTGTATTCGGCCTAGGCTGGCGTCAGGTCCTTCAATGCGCCCTGAAGGGCCGCCCCGGTCACCGGTGCCGCCTCAGCAACCTTCCGGAGGTCTTCACCGGTCAAGTACCGGTAGCTCTGCGGTGGATGGAACGGTCCCGAGGCTCGCAGCGCGGCCAGTGGTACCGGGTCCTCGAAGGTGATCGGTTCCTTGAGCAACAGACCGCTGGCCTGAGTCGCTCCACTCATGTACTCGTCGTACTCGCGACGACTGATCCCGGCACTCGTGCGGCTGGCCGACCAGACCTCCCGCGGGGAGGCCACTTGCACGGAAGCGATCCGAGCCATGCCCACGATGGCCATCGTGGGCGCGGTCGCATAGAGGAGTACTGGAGTTCCGGGCGGGACGGCGACGCGCTGCCGGCGGACCTCGACCGTCTTGGTTCCGGCCAGGATCGCCGTGGCGAACCGAGGGTGGACGGACAGCAGCATCGCGCGCTCCGGATCACTCACGTCTTTCGGTGCCCCTCTTCGTACATGGCCTGGAACAGTGCGTTGCTGATCTTTGACAGTTGCATCGGCGGTACCCACCGTAGCCCCAGTCCCTTGGCCAACGCGATCACTCGTGCATGCGTCACCTGTACGGGAAAGATCTCCGTGTCCGAAAACCTCAACGCCATGGCCTTGCCCGACACATCGGCTGCGGCACGCACTTCGGCATGACCATATACGCCCAGGTGTTCGAATTGCGAGAAGAGGGTGTCGGGGTCGTCGATGACCACCTCGTCGAGGCGCGAGCAGCCGATGACCATCTTGCCCTGGTGCCCGGAAGCCCCCTCGCTGACGTACCACAGGATCCGGGCGGGAACGCTCTCTCCGCGGTGTCCGGACGAGCGGTAGTAGACATGCTCGCGGCTGATGCCCAGTACGTCGTCACGGGGAACGAGCATGGCCGGAACGTCGAAGAGCTCCGTGGACCAGCGCGGCTTGATGGGCGCGATGAAGGAGGGAAGGGCCGTGTCGATCAGTTTGGCCGGCCACCACACCCGCTCGGCCACGCTCGCGATCTCGGGCGACACACGATCATCCAGTCGTGGCGTCGACCGCCTCATCCGCCCCGCGATCTCCGCAGCCTTCTCCGAGACCGCCTCAGCAGGTCCGCAGACGTCGACCAGAAGTGCGGTGAAGCCGCTCTCGTCCTCGGTGAAGCCGTCGGCGCCGGCAGCCGCCATAGCCGTCGGAGACAGGAACGGATCGGTGATACGGACCGCCTGTGCCCCCCGCTCCCGGCCAAGGCGCTTGAGCATGAACAGCAGTTGCCGTGCAAGTGTCTCCTCCAGCGGGTGCGACGCCGTACGGAGGAACGCGACGTTCAACGTGCGGCCGTCCATCGCCCAGACGTAAAGGGCCACCGGGTGCCCTTCTCCATCCCGGAGCAACTCCCTGCGCCACAGCACCCCGTCATTGGCGAGGCTTTTCAGCCGCTCCGCGAAGCCCGTTCCACGGTCGCCCTCGGCCTGGTCGAAGAAGGCGACCAGCTCTCCTTCACCGCCTGGCGCGATCTCCTCGGCGGAGAAGGCAGTGCCCATGAGATCCGCAGGACGGTACACCTGGGCCTGGCGCAATTCGTCCACATGCAGCGTGACCACCGCCGGGGAGACGACCTTGACCCGTGCGACGTCCCAGGCGATGTCCGCTAGAGCCGCCAGTGCGGGATCGCGCGTCACCAGCACCTGGATCCCGGCACACGACGTCTCGGCCACGTAGCGCAAGCGGGCGCGCTGCCGATCATCGAGGGGAACATCAGGCAGCTCCTTCCTCGCTGCCGCGGCCAGCTCCTCCAAGCGGATGGCAACGGCAGCGCTGTCGGGAGACAGTGACCGCAACTCGGCAAGACCCGCACGCTGATGGTTGCGTTCCTCACGCTCCTCGACATCGCGTACATCATGCAGAAGCTGCGGAGTGAACGCGAGCTCGATCAGGTCGGCGAGCCATCCCGCTTCGAGAGCACGCGCCTCAGCAACAGCGCGCTCCGCTCCCGTACCGCGCAGCCCGGCGAACATGCCGTGGTCGACGGTCACCACCAGCAACGCATCACTCTGGGCCTCGGTGAACAGATCCTCGTGCCCCAGGTCGAGCCACCAGGTGTCCAGAGTCTCCTTGTCCTTGCCCCGCCCCAGACTCTCACCCTTGGGAACAAAGCCAAGCGCCGTCCACATACCGCTGAGCCCGTAGTCGCGCCGGCACTTCGCACGAATACCGAGCCGATGAGCATGCCGCGCGCGGATCGCCTCGATCAGCTCACGAGCGACACCCTTGCCCCGGTGCTCCTCCGCCACGCACAAATGAGCCAACCGCACATACAGACTCCGTTTGGGCAGCCCGAAGAGCGCATAGCCGACGACCTCCTCGTCATCCAAGGCCACCAGCAGGCCGCCGTCCTCGGCGTGCTTACGGTAGGCAGGCGGCGTGAGCAGACCCAGATACTTCGTGTAGCGGTCGCCCAAAGCGATAACCATGTCCAGCAACTCCGACTGATCCGCAGACACCGGCAGCACTCTGATCGCCATGTTCCCCCTCCGGTTCCCTCAACCGACAATGCCCCAGGACGGCATACTGCCCAACAGCGTCCGTGCCGAGCCACTGATTGATCAAAACCGACTAACTGACGGGAATCCATCTACTCTTGTTTCGTTCGAACCGGTTGCCAGGCGGCGGTGACTTTCGCGTCTGGCTGTGGCATGACCGGCACCGACGGTTGCTCGCCGGCCGCAGCGGTGACTGAAGGCCCCGACCGAAGCCACCGGGCTGACTCGCCAGCAGCGCACGGAGGTCGAGCTGACGGCAACGGCGAAGATCGCCGCCCGCACGGACACCCAATGCGCTCGCACAATGGCGGCTCATCGCTCCCCGGCGAAGAGCCGACCTGGACCGGTCGCTCCAGGTCCCGTTGTGATTCAGCCAAGGTTGAAGCGGAGCCTCAGCTGGGTGCTAACCAGTTCGTAGCCTGCGAGGTCCGGAGCGCCGAATGGGTTGGGCAGCACGGTGATGGCGCGGCGGTCGCGGTCGAAGACATGGGAGACGTACACGATGAAGTACGTCTCTCCTGGGGCCAGCCGGGAAGCGCGTCGCACCTCCGACTCGCCCAGGATGATCTCTCCGCTGTCGCCCGTGGACGCCTTGACCTCGTAGAGGTAGGTCTCGTCGCCGTCGTGGATGAGGAAGTCGTAGCCGAGCCGGTCGTCCCCCGGCTGTGCCCCGGCGAGTCCGTGCACGCGCAGGCTGGACTTCCATGAGTCCTGTGGTTTGACTCCGAACTGCTTGTGCAGCCAGGCGGCCACCGCTGCCTCACCCGCGACGCCCACTGGCATGGTGCGGTCCTGGTCGTTGCCCGTGGCCTGGTAGGAACCGCGCTGCGGTCCCGTTCCGGGCTGTGACGGGGTGCGCGGCCGGGGAATGCGGGGGGCGAGCGTGGTCACGGCCGTGGCCGAAGTGGCGCGTTGTTCCGGTGTCAGGTCCGCGGCCACCTCACGGGCCAGTGCGGCCAGGTCGTCGGGGCCCGCCGGGACGAGCCTGCCGTTCAGGGCCACTTGGGGGCCGGGCACGGGTGCTCCGGACTGGCCTGTGCCCGCGGCCGTGCCGCTGTTCCCGGCAGGCGCCGACGAGCGCGTCGGGGGCAGCCCGAGTTGGGCGCGCCTGTCCGACAGGGGCATGTCCGTCGGCCAGTGGCCGTGGTGGCTGAGCCAGGTGATCAACGCCTTCGTGGATAGGACCTCGAAGTCCAGCAGTCCTTCGTCGTCCAGCGCTCGCAGCACCTCCTGCGGGGGCGGCGGCACCACGGTGTGGCTCGTCGGGTGCAGACGCTGCCATTCCTGGATCAGCTGCCGTAGACGCGGCAGGTGCTGGTGGACGGCGGTGGTGGATGCTTCGCGGACCTCGGTGAGCGGCGGCAGCGCGCGGGACGTCGGCGGTTGTGCGGGGAGCGATCGGGTCAGCCAGGCGTCGGCGTGAGCTTGGAGGAGCTGGTCGGTGAGGTCCCAGAGTGTCGTGTGCCAGGTCGGGTCCGGCGCGAGTGTGGGCAGGCCCCGCAGGCGCACGTAGGCGGCCAGGGACCGGCCGGAGCGGTGGACGTCGGCGTGGGCGTCTCTGATCCGCTCGGCGAGTGCGGGACGGTTTCGCTGGAGCCAGGTCGCGAACTGCCGTTCGTGCCGGTCGGTGTTGTCGATCTGCGGCAGACTCAGTGCGCGCCAGGCTCGGTTGGCCTCGGCCAGGGTTACGGACAGGGCCCTCAGCTGCCGTTCCGGATCGTCGTCGTCGAGGAGCCGCATGAGGCGTTCCGCGTCCGGTGCGCCGGCGCGGGCGGTGAGCCAGGTCAGGAGGGCTGCACGGTCGGGGAAGTCCTCGACGCGCTGTTGGAGTTCCTCCGCGAGGTCGAGGTCGAGGCAGGCGAGGAGCGGCACGAGCCGCGCGCTGCCGGAGCGCTGCGAGGCCCGCTCGGCGAGGACGGCGCGCAGTTGGTGCTGCCGCAGCTCCAGGACGTCCGCGAGATCCTCCTCGGACACGTCGTCCGTCTTCAGGCCCCGCTCCTCCAGCCGGGTCAGGGCCTTCCACAGGATGTCCGCGAGGTAGGGCGCACGGATGAGGGCGGCCAGGGCGGGGGCGGCGGTACGGAGCACCCGCCAGCCGGTGCGCGGCCCACTGTGCACGACGACGACACAGGGCCGGTCGGGGTGCGGGTGAAGCAGGGCGCGGTGTGTGCCGTTCTCGGTGAGACGGTGTCCGGCGATCCAGACGACGGCCTCGTCGGCCACGGTCACCTCGCAGCGGCGCAGCAGCCCGGTCGACTCGGCCACGGTCACAGGCTCCGTCCGGGACGCGCGCTCCTCGTCGAACTCCACCAGGGCCGCGACCAGGGTGAGCAGCCAGGGGCCCGCGTACTGGGTCAATGGCAGGCGCGTCGCCTCACGGACGGGCAGCCCGTCGGCCTGGATGTCGTGTGCGGCGTCGCCGCACCGTTGGACGTCGAACGTCGCCCCCTGGTCGAGGAAGGCGTGGACCCGGGCGCCCAGCGCCCTGTCCCTGATCGGGATCACAGGTACCGGGACGCGGTCCAGGAGTGCCCGGTTCTGGGCGCCGTCCGGGTCTGGGACGAAGACCGTCTCGTCCGTCTCCGCCGGGTCCAGCGGTTCGAGGGCACCAGCCCGGTGGACCAGCAGCCGGTGCGGTGGCGTGGCGGGCCCGCCGTCGGCGGTGCGTGTGCCGCCGTCCGCGGGCAGCAGCTGGGCCCAAGCCTTCTCGTACTCCTGCCCGATCTCGTGCGCGTGCCTGCCTTCACGCAGGTGCGGGCCGGCCTGCACCAGGTTGGGCAGATGGCTGAGCCGGTCGAGCGCGGTGCCGGGGTCGTCCCAGGAGCGGATGCCGAGCAGGCCGAGGCGTGTCACGAGCTTGGCGGACCGCCTGCTGCGCAAGGTGGCGGGCACCACGCTGAGGAGCGGGGGCGGGGACTGCGTGCCCTGCCACCACCAGGCCCGGCCCGCCGTGGCGAACACGGTCCCCTCAGCGGGGGTGCCCGGGGCGGTGGTCTGCGGGATCCACGGCGCTTGGGCTAGGAAGGCGGCCAGCGGGGTGGGCCAGTGGGTCCCCGCGGAGTCGGTGTGGCGTACGAAATGCATCTCCAGCGCGGAGTCCGGCCAGGAGAAAGCGAGGCCGTGCACGATGAGTTCCGCGTAGAGCCTGCGGTCCTCCTCACCGAAGGCGGCGTAGTCGTCCTGGCCGGGTAGCACGGCCGCGGAACGGGCGTGTGAGTGGTAGGCCACCTTGAGGTAGCCGACCCGCCGCCGGTTCGGCCAGCGCTCGGCGGTCGTCCGCCACTGTGGCAGCAGATCCCGTCGGTTCGGAACCCAGAAACGGGCGGGCCAGTTGAGATCCTGGCCTCGCACTTCGGTGCGGAAGACCTCGTGCCGGGGACGCAGGCCGTGGGCGACGCCGTGCTGTTCGAGGAAGCGCCGCATGGCCTCGACTGGGAGCGTGTCCCCGCACAGCTCCTCGGGGCGCGGGAGGAGCCGCTGTTCCGTCTGGGTGAGTACGGACGACAGTCCCCGGACGCGCTCCAGGAACCGGGTCAGAGTGTCATCGATGGAAGAGTGCTCACCGGGCCATCCCGGCCCGAACATGGCACGGCTCGCCTCCTGCCAGCCGCCCCGGGTCGGTACCCGGAGCCCCTTCAGCTGCGGAGCCTTGTGCCCCTCGGTCTCCAGCGCGTGGGAGACCGCGCAGGCGTAGCGAAGGCAGGCCAGGCGCACGCCGTCCTCGACTCCGCCCTCTCCGTCCGCCCTCAGTGCCGCGGCCACGACCTCGAGCACCCGCTCGGCGCCGTACTCGTGGACGAGGCCGGCGGTCCTGAGCCAGGTGCGGCCCTGCGCTCTGCGCTTGCGGCCCTTGCCGGTCCAGGCGATGCCCTCGTGCACGAAGTGCAGACGGCCGGACAGCCCGTCGGGCAGGGCCGGAAGGGAGCCGCCCCGCGGGGACTCCCGGTCGAAGAAGACGCCTTCCGCGCTGGCTGGTGCCAGCGCGGGCCCGGACGTGAGGATGATCCGCTTGCCGGTCAGGGCCGAGCCGCCGGGGAACTCCTGCGAGAGGTCGTAGTAGAAGTCCGCCCACCATCCAGGGTCGAAGGGGGCACGGGCGGCGGCCTCGGCGAGCCTCTCCGCCCAGGAGGCCAGGCGCTCCGGCGGCGGTTCGAGGCGCGTGCCCACACTCCTCGCGAGAGACACCAGCCGCCGCAGCCGTACGGAATGCAGCTGCGGGTCGAGGAGATCGATGACCCCGCTGGCGGCGACCGCGTGCGGGGTGAAGGCCGTGGCGTGCTCCTTGCCTTCCCACAGCACTGCCCGGTGCAGGGAGGTGCGCGTGCCGGACGCCGTGGCGATCACAGGGATGAACGGGACCTGGGCGATGCCGTGGCCCAGCCGCTGGAAGGCGGAAGTGAGCCGGGTCAGTGCCGTGGGCGACCGCCAGCACATCAGGTCGACCAGCGCTCCGGCGGGAACGGGGGCCCGTCCCTCGCCGGTGGCGAGTACCGCGCGGGCACACGTCTCAGCCACGGTGTCGAGCAGCAGGCCGTTCCACGGCACCGCCTCGTTATACGAGCGCCGGTTCATCTCGGCGAAGAACGGGGCGTGGACGAAGCCGCGCACGGGCGCCGGGATCTGCTCGCCCATCGGCAGGAAGGTGTACAGCCGTCCCTCCCGCAGGGGATCGGCGACCGGTACGGCGACGCGAACCTCGGCCTTCTTCTCCCAGGCCATCCAGTCTCGTCGCATCCCGCTCTTCTCGATCGACGCCGTGAGCGCCTCCCGGGCGCGGTCCGGGTCGGCCTTCCCGCAGACGACGATCAGTCGCATCCGCCGGCGCAAGGTGACCTGCTGCACCTTCAGGCCGCGTGCCTGGTGAAGCACCTCCACCTGGCGGTCATACGTCTTACCCCGGGTTTTCCCTGCGACCCGCCGCTCCAGCCGGACACGTTCCAGGCGGTCAAGAAACAGCTCGAACGGGGCGCTGCCATCCATGAGTTCCCGCATCTGTGCCCCGGCGGCCGAGCGCGCGTCGGCCGACTTCAGCGGCAGACGGACGACGGTGACGAAGCCCCGGCGCACGAAGTTGTGGACGCTCTTCGGTGCCTCCTCCAGAAAAACCGGCACCTTCAGAGTGAGCAGGTTCTCCTTCAAGTAGTCGGCGAGGTCAACGCGTTCGGGTGCCACCTCCCGAGCGAGCGCGTCGTAGTCGTCAAGCCGGGCGAACCGGAAGGTGAACCCGTCGGGGACCCGGGATCCCTCCCTGGCCACGCTGTAGACCTCGGGGGCGTCGCACAGGTGCAGCACGCTTTTGAAGCCCACGCCCTTGTGGCCAATCCCGGCGTCGGCACGCTTGCTGGACAGGGCGATGCTGCACAAATCCTTGAAGTTCTTGCCGCCGAACGGCTTGCCGCCATTGGCCACATAGAGGGTGCCGTGCTCACCCTCGTCCTCGTCCAGCCGGATCTCGATACGTCCGTCGGCGGCGCCGGCCAGGTGCGCGTCGTGCGCGTTCTGCAACAACTCGATGAGCACCCGGCCCTCGTACTCGGGCGCGATGATCGTCTCGGCCACCGCCTTGGCCTCGCGTGCCGCGTCCCGGCCGTCGTCCCAGTCCCGCAGACAGCCCCGCACCTCGATCAGTGCCTTGTCGTGAACGCGCTTGCGCACCGCGGTCCTACGGCGCTCCCGCACCCGCTCCGCCGACCCCCGCCGACCCCCCGCTGCCATACCGCTGCTCCCCACCCCGTGCGCCTCCCGCCCCGCTCTGCCGGTGATCCTACTGAGCGGGAAGGAGCCCTGAAGGGCGTTTGACGCGAGCGGCCCTGTTGACTCCGCAGCACCTGCAAAGCGGCGCAACATAGCGCGGGATTGCCGGTTAGCCAAACCGGCAATCCCGCGGATCATTAATGGCCCACCGCCAACACCTGCTCGCATGTCGGAAGGAATCGCGAAGATGACACCAGATCGACTCCGAGAGCCAAGATCCCTGGTCCCCCTTCAGCGCAACGACCCCGTCACCGATCGCCGCGCTCTCTCAGCTGGAATCGGTGTAACCGCTACCGGCCCTTACCGCTGTGCCGTTTTTGCCAGCTGACTCCGCAGTACGGGACCCCAGCCACCGACTCCAAGAATAGCGATACCGCCTGAGCAAGGAGAAACACTTCGAAATGCATCAAGAAAGCAAAGCGCCGTCAGGCCCCCGCTACAGCCCTATCCGCATTCGGGCTACCTGGGACGGAACAGGGAGCGTGGAAGATGCATCAAGGGCACTGGGATTCTCACGAGCGAAGGGCTACAACCTTGTTCGTCGCGGAGAGTTCCCCTGCCGCGTGCTGCGCATCGGCCGTACGACACGTGTCGTCACCGCGTCCCTGCTCCGCGTGCTCGAGAGCGGGGTGCCTGAATACAACGGTACCCACGCCGACCGCGACACGTCGTAGCACGATTCGCAGAAGCCCCCTCGGGGTGCTTCCCGAACGGCTTCGTCGTATCAAGGACCGCGTCGGCAGCTCGCACAGGAGCACGTCCGGCGCATCCGCGACCGGGACCTCGCCGACTACGACCGTCTGGAGGCCATCGCTGTCGCCCACGCCGCCGAGCAGGAGCTGAGCAAGGCGTGGTGGAGGGCGGCCTGCTGGATGCTCCGGCTGGCCCTGGCCGTCCGGGATGCCGACGCGAGAACCTGGTCGCCGAGGAGGTCCTCGATGATCTGCCACGCAGCCAGAGCGCGGTCGCCGACATCCTGCGCGAGGCCAGCCTTCTCCGTCCACGTCGACGCCGCCGTCCCGCCGAAGCCGCACCGCAGCTGTCGGCACTGCGACTGCTGGGGCTTCCGCTCCGTCTGCTCCGGCTGCAGCAGCTGGAGCACGTGGCCAGGCCGGCACCCGGTCGGCGACTGCCGCCGCTGCGGACGCCGCAGCGCCCCGCTAATGCTGGACGGCATCTGCCGGGCCTGCTGCCTGCACATCGACCGTCACGCCCCGACGCCCGGACCGAGACATGGACCCAGCTGTGGTTCGGCGGCGACCTCGCACTCAGACTCGCGCTCCGCCCCGGAGCGCTCGGCTATCCGGCGCCGCACGACAGGGCCCGGCAACGAGCCGCCGCTGCACGTCCGCCGGCACGAGCAATCTCGCCCCACCTGGTCAACCCGGCACAGACCGTCCTGTTTCACGCCGACGTACTGGACCTGCATCGCCGTCGGGGAACTGGACCGCCTGCCCTCCCTCACCTCCACGCGCTCGGCCGGCGTGAGACCCGATGCCTCCTCCTGACCGATCTCGACCTCGCTCGCGGTCGCCTGACGGCCCGGCGGGACCTCCGGCACACCGTCTACCTCGACGAAGTCACCCACATCTTCGCGAGTGACTGGCTCCGCGACCGCCACCGACGGTGGCCCTTGACGGCCAATCCCTACCTGCTGGTCAGCCAGCAGACCGTGGCGGACGACCGGCTGCCGCCCGTCTCCACCATGGTCATGAACGACATCTTCCGGCCGCTCGGCCTCACTCTGTCCAAGCTCCGCCAGGACCGCATCTTCGACGAGGCCAGCCAGACCGCCGACCCCGTCCACCTCATGCGCGTCTTCGGCATCGCCGCCGAGACCGCGATGAAGTACATCGACACCGCCCACCCAGAACGCCGGTCCACCCTCTGGCGATAACCATTCCTTGCCAGGAAACCCAGTTGGAGAGCTCGCTAGTCCGCTGCCAAGGTGGTTCCCGTGACCGAGAGCACCTTCTACTCCGACCGCGCTGGGCACGGCAGACCGCGCGTCAGCGAAATCATCACCACCGAGGCCTGGGCAGGAATCACAGTCCTGATCCAGCAGCGGATCAACGATGGCTCGCTCGCACGGGCCTTTCCCCGGTACGACTGTCCGGACGACCGCGGTCGCAACACCATCACCGGTGCGGACGAAGAGAAGTTCCTCCACTCTCTCAAAGCCCATGTCCCCAAGCTGGTCGAGCCCCCGGCGCCGCCTGATGAAGAGCAGCACACCGAGTCCGACGAGATCTTCTTTGACCGGCCCTCTCCAAGGGCTCACACCCAGGCACCGACTCGAGCTCCGCTTGATCCAGACAAGGCACCGGACACCGCCACCGCGCTGGATGTGGTCGACTTCGTCGCTCTCCACATCGAACAGCCGAGCCACAGCAAGCCCCATAGCTGGTGCTTCGAACACACCGACTACACCTTCGATACACAGCGAGCCAACCTGCACTTCAACGGCGGCCTGACGCCGGGACAGGAGCAGTTCCAACGCGACGTTAACCTGCTGTTCGCCAGGAACGGGATCGCCTTCGCCATCGGTGACGACATGCGCGTCCGACGGCTCGGGCCGCCCGAGGCGCGTCCGCTGGTCTCCGATTTCAGGCCCGACACCGGAGACCCACAGCTCGATGACAAGCTCAACGACGCGATGGCCCGGTTCTTGTCCAGGAACCCGCTCGACCGGCGGGACGCTCTTGAGAAGCTCTGGGACGCCTTCGAGCGGCTCAAGACTCTCGAACTCGGCGGGGACAAGAAGAAGGCATCCGCGGAACAGCTTCTGGTCCGTGCTGTCCCTGGCTTCGAACCGTTTCGCGACCTTCTGGAGACCGAGTTCAGGACACTGACGAGCACAGGCAACAACTTCACGATCCGGCACCACGAGCACGGCAAGCACGATCTCCCCGACGGCTCTGCCGTCGACTACCTGTTCGTCCGGCTTGCCTCGCTCATCTCTCTGGTCCTGCGCAACACCGGCCGCATGGATACCCAACAGGAGGCGAAATCGGCGGCAGGAACCCGCATCGACTGAACGGGTAGGCTTCCGACGATGCGTGGGTTCCACCCTGTCCACGTCCAGGAATCCGCGAACCCACGCGCTTCCAAGCCGGGAAGCATCGCCTACCACCACATCTCGGACACCTACATCGCGTTGTTCACGCACTTCATCCCGTGCGAGGTGTGGGAGGCCGTCTACATCATCGAGGGCCTGCTCAAGAACGCCTCCAAGGTCAAGCCCACCACCGTGCACGCGGATACCCAGGGCCAGTCTCTGCCTGTCTTCACCCTCACCCATCTGCTGGGCTTCGACCTGATGCCGAGGATCAGGGACTGGAAGGGGCTGACCTTCTACCGGCCCAGCAAGACCACCGAGTACGTGCACATCGACGCGCTGTTCGGCGAGGCAGGGAGGAACTCAATCGACTGGGAGTTGATCGCGTCCCAGTTCCGGCACCTGATGCGGGTGGCGGTCTCCGTGCGCGAGGGCGTCGTCTTATAGAACCGGGCAGATGTCCCCCAGGATGTTGCCCAACGGGTGTGGCTCTATCACCGACGCCCCTATAACGCGGGGGCGCGGGAAACCGGTCTGACCAGGTTAAAGACCTCGCGGGCGGCATACCGCTTGAGGCATCGGATGATCTCGCGTCGGGTCTTGCCCTCCTGGGTGCGGCGTTCGTAGTACGCCTGGGTGCGCGGGTCGTGGCGCAGGCGGGTGAACACGATGCGGTGCAGGGCTGCGTTCGCCTGCCGGTCGCCGCCGTGGTTGAGGCGGCGCGTGATGCGCCGCCCGGAGGAGTACTCGATGGGGCTGACTCCGCAAAGGGCAGCAAAGGACGCCTCGGTGTTCAGCCGCTCGGGATTGTCCCCCATGGTGATCAGGAGTGTGACGGCGCTGTCCGGGCCGATGCCCATCGGTAAGAGCAGCTGTGGGGCGTGGCGTTCGACGAGCCGGGTCAGGCGCTGGTTCAGCTCATCGATCTGCCCGGTGAGCTGCTCAACGCGCTCGGCGAGCATGCGCAACGTCAGGTGGGTGGCCTGGGTCACCGCGTCCTCGTCTCCCCCACCGCCGGGTAGGCCGAGGCGTGCGCAGGTGCGGAACAGCTCGCGGTTGCCCAGACTGGACAGCCGTTCCCGCAGGGCGGGATCGGCGATTACCAGGACGGCTTTGAGCTGGTTGATCGCCTGGGTACGGGCCTTGACCGCGGAGTCCTTGGCGAGTTTGTAGATCCGGGCGCTGTGCACCGGACCGTCGCCGGACTTGGCCCGGGCCCGGGCGCGGCCACTGAGCACGGCCCGCGCGGCGGCCTGCGCGTCGAGCGGGTCCGACTTCCCCAGTAGCCGGCGGGCTGAGCGGTCGGGGCGGTTCACCTCGAACACCTGGATCTGCTGGGCCAGCAGGTAGCGGGACAGGCCCGCGCCAAAGGTGCCGGTGCCCTCCACACCGGCCCGGCGCACCGTCCCCCGCTTGCGGGCCCACACGAGCAGCTGCCGATAGCCGGCCGCCGTCGCGGGAAAGGACTCCGTTCCCAGGATCTTCCCGAGCGGGGAGATCACGGCGGCAACATGCACCTCGCCGTGCGTGTCCACGCCCAGGACGACCTCGCGCCGAACGGGCGGATCCGTGCTCGAGGAGGTGCTGCGCTGTCTGGTCGTCATGATGGTTGGCCTCCCGCGTGGTGACGTGATGGGTGGATGGCACCGGCCTGCTCGGGCGGTCTGGACCGTGATGGCGCCTGAACTCGGCAAGGCCCCTATTGGGACACGCCCTGTGGCTCGGTGGCAGGCAGCATCCCGCAACGGCAGCCGACAGGTCCGTGACTGGACACTTCGGTCATAGATCTCACGAGTCAGACCCCCGCCCGGGACGGCACTGCGCAACCGTCCCATCGATGCCGGTACAGCGGCGTGACTCGATCACTGCCGGATGACTTCGGCCGAACGGATGCTCAACCTGACTGAGCGGGCTGACAAAGCGTTGACTCTCGTCCACTCCTGACCGGTATTGGCAGGGAGACGTCACGCAAGGAGGTGGTGCTCACCGGCTGCGGCAGCTGCGGCTCCACCGGCGCCCAGCGCAACCTGCTCGGCTTCAAGGACGGCATCGCCAACCCCGACGTCGCCTCGTTCCGAGAAAGCAACCGTCCCATATGGGGAGGGGGCGGCGCCGACGAGCCCGCCTGGGACAGGGGCGGCAGCTACCAGGTCATACGGATCATCCGCGTGCTCGTCGAGTTCTTGGACCTGTCTACCTCACCGAGCAGGAGAAGATGTTCGGCCGCCGCGAGGACACCGGCGCCCCGCTCGACAGCGTCAAGGAGACCGATGTCCCCAACTACGCCAAGGATTCGCACGGCAACCCGATCTCCCTCGACGCCCATATCCGCCTCGCCAACCCACGCACCGCCGCCACGGACGACTCCCGTATCCTGCGCCGCGGCTACAACTACGACCGCGGAATCGACGATGTCGGCAACCTCGGCATGGGCCTGGTCTTCTGCTGCGCCGGGCGGGAAGTGTGACGGCCGCCGCCCGGCGCCCCGATCACCTCACCCACTCGCACTCACGGTCATCTGGGCGCAGATCGTTTCGTGTCAGGGTCGGCTTCCCGAGTGGCGGCCCATGCGGAGAGCAGGCGCAGTCCTTCTTCGGAGGGTGAGCCGGGTTCGGCGGTGTAGATGGTGAGGGTGAGGCCGGGTTCTGCGGCCATCTCCAGGCCCTCGTAGGCGAGGGTGAGGTCGCCGACGGCGTGGTGGTGGAAGCGTTTGGTGCCGGTGCCGTGGTGGCGGACGTTGTGGGCGCCCCAGCGGGTGCGGAAGTCGTCGCTGCGGGTGGACAGCTCGCCGACGAGATCGTGGAGGTCCTTGTCGTGGGGGTTGCGGCCGGCTTCGGTGCGCAGGATGGCGACGGAGATGTCGGCGGCCTGGTCCCAGTCCGGGTAGAAGCGGCGCGAGGCGGGGTCGAGGAACTGGAACCGGGCCAGGTTCGCCTGGTTGCCGGCCGTGGCGTAGACGTCGGCGTAGAAGGCGCGGGCGAGCTGGTTGGTGGCGAGCAGGTCCATGCGGCCGTTGCGGACGAACGCGGGCCCCGCGGTGACGGCGTCCAGCACCCATTGCAGGCTGCGGTGCGACGTCCAGGCCCGGGTGGTGCGGCGGCGTGGCCGGGTGAGGGCGTCGGAGCCGTCGGCGGCCTGGGCGAGATTGAGCAGGTGGGCGCGTTCGGCGTCGTCGAGCTGGAGGGCGCGGGCGACGGCTTCGAGTACAGCGGGGGAGACGCCGGCGAGGTTGCCGCGCTCGAGCTTGGCGTAGTACTCCACGCTCACATCGGCCAGGGCGGCGACCTCGCTGCGGCGCAGTCCGGGAACCCGGCGGCGGATGCCGGATGGCAGGCCCGCCCGCTCGGGAGTGATCTTCGCGCGCCGCGAGGTGAGGAACTCGCGGACCTCCTCACGGTTGTCCATGCCTTCGACGGTACGTCCCGCCCGCCGCCGTAGGGGTGCACTGCCAGTACGCCCCTTGAGGGTGCCTCGCTCCGCGGCCCGGGAGCGGGTTACCTGGATGGCGTGGTGCTTCCGCCCGCTCCGTCCCGGCGGGACGAAGCGGGGAAAGCGCACCCGGTCCTGCACTCTGCGGCGGCCCCGGACATCCGGCGGCCGCACGCCATGGCACGCAAAGGAATCCCTCTCATGCGCGGCGCAGTGATCCACGCCCCCGGCGACGTCCGTTTCGAGACCCTGGACGACCCGAAGATCCTCCACCCGACCGACGCGATCATCCGTACGGCCGTGACCTGCGTATGCGGCTCCGACCTGTGGCCCTACCGCGGCGCGGAGCCGATCGGCGACCCGCATCCCATGGGACACGAGTACGTCGGCTTCGTCGAGGAGATCGGGTCCGAGGTCACCGCCGTCAAGCCGGGCCAGTTCGTCGTCGGCTCCTTCGCCACCTCGGACAACAGCTGCGCGAACTGCCGGAACGGCTTCCCGTCCAACTGCCTGCACCGCGAGTTCATGTCCACCTGCCAGGCCGACTACGTGCGCATCCCCAACGCCCAGGGCACCCTGGTCGCCACCGACGAGATCCCTGACGAGCGGTTCTGGCCGGGTCTGCTGGCCGTCTCCGACGTGATGGGCACCGGCTGGTGGGCCGCCGACGCCGCCGAGGTCGAGCCCGGCTCCACCGCCGTGGTCGTCGGCGACGGCGCGGTCGGGCTGTGCGCGGTGATCGCCGCCAAGGAGATGGGTGCCGAGCGCATCATCGTCATGAGCCGGCACGAGACGCGACAGAAGCTCGCCGAGGAGTTCGGCGCCACCGACATCGTCACCGAGCGCGGCGACGAGGGCGTGGCCCGGATCAAGGACATGACCGGTGGAATCGGCGCCGATGCGGTGCTGGAGTGTGTCGGCACCGCCCAGGCCATGCGGCAGGCCCTGCACTCGGCACGCCCCGGCGGCAACGTCGGCTTCGTTGGCGTCCCCCACGAGGTCGCCATCGACGGCCAGGAGCTGTTCTTCTCCCACGTCGGCCTGCGCGGTGGCCCCGCTCCGGTGCGCCGCTACCTGCCCGACCTGATCGACCGCATCCTGACCGGAGCGATCGACCCGGGCAAGGTCTTCGACCTCACCCTGCCTCTGGACCAGGTCGCCGAGGGCTACCGGGCCATGGACGAGCGCCGCGCCATCAAGGCACTCCTCAAGCCCTGACCCACCCACTCCGTCCTCCCGAACAGGAAGCAAGGAGCAAGCAACCGTGCAGATCACCCGCAGCTCGATCGACACCGTCAAGGGCCCCGCCGACTGGTTCACCGGCGACGTCTACATCGACCCCGTCGCCGCCGCACCCGAGCCCTCACGGGTCAGCGCCGCCCTGGTGCACTTCATGCCCGGCGCCCGCACCCACTGGCACCGCCACCCGCTCGGCCAGACCGTCTTCGTCACCGAGGGCATCGGCCTGTGCCAGCGCCGCGGCGGACCCATCGAGGTCATCCGGCCCGGCGACCGCGTCCTGTTCGAGGCCGACGAAGAGCACTGGCACGGCGCCGCGCCGAACCGGCTGATGGTCCACCTGGCCATCAACGAGAGCGACGCCGACCACGACGTCGTGCACTGGCTCACCCCCGTCACCGACGAGGAGTACGCCGCCGCACCGGCCACCAGCTGAACCTCGTACCGGGCCGTCGCATCCGACCGGCGCTCGCCTTCGGCACTGCCGCGCTCAGGATGCTGCGGCTGCTCACTCGCCCCAGCGGAGTTGGGAGGAACAGGCCCGTGCTTCGCGCCCTCCTCGCACTGTCCTGCTCGCCATCCTGGTCTGGCCCATGACGGCGTGCGACGATCCCCCGCCGCCTGCTGCGCCGTCCTCGCACCCGTCGACTTCCACGCGAGGCACATCGTCCGCACCGTCCGACAGGATCAACGCCATGCGCATTCGCCTGACGATCGACGGCCACAAGGCCGACGGCACCTTGAACGACAGCCCCGCCGGCCGCGACCTGGCCGGCCTGCTCCCGCTCACCCTCGCGCTGGAGGACTTCCACGGCACGGAGCGGATCGGCTACCCGCCACGCAAGCTCACCACCGACGGCGCCCCCCAGCCGTCCGCGGCGAAGGCCCGCGATCTGGCCTACTACGCGCCGTGGGGCAACCTGGCCGTCTTCTACCAGGACGGCCCGGCCCCCTCGGCCGACCTGCTGATCCTCGGCCACCTCGACGCCCCCGTCGAGCAGCTGGCAAGAGCCGAGCGGATCACCGTCGAGCCCGCCAGCTGAAGACCCTTTCCACCTGGCCATCCCTTCCACGACCACGGAAGTCGTCATGCCCCACACCGCTGCTCCTGCGCCGGGCAAGCCAGCCTCCCGGGGAGCCCTGCCGCTCCGGACCTGGCCGCCTCCGGCACCGGTTCACTGGGCGGGCACCGCGATCGGCGGCCGGCGCCCCATGACCGCGACGATCCCTGATCCTTCTGATGGCCCTGACCGGGTTCACGGTCAACCCGGTCGTCACCGCCCTCGCGGTCCGCTTCGCCGGGGACGCGCCCACCCTGACCTCGACGCCGACCACGTCCGCCTACAACGCCGGCTCAGCCCCGGCAGGCCAGGCCCTCGCCCCTCCCTCGGCGTGACCGGCCCCGCACTGGTCGGGGCGCCCTTAACGGGCCATACCTCGCTACCGCTGATCGCGCCGGTCACCGACGCGAAGCCCGGAGCGAACCGGATCGTCGCACGAGCACCCCCGACACTCGGCCCCCCGCACCACGGCAGGCCGCCGAAAGGACATCGACGCGATCCTGAATCCGCCCGGCCCAACACTCGCTTCGTCCAGCAGGAGGAACCCCGTGAACCCCACCTACGACTTCACCGGCCAAGTCGCCTTCATCACCGGCGCCAGCTCCGGCATGGGCCTGGCCACCGCCCGCGCCTTCGCCGCCTCCGGCGCCGCCGTCGCCCTCGCCGACATCGACGAGACGGCCGTGAACGCGGCGGCGAAGGACCTCACCGACGCGGGCCACCAGGCCCTCGCCCTGGTCTGCGACGTCAGCGACGAGGACCAGGTCGCCGCTGCCGTCGACCGCACCGTGGCCACCTTCGGTCGCCTCGACATGGCCTACAACAACGCCGGCATCCAGATCCCGCCCACCGACGCCGCCGACGAGTCCCTCGAGCAGTTCGAGAAGGTCCACGCCATCAACCTGCGCGGCGTCTGGGCGTCCATGAAGCACGAACTGCGCCACATGCGCGCGCAGGGCGGCGGCGCCATCGTCAACTGCTCCTCCCTCGGCGGCCTGGTCGGCATCCCCGGCCGCGCCTCCTACCACTCCACCAAGCACGGCGTGATCGGCCTGACCACAAGCGCCGCCCTCGAATACGCGCCCCGCGGCATCCGTATCAACGCCATCTGCCCCGGCACCATCGACACCCCCATGGTCAGCGACATGATCGCCAGGGGAGAACTCGACCGCGCCCAGGCCGAAGCCAACCAACCGATCAACCGGCTCGGCACCGCCGACGAGATGGCCCAGGCCGTCCTGTGGCTGTGCAGCCCCGGCGCGAGCTTCGTCGTCGGCGTCGCGCTCCCCGTCGACGGCGGCTACACCGCCCGCTGACAGCCCATGGACCCACCGTGAGCAGCGGCCGCCATCAGCGGCGCCGGAACCCGGCCGCTTTTCCTTCAACTCCCGCAAGGACAGCCTGCGGGGGTTCGCCTTTCACCTGGCATGACCTGCGCGACCAGCCGGGTGATGCCCTGCCAGAACACGCGTCAAGTGAACGTCATGACCTCCAGCCCATCCCCCTCCTCGGGTGGAACAGACCACCATGCCCGGCCAGCGCATGCGGTCGTAAAGCTGCCGCTGCACATGGCCTGATCCGGGATGACCCGTACGACCTGAGCAACCTCGCCGGCGCGTGGACCTGTACCGCACCGCCCTGCACAGTGCCTGCACGACGACCGCGCCACCTCAACCGGAACCACTCCCCCAGGTGTGGCCCGTGCTGCGCGAACTCGTCGGTCGCACCATCCGCACCGTGCGGGAAGACGCCTTCGCAGGCGGCTCCTGGCGGATGTGACTGCCCCTTGGCTCGCCATATCGCCTGGTCCACACCGGCGAGTACGCAGTGAGGAAGCACCACCTCGTGAGCCGTCCCCGCCAGCACGTCGAGGAGGGCGGACTCGTTCGCCTGGTTCGCCCAGCACGGGAACGCCTGCGACCCGGGCAATGCCGCCCTGGCCGGCTTTCCACCGCGCGGTCCCGCGTGCCTGGCGTTCGACGTGGCGCCGCGGGTCAGTCGGGCAGGGGCTCGGCGTAGTGGCGGCAGCCGTGGCGCTTGAGGTATGTCGTACAGGCGGTGTTCCAGCGCCTCAGGGCTGCTGTGCTCAGCGTCGGGGCGGATGGCTCCCGGGATGATCAACTGGGTGGTGTGAATGTTCTCCGAGGCGAGGGCGTCGTGCAGCATGCGGGCGTAGGCGCTCTCGGCGGCGAAGGCGATCGAGGTGCCGGCGCGGTCCGGGTGGGGGCGTGCGGCGCTGCCGCCGTTGAACAGAAGGGTGCCGCCGCCGAGTCGCGCATGCCGAGCAGGACGGTATGCACGCGGGGACGGGGCCCTTGACGGAGAAGCGAGGGGCGCGTCGAGGTCGTCGGCAGTCCTGCCGACGACCGGCTTCGTGAAGTCTGCGCGGGGTACCAGGCTGTACTGCAGGATTTCGATGGACCCCAGGGGTGGCTGCCGCCGCGTACAGGGCCGCGTCCAGGGACTCGATGTCGAGGACGTCGCGGTGAAGATGCCGTCGCCGGCCAGCTCGGCGGTCAGCCCGTCCAGCTTCCCGGCGCTGAGGGAGGTGAGGGCGAGGGGGTGTCCGGCGGTTCCGAAGCGGCGGTCGGTGGCGAGCCCCAGGCCGGCGCCGACGAGGGCGAAGGTCGTCATGGTGAGTCCTTGTCGATGGAGGGGCTTCGCTCGGGCTTGGGAAGGACCTTGCCTGCACGGCGCTCGGATCGCCGCGCGCACTGCTCTATGCCGAGCCCCACATGCCAGGGCAGGAGCGAAATGCGGAGACAGGCATCCAGGGAGGGAGACATCCCGGGTGGAAACCCTCCCTCCTTCCTCTGGTGCGTTCGGTGTCACGCTGAGCGGCATGACCGGCAATGTTCCCCTACAACGAGCTGGGAGAATTTCTCAAGAAACGTCGCGCCGAGCTGAGCACGCGCACTGTGGGCCTGCCCGACAACGGCGGCCCCCGCCGGGTCGCCGGGCTGCGCCGCGAAGAGGTCGCCCAGCACGCCAGCATCAGCACCGGCTACTACACGCATCTCGAACAGGGCCGTATGCAGGCGTCCGCGCCCGTGCTGGACGCGCTCGCCCGGGTGCTCCGTCTCGACGACGAACGGGGCTTTCTCTTCCAGCTCGTCGGCAAGACCACCACCCACACCGGCAGGAGGCGGCGGCAGAAGATCCAGCCGCAGTTGCAGCGCGTGCTGGACGGCGGGCGCGCGGGGTCAAACCCCGGGCACCGTGCCCGCCGGCTGCTCTTCCACGCGTTCCCGCGCGGCACCGTAGGCCCGGGAGATGCCGCTGCCCAACGCATGGACACCGGCCACATCACGGGCCGCCATCCCGGCGATCTTCTCGACCACACCCTCGGCGATCGTGGTTTGACCCCGCGCGCCCGGGTCGCCGCGCTTCACGCCGGCGTTCTTCCTGGTCCCCTCGCCCATGGACTCCGCTCCGGATGCCTCGGGGCGGTTCTGCTGTCCGCTCTCGGTCATGGCCGGTCGTCCCTTTCCCAGAAGAGGTGACAGCCGCCCGCTTTTCCACCTCAGGTCCGTTTGGCTGGCACTGCTCCAGGGATACGGCAGACGTGGGACCGCCCCACCGAACAGGTGGCATGAGCAGCCGCAGCAGGGTGGTTCCGGCAGTCTGGGCACAGCAGGTCAGCGGAAGAACGCGGTAAGAGAAGGGGTGAGAACCGATGACGGATGACGGATGGCCCCAGGCCGTACGGCAGCAACTCGGCCTGGGCCGACTACTGCCGCTCGGCGGGCCGGAGGACGGGTCCTGGATCACCGAACGAGCCGCTGGCGGGGTACTGAGCCGCGCAGCCTCCGGAGTATCCGGGATTCGGCCGGGCACGCTGCGGATTCGCCTGGCCGACCCGGAAGCAGCGCCGGAGCCAAGTGTCCCGGCGCCCCGGACTGCACTGCCGCCCGGACCGCTGCGGATCGAGGCGGATTTCTCGGCGCAGGCGCGGCAGCCCCTGCCCCAGGTCGCGGAGCAGCTGCGGCATACGCTGTTCGCAGCGGCTGTTGAACGTCTCGGGCTGGTAGTGGCCGAGGTCGATCTGCATGTGACGGACCTGCTGGAGGTGCCGCGGTCGGCGCAGCAGCCGACCGCGGCCGAAGCCTGCGAAAGTGCAGCGGGAGAAACCAGTGCCTCGCACGTCGCGGTCACCAAGCCCGAGCACCCGTCGCCCGGGCCGGTGCCTGTGCGGGACCCGGCAGCGGAGCTGGCCACCGTTGCCATGGCTGTCCCCGGTGTGACCCGCCTCGCCCCCGTTCCAGGAGTGCCCGGGCCCGTGGCCAGGGGAGGTCTTGCGTGCCCCGTCCGGATCGAGGACAGCGACGAGCCCCCAGGCAGACACGTCCAGATCCATCTGGCGGTCGCCGAGACTCATCGCGCCCTTGATGTCTCCCTCGCCGTCCGGGCGGCGGTGGCCGCGGCAGCGGAAGGGGACGCCCCCGGTCCGGTGACCGTCGCCGTCCTGGTGACAGCGGTGGAGCCGGGTCAGGTCCTGCCGACATGATCTACAGGATGAACACGGAAACCGCGTCTCAACCGGCACCACGCCCCTCCCAATCACGTGGGCAAGGATCCGGACGTCGAGGTGGGCGCGTTGGGGTGGAGACAGGCCCAGGCCGTCGAACGCGAGGGCTTCGCACTTTTGTGACGAAACGTCAGGCAAGGCTTTTCTCGATGCCGTTGCTGGAGGGCTTCGCGCTGAAGGTCGCCAGCATCATGGGCCTCAAGCGGCAGCCAGCACGTGGGGGCTGTCGAGCGGTCGCTGCTCGCCGCGCACCTGATCGGTTACGCGGACCTGCTGTCGTCGGCGATGCCGGTGGGTGTCGCCGCGGTCTTCGCGCTGCTGCATCACGCGCTGTTCGGGCTGCACCTGGGCTGCTCCTTCGCGCCGAACCACAAGGGTATGCCGATGCCTGAGGCGGACGGCGAACGGCGGGGGCATCTACGCTGCCAGGTGCTGACCTCGCGCAATGTGCGGGGCGGACGGGTGACCGACTGGTCCCTGGGCGGTCTGAACTACCTGGTGGAGCATCACCTCTTTCCGAGCATGCCGCGCCACAGCCTGCGCCTGACCCGGCCTGTGGTGCGCGAGCGACGCTGCCACCGACTCGGCGTGCCGTACACCGAGGCGGGCCTGATCGACTCCAATGTCCGCGCTGCGGCATACGCACGCGGTCGGCGCTCCGCTGCGGGCAACTCGATAAGCGGCGGCCGACTGCGCCACGGCGTGGCCTGTTGCGCAGTCGGCCGGCGGAGGGTCAGGTGCTGAGCAGGCGGTCGAAGAAGGACCGGTACTGCTGCAGGGCTTTGCGCAGGTCCTCGGTGGCGACCTCCTCGCCGCGGTGCCATTGACCTTCCAGCCCGTGCTTGTGGTCGGCGAATGTGGTGGCGAGCAGCTGCATCACCTCGGCGACGAGCGCGTCTGCCGCACGCACCGACTGCTGCGGGTCATCGACGAATCCCTGCTGGATCTCCTGCCACCTGGTCCGGAGGTCCTCTGTCTCCTGGGGTCCGAGAAGCGGGGCGGTATCGGGCTTCTGCGCGGACGCGTCGTGTCCGCCGGCTGCGGCGTCCGGCTCCCCTTCGGCCGCGTCCGTGATTCTGGTCCTGGGCGCAGCCCGGTCGGCTGCGGGGGCTGCCGTCAGGTCATCGTCGGGGGGTTGTTGCGGTGCATCTGTCCGGGGCCGGGCGATGTCCTCGGTGGACAGACCCTCTTGGCCGGGCTCGGCATACTCGTCGCGCCCGAATGGTCCTTCTCTCTGCATGTCCCTTCACCTCCATGCGGTGGTCACGCTCCCGGCTGCTGGGCACTATCGGCGTTCCTTGTCCGCCGAAGCGGTGCCGCCGTCGTGCAGCAGTTCCTCGAACAACGCCCGGTAGTGGACCATCGCGCTCCGCAGTTCTTCGGTGGAGGTCTCCCTGCTGCCGGCGCGCTCGTTGATCTCGTGGGCGATGCGGTAGTGCTGCAGCGTTTGGGCGTGTTCGACCGAGAGATCCCGCTTTTGCTGCTCGTAACCCTCGGTCGGGTAGCCCCGCTCGCTCATGAGCGTGATCACGAGCCGGTCCGCCTCGCCCACGGCCTGGTCGGGACGGTCGACGAAGTGTTCCTGCACGCTGGTCCAGTCCCGGGCGTACCGGTCCCGCACCGTCGAGGGCAGTGGCCTGATCTCCAGCGTTTCATGCCGCTCCTCCCTCGCCCTCAGGTCGCGGTCGGCCGCGCCACGGCTCTGCTTCGCCTCGACCGTGCGCTCGTATTCCGGCCCGAAACGTTCCCGCAGCCGCTGGCGCCGGATCGTGGTCCGCAGGACCAGCGCGACCACGACCAGGATGACCACGACAGCCACGATGATGACGATGGTCGACATCGCATCCTCCACTCCTTACAGCCCACGACCGGCAGCCATGTTTCAGAAACAACTGAGCCGCATGCAGCTCGGCGCCCCCCGCACGACAGGCTTCAGCGGCCCCTGGTGACGTACGCGGTGCGCCGCACTCTCACCGGGACTTCCCCACACGATCTTGATCTCACGGGTGAGCACGCAACGATGCGTGCCACACACGGCCGTCGTTACACCACCAGCAAGCGGCTCTATGACGCGCGGGACTTCATCGCCGTGCGGGTGTCGAGGCCCTCTACCAGTAGTGCCGTCGCCCGCGGACCCCATGCCCCACAGCGCCCAGGAGCAACAAGATCAGTCCAATGACGAGCAGGATGATCCCGATGGTCCACAGTATGGCGATCTTGGCCAGGAACCCGATGACGAGCAGAATGACTCCCAGGGCGATCACGGTGTCCTCCGATCTCGCACAGTGCTCTCCCTCTCACTGTGGCGCTCGCCTGCCCCCACGGCAACCGCTTCCAAATCCCGCTGACCTCCTGATGTTTCAGGCCGTCCGGGCGAGATGCCTTCGCTGTGGCGGTCGCCGGTCTCCGGTCTCCGGTCTCCGGTCTCCGGGGTGGAACCGGGTGGATGGGTGGGGTGTTCCCGGCCGGAGGCCGGGTGCAAGCTGATCACGGGGATCGATAATCATTCCCGTTTTGATCGTGATCGCCAAGGTCGCGGCGGAGCCGTCGGGCCAGGCGGCCCGCAGCGGCGTTCGCCGAGACCATGTGGCATTTCGGAGTGCCATCCGAGGAGGTGCTGACCGGCGCAGCGGGGAGTAGTGCACTGGCCGGTTCACCAAGCCCGCCCCGGCTGGGTGCTCTTCGAGCGCCAATACGGCGCGACCCACCAAGCCCTCGCTCGCTACGGCCACCTGGAAGATCGAGCGGTGTCCCGGTCGATGGTCTCCAGCGAGTGGGCAGCCAGCCCCGGGGAATCCTGCCGTCCCTGCCGCGGTGGCTTGACGGACGGCGCGGTTCTACCGTGGGTGTAGCAGGTAGATCCTTGGAGCGGGTCATGATCGTCGTCCTCGGACTCATCGTCTTGATCGCCGCGGTAGTCGTCGGCCTGGCCGGTGTTCTCACCAACCGCGGCAGCGGGCATGAACTCACCGGCGGATTCTCGGTATTCGGCCACGCCATGACCGGCTCGACCGGCACGCTGTTCTTGTACGGCATCGTCGTCGGAGCGGCGGCCCTGTTCGGGCTGAGCCTGCTCTTGACCGGTGCACGCCGCCGCTCTTCTCGCCGGAGCAGCGCATCGCGCCGCGGAGGCAACCAGTCGCGCCGCGAGACAACCTTTGCCGGGAGGGGCCGCGACGACCAGGGCGACCAACGCGAGCCCGCCCGCGCGGAGAACGCGAACGCGCAGGCGGACTCAAGCCACGGTGATCGCGCTCCCGCCCCGGACGGCAGTCGTCGGAGCAGACTGCACCTGGCCGGGCACCGATCCGCCCCCCAGTAGACCGCCCCCACGCGCAGACCGGTGGCCGACCCGGCAACATGGATCTTCCTGCCACCGGACCCCAGCAGACAACTCACCCAGAGTGGCAACCCATGAGTATCGCGAAGAAGCTCGCGCACAAAGCCGAAGCAATGAAAGGCGGCGCCAAGAAGACGACCGGTCGCGCCACCGGCAGTCGGCGCCTGCAGGCCGAAGGCCGCGGAGACCAAGCCAAGGGCAACATCAAGCAGGCTGGGGCGAAGATCAAGGACATCTTCAAGCACTGACCACTCCACCCCGGCCCGGCGAAGTACGGGTCGACGGTTCCAGCCGGGCCCGGCGAAGGTAGGGGGCGACGGTTCCAGTAGGGGCCGTTCCGCCAGGGGTGGACGCCGTGCAGAGCGGGGACTTTTGCTGTCTGCGGGGAGCTTTGGTGTCCGCCAGTGGGTGGGTGATCGTTTCCGCCGCCGGGGAGATCAAGGTACCGCCGCCACGTGCTGCTTCTCCCGCCGTGGGTTCGCTGAGAGCAGGTGTTCACCATGGATTGGCTGACAAGGCTTCCTGGCATCGCACGGCTGATGCGTACGCACGTGTGGCGGGCGTACGAGCGGCTGGCCAAGACCCACTGGGCCCGGCTCGCCGCCGCCATCACCTACATCAGTTTCGTCGCCCTCTTTCCGCTGATCACTGCGGGCGCGGCGATCGGCGCCAAGCTGCTGAGCAAGGACCAGCTCAGCAAGCTCCAGGACAAGATCGCCGGCCAGGCACCGGGCCTCTCCAACCTGCTGAACCTGAAGGGCCTCGTCGCGCACGCCGGAACCGTCGGGCTCATCGCCGGCGCGCTGCTGCTCGTGATCGGCATCAACTGGGTCGGCGCCCTGCGCGGGTGCCTGCGTGCGGTCTGGGAAAAGGAGCAGGACCCGGGAAACCCGATCCTGCTCAGGCTCAAGGACACCGGGGTGCTGGTCGGTCTCGGCGTGGTCGGGCTGATCGCGATGGGCAGTTCGGTGTTCGCGAACAGCGCGGTCGGCTGGGCCGCCGACAAGGTCGGGATCGAGGGCGGGGCGGGACGGGCGCTGCTGTTCTTCGCCGGCCTGGCGATCGCCCTGCTCGTCGACTTCCTGCTCCTGATCTACGTGCTCACCCGGCTGCCGCGGGTGCATCCCGGCCGGCGTGCGGTCGTGGTCGCCGGTCTGATCGGTGCGGTCGGCTTCGAACTGCTCAAGCTGCTGCTGACCGGCTATTTTCAGGGCGTCGCAGGGAAGAGCATGTACGGCGCCTTCGCCGTCCCGGTCGCCGTCGTGCTGTGGATCAACCTCATGGCCAGGCTGCTGCTGTACTGCGCCGCTTGGACGGCAACGGGCACAGCAGCGGAGTCCAGCGGAGCAGACGCAGGTGAGGGCCCGGTTCCCGGGACCAGACCCGCAGTGACCGACGAGCCCCAGCGGGCAGCGGAAGGCGGCGGTCCACCAACAACACCGCGCAGGCCCTGATGCCGAGCGGTCCTCGACCCGCCCCGGCGGTGAGTACCCGCCGGCACCCACCGAAGGGGATTGGGCTCCTGCCAGATCCTGCTTCATTCCCACGACGAGGGCGCGCCAAAAATCCGCCGCAACGGCCACACTGGGGCAGCATGCCGAAGGGCCAGGGGGTGGACGGGCCGCCGACGACGAGTCGGTGAGCGCGTTCACAGAGTGTCGCAGTACTCGTGACTCACATTGAGTCCGAGCAGGTTGACACCTTCCGGTTCACCCGATCGACCTCTTTCCGATGGTCCGATCAGATGCTACGGAGTTGCATGGACGAGCGGGGTGGGGTCCGGCCAGCAGCGCGCTA
Source organism: Streptomyces sp. NPDC001843 (assembly GCF_042891955.1). Lineage (NCBI taxonomy): Bacteria > Bacillati > Actinomycetota > Actinomycetes > Kitasatosporales > Streptomycetaceae > Streptomyces > Streptomyces sp. NPDC001843. The sequence goes on along the minus strand of NZ_JBIATQ010000005.1, from coordinate 419,358 downwards.
CCCGGCTCGCCCCAGACGAAGCGACCCACGGCCCACCGGGGTCTCAACCAGGGCAGAGGCCGATGTACGAGATAATCGCCGACCCTGCAACGACCGGTGCCGGAGTCATCTGGCACGTCAGGACCAAGAGCGATGCCCGCACCACACTGTGCGGACAGGAGGTCGCACAAACCGTGCGTGCCAGACCCGTCCTCGATGACACGCCGGCCGAACGCTACTGCTCGCCGTGCATGGCCGTCGTCCGCGCGAGGATGCGGTCTGATGCACGCTGATCGGGCGCACGCCTCACCGGCGTCGGGCGTCCGGGCGTGAGCAGCTCCGGGCTCCGAGGTCCCGTCTCATCCTCGCCGTTTCAGGGCACGTGCCACGCGCGGGAGTTCCTCGTGCAGCAGCCGGCCTACCAGGGCACCGCCGAAGACGACGACGCCCACACCGACCAGCCAGGACTGGATGACCAGGACGGTTCCGACGGGGCCGTAGGTGACGGCGTTGGACACGATCAGCGGCGAGTAGACGAGCCGGGAGAAGACCCTGAGACCGAGCAGCCCGACCATGGTGGCCACTGCGCCGGGCAACAGAGCGCGCCAGCGAACCCGCCCGCCCAGCAGTATGCGCTGCGACCACCAGAAGAACAGGACGGCGCTCAGCGATGCAACGAACGCGCCGGCCAGGGATTCAGGTCGCAGCGTGGTGGTGGCGGAAGCGAAGAGATAGCCGATGAGTACGCCGAGCCACACCACATGGCGCCACCTGGCCCACCAGCGGGCCGGGGGCAAATCCCAGACCTTCTCATAGCCGGACTGAACCGCTACCCCGAAGGCCAGGCCGAAAGCGGCGAGGACGGCGATTCCGAACGCGGTCGTGGTCCGCAGAGCCTGACCGGGACGAATGAACAACTGCTCCACATGTTCCCTGGAGGTCGTCGACACGCCGAGTCCTTCCCCCAGCCACTGCGCGAATCCCCGCCCATGCTTTGGATCGGCCGAAGAGACAATGATCAGCAGCGGCACCAGCGTGAGGAACCCCAGCGCCGCGAAGCCCAGCGAACGCTGCCCCAAGCCCAGGTCGCTACTCCGCCGCCATCCACGTCCAATTGGTGAATGGCTGATCACGCGGCCCAGCCATTCGAGCAGAGAGGAACGGCCCGCAGCACCCGGGGTCTTCATCGGCATGCCTGTCGACTACCACGGTCGACCCCGGTGCCCCGCGAGGGCGCGACGCAGCTGCCCGAACGGCTCAGGACGAGGCCCCGATCCAGGAAGCCGGTATCCGTGAGTGCGCAACCACAACATCGTGGATCCCAGGGGCCACAACATCGCCAAACGGCCCGTGATGATCATGCTCTTCGCCGCGATCACCGCCCTGCTGTACTGGGCGGCACCCAACGTCAAACGCACGTTCCGGTGGATCAGCCCGGCAGCCTCATTCCCATCGCCCTCTGGCTCATCGCCTCCGCCACGTTCGCCTCCTACGTGGCGCACTTGAGCAGCTACCACAAGACCTACGGCGAATTGGCCGCGATCATCATCTTCCTGGTCTGGATGTGGATCTCCAACCTTGCCATCCTGCTCGGCCCGGAATTCAACGCCGAACTCGAACGCGCCGGGCCATCGACAGCCCGCCCGGGGAAAAGTCCTACGTCGAGAGCCCCGCGACACCCGCAAACTCTGGCAAGCACCCCTGGCTGGTGTGCCGGTCTCAGGGATGTGGGTACCCGGCTGCCGCCTCGCTTCCGGCACACCGACGGACGCGGCCCATCAGCCGGGAAGGACACACCGACAGCATGACCACGCATACCCCGCCCCGTCGCCCGCCTCCCCCCGCAGGCGGCAGTGATTTCGCCCGGCTGTCCAAGAAGATCGCCGAGGCCGGCCTGATGAACAGGCGTCCCGGCTACTACACCGTCCGCTCCGTCGCCGTGGCCGTCGCGTATGCCGGTGGTTGGAGCGCGTTCGTCCTCATCGGCGTCGACTGGTGGACTCTAGCGGTCGCCGCGTTCCTCGCCGTGATGTTCGGACAGGTCGCTCTGCTCGCCCACGACGTCGCCCACCGCCAGGTCTTCCGCCGGCGCCGGCCCAGCGAGACGGCCGGCCGCATCGCCGGGGCCGCGATCGGGATGGGCTATGGATGGTGGCAGGACAAACACACCCGCCACCATGCCAACCCCAACCACGAGGGCCTCGACCCCGACATCGCCCCCGACCTGCTCGTGTGGTCCCCAGACCAGGGCCGCCTCGCGACCGGACTACCGAGGCTCATCGGCCGCTGGCAGGCGTTCCTCTTCTTCCCCCTGCTCGTTCTGGAAGGACTCAACCTGCACGTCTCGAGCGCGCGGGCACTGTCCAACCGCGCACTGAAGAACCGCGCCCTGGACGGCACGCTGCTCTACGGGCACATCGCCGCCTATCTGACCGCAGTGTTCCTCGTCCTTCCGCCCGGCATGGCGATCGCGTTCCTGGCCGTCAACCAGGGCCTGTTCGGCCTCTACCTCGGTTGTCTGTTCGCCCCCAACCACAAGGGCATGCCGATCCTGACCGGCAACGATCGCCCCGACTTCCTGCGCCGCCAGGTCCTCACCGCCCGCAACGTACGCGGCAGCTGGTTCACCGACCTCGCCCTGGGCGGACTGAACCACCAGATCGAACACCACCTGTTCCCCAGCATGCCCAGCCCCCACCTGCGCACGGCCCGGCCCATCGTCCGCCGCTACTGCCAGGACCTGGGAGTCGACTATCTGGAAACCGGACTGATCGCCTCCTACCGGCAAGCACTCGCCAGTCTCCACCGGGCAGGAGCGCCACTGCGGCGAGCCCGTATCAGCAGCGCCCGAGCATGACGCACCGGCGCCAGCGGCGTACTCCAGAGCCTGGTCCCGGTGCCCGGCTGCAGTGATCCGGTGAAGCGCAACTGCCGGAACAGCCCCGTCGGCTTCCCGGCTGGCCGGGTCGCGCAGAAGTAGACCGGGATGTTGGTGGCCACGGTGAAGGCGTGGTGGGCGGCCATCTCGGAACCCTGGTCCCAGGCCAGTGATTGACCAGGTGCCGGGGCAGCGTCTGGATGGTGATCTGCAGGGCCGTGTTGACGTCTTCGGCGCCGCTGCCCTGGGGAGGTGGACGAGCAGCACGTAGCGGGTGGCCCGCTCGACGAGAGTGCCGAGGATCATGAACCATGGGGTGGGAGAAACACGGCCGACGAGAAGCAGCCTGCCGGTGTGGCTTGCGCCGCCCGGCCCGTGCGCAGGGCTCCGGCCAGCTCACGGCGCAGTTCCCCGCGGCCCTGGACGTAGAGGGCCTGGTAGATCGTCTCGTGAACCACGTGCATCTCCGGCCGGTCGGGAAACCGTCTTCGAAGAGCGTGACAGATCTGTTCCGGGCTCCACCGCATCGCCAGGTGAGCCTGGATGAAGTCCCGCAGTTCGGTGCTCTGGCCGATCTTGCCGGCCTTGGGACGGGGCCGGCGCTGGTCGGCCCTGCGCTGGGCGGCGTGGGAACGGTAGGCCCACCGGGTGCGGTCGCCGCGCAGCGGCGTGCCGCTACGGGACGATCACACACAGCCGGACGAAATCTGAGGAGATGCCCCTCGCGGGGAAGGAGGATACCGCCCCAGCCGTACGGGTTTCCGTCGATGCCGGCACGAGAGGCAGTCGATCAGGCGACACTGCACGAGCGGCAGCACTACCGCGAGGCGATCATGAAGATCCTGTACGAGGCCATCCTATGAGGACGGTGTCGTCGCCGACCACGCGGTCCGGAGTGTGCCAGCGCACGTCGTACATGCAGCCGAGGGGTTCCAGGAGGCGGATGACGGCGGCAGAGGGGTCGAGTTGGCCGCGGTCGACGCCGTGGCGAGCGCTGGTGGGGTCGGTGTGGTGGAGGTTGTGCCGGCTCTCGCCGAAGGACAGCAGGGCGAGGGGCCACAGGTTCGTGGCCCGGTCTGGCGCCGGGTGCGGAACGGGCGCTCACCGATCAGGTGACAGAGGGAGTTCACGCTCCAGGTGACGTGGCGAAAAGCGCGATGCGCACAAGTCCCGCCACAGCAGGGCGGTACGTTGTCCAGCCACGTACCGCCGATGGCCCAGCCCACCGCGAACGGGAGGGCGAGCATGAGGACGCACAGCGCCGGGCAGGCGCGGGCGACGGCGCAGATGTCGCGGTCGGCCAGCAAGTCGGGAGCGTACCGGTCGGCGGGTGTGCCGCCCGCGCCGTCCGGTACGCCGTAGCCGACGCAGCCACCACCGACACATCCGGCCCGGCCACCACCGCCGTCCTCATCACAGAAACCGCAGCCTAGCCAGGCGTCAACGGCAGCTCGACACGTTGGGCCTCATCCGGTCCCGCCTCTCCGGCCTCACCCTCGGGCGCAGGTCACACCACAGCACCGCCTGACCGGACGTACAGACACCCCCTCGGCCTTGCTCTACTGTCGGCGCCCCAGCACTCTCCGGATCAGCAGGAAGGCCGCAACGGCGATTAGGGCCATCCCGATGAGGATCACGAGGACCCCGACGACGACCAGGACCGTCCCAAGCAGGATCAGAAGCGCCCCGATGGTGAGAAGAAACATCGCGAGAACGGTCACGGTCGCCTCCTGTCCCCCTCCGACTCTGGCCCTTTCCGCCCCTCCATCGCAAACACATCCGGACAAATACACGAATGTCCTCCCCTCGGCAGTGCCCGCCTGCTGGGGTCCGGCCCATTCACGGGCCGGCCTCGGTCTGCCGTGGAAGCGCGCGGATCGCTCCACAAGCCTGTTCTGTCACGGCGTGAGACCTGCCTGGCAGGGAACCCGCATTGCTGGCCCAGGACGGACAGGCGCAGTACTTCGAAGCCGGGCAGGGGCTCCTCCTTGGCGCCGGTTCGAGCACCGTCGGCAGCCGACCGAACGCCGCGCAGTCGCTGCCGCCGGGTTCCACCCTGCTGCTCTACACCGACGGCCTGATCGAAATCCCCGGTAGCGACCTCGACACCGGCCTCACCCGTCTGCGCCGCCACGCCCTTGCTCTCGCCCACGAACCGCTCGACACCCTGTGCGATCAGCTACTCGACCACATGCCACCCGGCAACACCGACGACGTGGCCCTGCTCGCCCTGCGGATGCCGTCCTGAATCATGACGTGTGCAACTGCAGGCGTGGACATTGATCTTGAAGGGATCTGGTGTGACGTGGACGCGACCGCTTCCAGTACCGGCCGCACGACCACGCACCGAGTTCACCGACGCTGGGTCGGTCGCGTGGACGCGGTTCGCGATCCGCCCGGCCTCGGAGAGACATGCCGTGCCGTAGACACTCCTCAAAGACGATTGGATTTGCAGGAGCGAAGGGTGCCTCCCGGTTGGGCGCGGAGAGTCCCTGGGTGACAGGCTGTGCCTCGGCCGGCAGAGCGGCGGCGTCGCCCCCTGCTTGCTTCGCGTGCTCAGGAGGGGAGAAGCCGGGCGCAACGGTGCCCTCGACGGACGTTGCACGCACCTATATGAGAAGCCCCGTCGGACCGCACCGGCGAGGCTTCTCGTCGAACACGGCTATCACATGCCCCTATAACGCGGGGGCGCGGGAAACCGGTCTGACCAGGTTAAAGACCTCGCGGGCGACATACCGCTTGAGGCATCGGATGATCTCGCGCCGGGTCTTGCCTTCCTGGGTGCGGCGTTCGTAGTACGCCTGGGTTCGGGGGTCGTGGCGCAGGCGGGTGAACACGATGCGGTGCAGGGCGGCGTTGGCCTGCCGGTCGCCGCCGTGGTTGAGCCGTCGCGTGATGCGCCGCCCGGAGGAGTACTCGATGGGGCTGACTCCGCAAAGGGCAGCAAAGGACGCCTCGGTGTTCAGCCGCTCGGGATTGTCCCCCATGGTGATCAGGAGAGTGACGGCGCTGTCCGGGCCGATGCCCACCGGTACGAGCAGTTGCGGCGCGTGGCGTTCGACGAGTCGGGTCAGGCGTTGGTTCAGCTCGTTGATCTGCCCGGTGAGCTGTTCGATGCGTTCGGCGAGCATGCGTAATGTCATGTGGGTGGCCTGGACCACCGCGTCCTCGTCTCCCCCACCATCGGGTGGGCTGAGGGTCGCGCAGGTGCGGAACAGCTCGGCATTGCCCAAGCTCGACAACCGTTCCCGCAGGGCGGGGTCCGCGATCACTAGGACGGCCTTGAGCTGGTTGATCGCCTGTGTGCGGGCCTTGACCGCGGAGTCCTTGGCGAGTTTGTAGATCCGGGCGCCTTGCACGGGTCCGTCGCCGGACTTGGCCTGGGCCCGGGTGCGACCGCTGAGCACGGCTCGCGCTGCGGCCTGCGCATCGAGCGGGTCCGACTTGCCGAGCAGACGGCGGGCTGTGCGGTCAGGCCGATTCACTTCGAACACCTGGACATGCTGGGCCAGCAGGTAGCGGGACAGGCCCGCGCCGAAGGTACCGGTGCCCTCCACACCGGCCCGGCGCACCGTCCCCCGCCTGCGGGCCCACACGAGCAGCCGACGGTAGCCGGCCACCGTCGCCGGAAAGGACTCGGTGCCAAGGACCTTCCCCAGCGGGGAGATTACGGCGGCGACGTGAACCTCACCGTGCGTGTCCACGCCGAGCACGACTTCTCTCCGCACGGGAGGATCCGTACTGGAGGAGGTGCTGCGTTGTCTGGTCGTCATGGTGGTTCGCCTCCCGCAGGGTGACACGCTGAGTGGATGGCACCGGCCCGCTCGGGCGGTCTGAACCGTGATGGCGCCTGGAACTCGGCAAGGCCCCTATTGGGACACGCCCTGTGGCTCGGTGACAGCAGAAGCCAGCCCGCAACGACGGTCGACAAGCCTGTGACTGGACACTTCGGTCAAAGATCTCAAGAGTCAGACCCCCGTCCGGGACGGCATCGCGCAACCGTCGCATCGATCCCGGCGTATCGGCATCTACCGACCACAGCCGGATGGCTTCGCCCGAACCAATGCCCAACCTGGCCGGAGCAGGCTGAGAATGAGTTGACTCCCCGCCCACTCGCGACCGGCAATGACAGACAGCCGTCTGGGCCGCCTTACGGTCGCCCTCCATCGGCCATCGCACGAACGGCTTCGAGCCCTCATTCTGGTGCACGGTTGTCCGCAAGTCATGGCGCGGGCTGCCAAAGAGGCTGCCTAGCAACTCGGCAAAGGCACCGGCGAGTGCTTGGGAACTCGGTCTACTCGAGTAACGGGGAACAGCAGCACCGCACGAAGGGGCGCCCGCGTGGAAGGCATGGCGCATGTGGGCGCTGCCGGACCCGATGCTCGCGGCCCCCGTCACCGACCCGGCGCCGCCCGATGGGTGGGCCGCCGAGGAGAAGTGGGACGGTTCTCCAGACACCTCGTGATGTCTCATTCGCGTTGGCACCGTTCACCCAGGTCACGACTGGTCCTTCGTGCGTGCGGCTGAGGCTTGCCGGGTGTCTGCGCCGCTGCTGACGTGCCGCTGGGTCTCCTGGGGGCCGTGCCAGTCCAGGCAGACGGCGGTGGCATCGTCTTCGAGCCGGCCGTCGGCGGCGTCCCGGACCGCGGACGTCAGCGCCAGCGCGGTCTCCCTCGGGTGCAGATTCCGGGTGCACCCCAGCAGGGCGGGCAGATCGACCTTCTCTCCGTGACGTTCGAGCATGCCGTCGGTGAACATGAGCAGACGGTCACCGGGCCGCAGGTCGAGGTCCTGCACACGGTACGGGTGGGGAGTCAGCTCAGACAGCCCGAAGGGATGGTCCACCTCGCAGGCAATCGTCTCCACAGCCCCGTCGCGCATGCGCAGCGGCCAGGGATGACCGGCGTTGACGAACCGGGCCCGCCCGGTATGGAGATTGATGCGCAGGAGCTGCCCGGTGGCATGACCGTGGCCGTGTTCGATCAGTGCCTGGTCTGCCCGGTGGGCCTGTTCGCCCAGGCCGGTGCCCGCCCGGCGGGCACCGCGCAGGGCGCCCACCAGGACCGTGGCGGCCAGGGCGGAATCCATGTCGTGGCCCATGGGATCGGTCACCGACACGTGCAAGGTGTCGCGGTCCACGGTGTAGTCGAAGGTGTCGCCGCTGAGGTCCTCGGAGGGCTCCAGGTTCCCGCACAGGGTGAACTGTGCGGCCTCGCACGACAGCGACAGGGGCAGCAGCTGGTACTGGATTTCAGCCGCCAGGGTGGCCGGCTTGGACCGTTTGCCCCAGGTGTAGAGATCGGTGAAGCGGCCGTTGGCGATCACGATGTAGGCCAGGATGTGGGCGGCTTCCCCGACTGCGTCGAGCACGTCCTCGCCAGGGCCGGTCGGCAGGAGCAGTTCCAGCAGCCCGATCGCATCCCCGCGGTTGGTGACGGGCACGATCACCCGCTGCCCCTCGCCGGTCGCGTCCTGATACAGGCGCTGGGTACGGATCACCTCCTCGTAGACACTGCCGAACAGGGGAACCCGCTCGGCCTGCCGCCCACCCTGAGTGGGAGCGGTGGACAGCCGAGCCACCGCCTTCCCTGTCAGGTCCACGATGAGGAAAGAGACCTTAGTGGCCTCGAAACGCCGCCGCAGGTCCTCCGCGATCACGTCGACGGCGTCCGCCGGCGCCGCTGTCTCCGCTGCTGTCAGCAATCGGGTGAGCCCACTTTGTCCACCGCTCACGACCGCAGTCCCTTCCGCAACCCCCCACCAGCTTGGTAATAACCGCAGTGAGCGTCAATCCGTGAACAGTCACGCTCCGGCGTTCGCCCGCGGACGGGGCCGCCACGGCTGCTCTGTACAAAAGCGGCTCGACGGGCCCATGTCCTAGGAGACACGCCAGAGTCTGGATAACGATCGCTGGAGAGCGCTGCTCTCTCTGGATGCCGGGCGTTTGGTGTTGCGCTCGCGCAGGGACAGGAACCTCGCACCTTCCTTCCCCGAGGTTCGTTCCGGGCACGGTCCAGCTGCCGACGCGACGGCCCTGGACGGCGAGCTGGTCGTACGGGAAATCCAGCAGGCTCGCCTTCGAGCGACTCCAGGGTCGCCTCCAGCGGCGCGGTGCCGGCACTGCCCGGCTCGCCGAGCAGTGGCCCGCCCACTTCGTTACTGGAGTACGCGCAGGTTCCTGGGGGGACTCTGAGTGCGATCGCTTGCGTCTTAGCAGGCCGGAGACCTGTGTTCGACATGTCCCTCCGTGGCTGGATTTTCCGTAGAAACTCGCAGAATCCGCGAGTGGCACTCGTAATCTGCGTGATCGTGGATGAATCCGGAACCCGTCGCGTAACGGCGGTGCTAAGGCCGACGGACGAGCATGGCGGGGCCGGTCTGGCTGAGGTCTTCCAGCTGCATCGTGTTCGAGGCGAGCGGACTGGGATGTCGGAGCGGGACTACTTCTTCGACACGCTCGCCGAGTACCAGTGGGCGCGCGATGCCGCAGGCTTGGTGCCGGAATCGGTCGACAAGCTCGTGAAGCCCGTGATCGAAATCTGTGAGTACCTGGATCTCGCACCGTGGCGCCTGCAGCCGCGGGACCTGGACCGCTACTTCGCCGGACCGGGCAAGCGGGCGCGTTCCACCGTGCGCAGCAAGATCAACTGTATCGACGGGTACTTCGCGTTCCTTGAGCAACGGTATGCCGGTGAGATCAGCCGTCGTTTCGGCGTGGTCGTGGAGTCACCCGTCGATCCGTTCAACCGGCCACGCCACCGTGGCGACTTCGGGCTGCGGGTGCCGCCGTCGCAGCAGGCCATGCGCGAGTTCTTCGCCGCGTGGCGGCGTGCCCTGCCGCAGGCGCGCAAGGAGGCGGTCGCGTGCCGCGACTATGTCATGGCGAAGATCGCCTATTTGTCGGGGGTACGGGCGGCGGAACTGTGCGGGGTGTGCATGCGCGATGTGCACTGGGAGTCGGGCCAGTGGGGCCGCTTCCTCGTGCAGGGCAAGGGAGCCCGCGGGTCAGGGCCACGGCAGCGCGAGGCCTTTATGTTCGAAGAGGGGCGGGAACTGCTGTGGTGGTACGTGGAGGAGGTGCGCGGGTTGTTCCGCGATGACCCTGAGCACCCCTCGGCGCCACTATTCCCCTCCGAGCGGTTGCCCGTTGCGGTGGCAGCGCTGAACATGCCGGTCGCACCGAAGATGGTGCCCTCGACGTTCCGACGGGCGCTGAGGACGGCCTCGGCAGCACATCTTCCCGGCCCGGTGGATGAGTTGTTTCCTCATTTGCTGCGTCACGCGTGCGCGACGCACAACTATGAGCGGGGGATGTCGCTGTGGGAGGTGCAGCGATTGCTGGGCCACTGGTGGAGTACGACCACGGTCCGGTATCTCCTGACAGCGCAAGGCGATCCGGAACAGGCGGCGCGGCGGGCGTCGGCCGAACGGGCAGGGCAGCGGCTGGTGGCAGACACAGGGAGCCTTCGGTGAAATGGAATCTGCGCTGGGTGGCGGCGCGGCAGGACATCTGGCGTCCGACGGACTTGCTGGTGGCTTTTCGACGGGTTGGCTTCCACCCGTCGTTGAGCAAAGTGTCCGCCTTGTGGGGCGGCACGCCGGTCACGGTGCGGCTGGAAGACCTGGATCTGATCTGTCAGGCACTGGGATGCACGGTGGCCGATCTCCTGGAGGCCGAACCGGCCGCCACCGGCGCTGGGGAGGCGGGGGTAATTACCCGGGCGGCCGCAGGTGAAGAAGGCGGCTCTGGCCCGGTGCGTCCGATGCCGCGACGCGATGGCCCGCGACGCCTGCAGCCCCCGAACTGAGCCGCGCGAATGGAGCGGATGAGGCAGTGCGAGGACTGCCTGGCATTGGCCCCGGGCTCGTCCCGGCGCAGCTGGCGGTGCCGCGGGTGCCAACTGTGGCGTCGCCAGTACCCGCAGCGCGGGGTGTGCCCCCGCTGCCGGTACCAACAGCACCTCGGTCAGGACGGACTGTGCCGCGGGTGCGTGCTGAGCGTGCGCGACGAACAGGCCACAGACACCGTGCTCGATTTTCCGGCTCCGACACAGCTTTGGCTGCTGTTTCCCGGCGCGGCGCGGGAGGCTTGGCGCCTGGGCCGGCTGGCCGCTGAACGACCTTTGGAGTCCCGCCGATGTGTGCTGCCGGCGGTCATGCCCGGACAGCAGGTGCTGTTCCCAGTGCTCCGCCGGCTTGGCGCGCCGGAACTGGTCGATCTGGCCGGAAGGCGCTGGCCCGAGGAGGAGGCGCTCAAGCAGCACACGCTGGTGCTGGCGCGGCAGCGCGGCGTGGGCCGGGAGTGGTGTGCGCAGGTGGGGCAGCGGCTGCGTCTGGCGCTGGCTGTGCGGGATGCCGAGGGCGAGAGGAAGGTCTCGCGCGAGATCCTCGACCAGGGCCGCGGGATGCAGTTCGGTGCGGCCGCCGCACAGGAAGTCCTGGAATACGCGGGCCTGTGGCACGGCCCGACGCAGGTGACCGACCAGATGCGCCCGCACCGTAAGGGAGTGCCCGCCGGCATCGTGACAGGCTGCGCGGATTGCGGCAGCTGGGGTATCACCACCCGCCTGTGCAATGCCTGCGTCGGCTGGCATCGTGGTGAGCACCGCTCGATGGGCCGGTGCTCCCGCTGCGCCCGCGACGGCCTGCCTGTGCACCCGAAAGAGGGCCTTTGTCGTGGGTGTCTGGCGTTCGTGCGAAACGTGCGTCCGACGCCCGCGGGCTTCACCCAGCTCACCTTCGCCGGATCGCTTGCCCACCAGCTGGTGGGCAAGACAGCGAAGCCGCCCCTGACGCCGGCCGTGGAGCACGACGGTCACGCCGCCTCGCTGTCCACCTGTGATCACGTGATCCAGGGGCAAACCACCCTACTGTCCGTCCCACGCGATTGGAGAGCCGTTCACGCTGTGCCTCACGGCGCCTTGCCGCCGCTCAGCTCCGAAGCAGTAGTGCTGCTGGAGCAGTTCACGGTCTGTCTTCCCGCCACAGCCGGGGGACAGCAGAATCACGCCCACTCCATCGAGCTCCTGCACCGCGTGCTGGCCTACACCGGCATGGCGGAACCCATCGCCGAGCGGGACGTGCGGACGCTCGCGGCCCTGGGGCCGAAAGTCTCCCTGCACCGGATCGTGTTCTTTCTGCACGAGCGCGGCCTGCTCGAACCCGACCGCCAGCGGGCAACAGCCGCCGCCCCTTCGCTTGCCCGCCTGGACAAGGCCCGCATGGACGCCCGCCACCGCCAGGCCATCGAAGACAAGCTCCAACGGCTTCCCGACGCCATGGCTGGCCAGGTGCGGACGTGGATCGCCGTCCGCCGGGGAGAAGGTCGCCGGCCCCACCCTCCCGCCGACTACACACGCATCCGGCGCGACCTGAACGTCGTGCTTCCGGTCCTGACCCTTTGGAGCCAGGACGGGCTGGATCTGCGGCAGATCACCACAGGGGACGTGACGTCCGCGCTCAGCGACCGACGGGGACACCAAGCCCGCGGTGTCCACCACGTCTTGCTCAGCATCTTCCGCGCCCTCAAACAAGAACGCGTCGTCTTCGCGAACCCGCTCGCCAGGCTCTCCCTCACCACACCCGTGCGCCTTCCCGAACCACTTCCCAGCGACCGGCTGCGCGGCCTGCTGGACGTGATCGACAGCGCGATGGGGCGCCTGGCCGTCGGCCTGGTCGCCGTCCACGCCATCAAGGTCACCGACGTCGCCCAGCTCCCTCTGACCGCGCTCGACCTCGCCCACGCCACTCTCCACCTTCGCCTGCGTGGACAGCCGCACACGGTCTACCTCGACACACTGACCCGCCGCCTGGTGGACGACTGGCTCCACGAGCGGCAGCAGCAGTGGCCCGCCTCTCCCAATCCACACCTGCTGGTCACGACGCACTCAGCGCACCACCCCGCCCTCCCACCCGTCAGCTACTGCGCCCTGCGCCACGCATTCGACCGCACCGGAATCACCCCTCGCCAGCTGTGGAGCGACCGAGTACTGGACGAGGCCCGACAAACCGCCGATCCCGTACACCTGGTGCAGTTGTTCGGTATCCATCCAGGCACCGCTGTCCGCTACGTCCACACCGCGCATCCCGACAAGGCGCTGCCCCGGATCCGCTGACCGGGCAGCGCTGTCCAGCCCCTCTACAGCCGCATGCCTTGACCGGGAGTGTCATGAATCAGGTGTGAGCCTCCACGAAGGAGTCACCTGATGAGTACGACGATGGATCACCGGATCGAGACCTCCAGCAGCGTGTCGCTTGCCGTGGCCGCCAGCAGTGTTGAGGGTGCCGACGTGAAGTCGATGCCGGTATCGCCGAACGGTCTGTCCAGCGAACTGCTGGAGGAGCTCGCCGCGCTCGCGGCTGAGAAGGTCCGCGGGGAAGGGCTGCGGCTGATGGGCGACGGTGGACTGCTGCCCGAGCTGGCCCAGCACCTGATGCAGGCCGCCCTGGAAGCCGAGATGGACGAACACCTGGCCGCCGAGGCCGGCCGGACCAGCGGGCGCGGGTCCCGCTCGGGCGGCAACATGCGCAACGGCTACCAGGCCAAGGAGGTCATGACGGAGGTCGGCGCGGTGACGGTGCAGGTCCCCAGAGACCGGCTGGGCACCTTCCGGCCCCGGATGCTGCCCGCGCACCCGCACCGGCGCGCTGGACGACCTGGTGATCCCGCTGACCGCAAAGGGCCTGACCTCCGGCGAGATCGTCTCCCACCTCGCCCAGACCTACGGGATGACGACCACGAAGGAGCCCATCTCCACGATCACCGACAAGGCCCGACCGCCGAGCGCCGCTGGGGTGCCGGAGCAGGTCTCTCCCCCGGAACTCCCGATCTGCCCTCGCACTCCCCCTGTTGGTCAAACGCTGGCAGGACACCGATGCAGCGTTGGACGACCGCTGGGGGATGTGTGGGCAAAGGTGTTGGAAATTAACCCGAAGTGGGGCGATCTCCGCCCCTTGGGACCCGCACATCCACAGCGGCGCCTCACCGAAGCGGGGGACCGCCCACAGTCCAGCGGGTGCCGACAAGGTGCCGGGGCGTCATGCGCTGCCCAGCGGCTGGTGGCAGAACTTCCTCCAGCGCGGTTCGGGGCCGTGCGCCAACCGTGCGGGCGGGGTCATCCCGCGACGACTGCCATCCGGTCGCTGATCTCGTCGGCTGTGGTGAGGACTTTCTGGGCGATCTCCGTCTCGGCTTCCGGGTAGATCCGGGAGGCGAGGGCGGCGACGCTGACTGCGGCGACGACTTGTTTGTTCTCGTCGCGGATCGGGGCAGCGATGCCAACCACGTCGGGGTCGAGTTCGCCGCGGGTGACGGAGTAGCCGAGGCGGCGGATCCGGCCGAGGCGTTCCATCAGGGCGTCGACGTCGGTGAGGGTGGCCGGGGTGAAGCGGCGCAGTACGGCGTTCTCCAGCAGTCTGCGGGCTTCTTCTTCGGGGCTCCAGGCGAGCAGGACGAGGGCGGAGGCGCCGGCGTTGATGGGCAGGGCGCTGCCGCGTTCGTAGGAGATGCGCACCGCGCGGGTGCTTTCCGCGCGGTCGACGCAGACCACCAGGTCCCCGGTGCGCCGGGTCAGCAGCACGGTCTCGTGCACGTCCTCGGCAAGCGTCTCCATCGACGGCTGCGCGACCTCGGAGAGGCCGTAGCTGCGGCGGGCCAACCGGGCGATCTCCAGCACCCGCAGGCCGAGCCGGAAGCCGCCGCCGGGGGCTTCTTCGAGGAAGCGCCCGTTCACCAGGCTCTGGAGGTAGCGATAGGCGGTGGAGCGTGCCACGCCGAGGTGATCGGCAACGGCGGTTCCGGAGATGACGAGGTGGACGTCGTCGAACATGGCCAGAATGTCGAGTGCCCGGTCGGCCGTGGAGTTGCGGTCGCGGTAACTGGGGGACGCGTTTCCTGACATGCGAGACACTGTAGCGGATGGTCGCGGGCCGTTGCGGGCCGCGCCCATCCGCCCGCCTGTCCGGTCTACAGCCGGTCCTTGACGACGGTGTTGCGCAGCTCTCCGATGCCTTCGACCGCGGTGACGAGTTCCTGTCCGGGGCGCAGGAAGACCTTCGGGTCGCGGCCGGCGCCGACGCCGCCCGGGGTGCCGGTGAGGATCAGGTCGCCAGGCAGCAGCGTGATGATGGTGCTGACGTAAGCGATGGTGTCGGCGACGTCGAAGAGCAGGTCGGCGGTGTTGGACTTCTGCATGGTGTGGCCGTCGACGCTGCAGGAGATGTCCAAACCGGAGGCGCCGAGCGGGAGTTCGTCCGTGGTGACGAGGACGGGGCCGACCGGGGTGGTGGCCTCGAAGGTCTTGCCGGAGAGGAACTCCCTGGTGCGGTGCTGCCAGTCGCGGACGGTGACGTCGTTGGCGACCGTGTATCCGGCGACGTGCTCCAGGGCCTTCTCGCGCGGCACGTGACGGCCGGGGCGTCCGATCACCACCCCCAACTCGGCCTCCCAGTCGAGGTCGTCGCTGACGGGCGGCATGTGGATGTCGTCGTGTGCGCCGATGAGAGCACCGTCGTACTTCGCGAAGAGGGTGGGGTGGGCGGGGGTGGGGCGGCCCATCTCCTTGATGTGGGTGGCGTAGTTCAGGCCGAGGCAGATGATCTTGTTGGGGTGAGGGACGAGCGGGGCGAGCGACACTTCGGCCAGGGGCAGGCGCTCGCTGTCCGCGGTGGCCGCCCGCTGCGGCCAGTCGTCTCCTGCGGCGAGCAGCGCGCCGACGTCGGAGAAGGGAAGCAGGACGAGT
Source organism: Streptomyces sp. NPDC001843 (assembly GCF_042891955.1). Classification (NCBI taxonomy): domain Bacteria; kingdom Bacillati; phylum Actinomycetota; class Actinomycetes; order Kitasatosporales; family Streptomycetaceae; genus Streptomyces; species Streptomyces sp. NPDC001843. Next base: position 403,761 of record NZ_JBIATQ010000005.1, on the reverse strand, counting down.
TCGTCTCCGTCCTGCCGGGCGGCGGCGGCGGTCCCGTGGTCGTGGGCGACACGGACGGTGCTGAGCCTCATCGGCGTACTCCTGGGGAATCAGGCTGGATCTCGGGGTCGGGAATGGTGAGGGCCGGGAAGGGGGAGGTGAAGTGCCGAAGCTTCGCGTCGACGTACTCGGCCTTATCCGGGGTGAACACGGCGGCCACCAGACGGTCGGGGCGTACGAGGACGAAGTGCCCGGCCAACCCGGTGAAGAGGGCGTCCAGCTGACCGTCGGCGTCGGCGATCTCTGCCCGGCCGGCACGGTCGCGCGGTGCGCGGTCGTCCAGGAGGACATCCACGGAGACGGCGTCCGGGAGACCGGTCCGTGCTACGGCGGTCCAGTCGGCGTCGGTCACGCCGACCCCCAGCAGGCTCCAGCCCTGTCCCAAGACGTCATCGAGCCGTATGACGTGGTGGTCCTGTCCCCGCAGCACCCGCGGCTGCGGCAGCATCGTGCCGACGAGCCCGCGGCCCGGTCCGTCGATGCCGACGACGGCGCCCGATGTCGCGCGGGTGTCGGGGCGGTAGCGCATCTCTGTGAGGTAGCGGCGTCCGGGTGGTGTGTACATGGCAGTGCGTATCAGCAGGTCGCGCAGGAGGGCGCGGGGGCGGCTGGTGGTCATGACGATCCGGCCGAGGCGTACGGAGAGGTCGATCACGGCCCGGGCATGGGGACGCCGCTCGGTGTCGTAGGTGTCGAGCAGCCTGTCGTTCGCCCGGCCCGCCAGGACCTCGCTGATCTTCCAGCAGAGGTTGGCCGCGTCCCGGACACCGGAGTTGAGGCCCTGCCCCGCGAACGGCGGCATCATGTGCGCGGCGTCGCCGAGCAGGAAGCAGCGGCCGTCGCGCAGGCGGTCCGCCAGCAGCGCGTGGAAGCTGTACGCGACCGCGCGCTCGACCTGCTCGGATGTGATCTCCCGGTAGGGCGCGAGGAGTTCGCGCACCAACGAGAACGGCGGCGGGGTGCCGGCGTCGCACTCGCCCGGCTTCAGGCGGAACTCGTAGCGGCAACGTCCGTCCCGTCCTGCGACGATGACGACGGGGCGGTCGGGGTCGCCGTGGTGCATGCCGAAACGCTGGTCGTGCGTGTCCTGAAGAGTGTCGACCACCAGCCACACGTCCGGGAAACTGCGACCCTGCATCGGGATGGACAGCAGGTCGCGTAGGGTGCTGCGGCCGCCGTCGCAGCCGAGGACGTAGGACACGTCCAGTTTCTCGACCGGCCCGTCCTCCCCGCCCGTACGCAGCATGACGCGCACCAGGTCGGAATGCTGGGTGACGACATCTGTCAGGCGGGTGTCGAAGCGGACGTCGACGGTGGGGAGGCGGCGCAGTTCCTCGCGCAGCACTCGTTCCAGGTCGGGCTGGGCGAAGGGGTTCTTGAAGGGATGTCCGTAGCGCTGGTCGCTGGTGCCGCGGGCGTGGAAGAGCATTCGCCCACCGATGCCGAAGTACCTCGTCCCGGTGCCCGGCACCAGGATCGGGTAGACGGCCTCGTCGAGACCATCGGCCGACTGAAGGGTGCGCAGCGACTCGTCGTCGAGGCTGATCGCCTTGGCGTCGTTGCTGGTGGTGGTGTTGCGTTCCACCAGCAGCACCCGTACGCCCCGGGAGCCCAGCAGGTGGGCGGCCGTCAGTCCGGTCGGGCCTGCGCCCACGACGAGCACGTCCGGTGGTGGCGGTGTCATGAGGGACCTTCCGTCGTTCCGCCGGCTACTGGACCGGCTGGTAGGCCGGGCCGCCCTCGCTCAGCAGCCGCTCGACCTCAGCGAAGATCTCCTCGGGGGACAGGTCGAGATCGAGGGTCTTGCGGAACGGCTGGCGTACATCACGCTCCAGCCGGAGGTAGACCTCGTTGCGGTTGCCCTCGGGGTCGAAGAAGTAGATGCCGATCGCGTTGCCGTGGGTGACCTCCTGCTGGACCTCGATGCCCTCGGCGCGGAACCGGTGGTGGAAGTCGATGATCGACTCCAGGGAGTCCACGCGCCACGACACCTGGTGGGTCAGCTTGGCACCGGCGGGTGCGGTTCGGCCCCGCTGCAGGACGAACTCGTGGTGCTCCTCCTCGGGGCACGAGGAGAAGAACACGATGCCCTTCTCCTCGTCCTCGTCGGTGACGGTCAGACCCAGCACCCGCTCGTAGAAGTCGCGCATCTTCTCCAGGTCGTCGACCCAGAAGCCGGTGTGCCCCAGTCCGGTTATAACCATGATGCGTCTCCTTTTGCAGGACTAAGGTTTCGTTTTACAGGACGTTAGATCTCCAGGCGGCCGAGGTCAACCGCGAGGAAACAGCGTCTGCCTCTTGACGTCACACGCCCTTTCAGTGCAGCGTCCTGCATAACGAGATACACGTCCGAATAAGCGGGACGTCGGCACTGCTTTTGGGAGCTGCCGGGACCGCTGAAGTCACTACTGGAGGCGCGCCTCATGGCCCATTCCGATGCCGGGCGAGCCAGCTCGGCCACCGTCGTCCGGGCTGCTCGCCGGGATCGACGTCCCGTCGAGGCACTGCGAAGTCACTGACCGATAAGGCCCGGCCGTGACCCGCGCGGGCGCCCGCAGCACGGCCGTCCACCGACCCGCGGGCCCGACTCACCCCGAGGAGATCCCCGTGTTCCGCTTCTATCGCAGCACCACGTCCCGGACGGCCGGGCTGCACGGCGTCGCGCTCCTGATTCCGCGGGCCGTGACCGGGTGGCTGTTCGTCCTGCACGGCCTCTACAAGTTCGGCCTCACCTTGGCGGCTGGAAGGTCGGCGTCCTCCAGCCTCTCGGGCTGCCGGTACCAGGCCTGCCGAGCGGGCCCCCCGGTGTTCGAGATCGCCGTCGGCGTCCTGCTGATCGTCGGGCTGGAACACCGGTGTCCTCGGCCCCAACGGCGTCGGGGGAGCCGAGATCGACTTCACGTACCTCGTGGTCGGCTTGCTGATCTTCGCCGCCGGACCGGGTGCGCCGGCTCTGTCTGGAGCCTTCCGCAAGGTAAGACCACGGCTGTGACCTGAGACACCGCGCAACACAATTTTCGCGATACGACACATAACCTTCGCGTCACGACGCGCTACTCGAACGGGACACCATGACGCTTTTGGACAGCAGCACCTGGGACGGCCGCATCTTCTCCGGCTCGGGCGAGTGGATCAGCGGCTCCGGCGAGGTGTACGACGCCGTCGAGCCCGCAACGGGCAAGAGACTGGCGCGTGTCGGCTCTGCCACGCGGGCCGACGTGGACAAGGCGGTGGAGCAGGCGGTGCGGGCCCAGCGGGAGTGGGCCGCTCGGCCGTACTCGGACCGCGCGGCCGTGCTGCGCCGAGCCGCGCGTCTCTTCGAGGAGCACCAGCAGGAGATCGAGACCTGGCTGATGCGCGAGTCCGGAGCGATCCGGCCGTTCGCCGCCCTGCAGGTCACCAGCGGTGGTGCGGAGGAGTGTCACGAGGCCGCCGCCCTCGCCGGGGCGCCCTACGGTGAGCTGCTGCGTTCCGGGCAGCAGCGGCTGTCCTTCTCCCGCCGTGTCCCTGTCGGCGTGGTCGGGGTGATCGCCCCGTTCAACGTCCCGGTCATCCTGGCCATGCGGGCGGTCGCTCCGGCGCTGGCCCTGGGCAACGCGGTCGTTCTCAAGCCGGACCCGCGGACCGCGATCAGCGGCGGTGTCGTCTTCGCCCGGGTCTTCGAGGAGGCGGGTCTGCCGCCCGGTCTGCTGCACGTCCTGCCCGGCGGCGCGGACGTCGGCGCGGCCGTCGTCGAACACCCGCAGATCCCCGTCATCGCCTTCACCGGCTCCACCCGGGCCGGACGCGCCATCGGCATCGCCGCGGCCGAGCACCTCAAGCGGGTCCACCTGGAGCTGGGCGGGAACTCCGCGCTCGTCATCATGGACGACGTCGACCTGGAGAAGGCCGCCTCGGTGGGCGCCTGGGGATCCTTCGTGCACGCCGGCCAGATCTGCATGGCCAGCAGCCGCCACCTCGTGCACACCTCGGTCGCCGACGACTACACCGCCCTGCTCGCCCAGCACGCCGACGCGCTCCCGGTCGGCGACCCGGTCGGTGAGAACGTCGCCCTCGGACCGGTCATCGACGCCGGCCAGCGCGACAACATCCACCGCATCGTCACCGAGACGGTCGAGGCGGGCGCCCGGCTGGCCGCGGGCGGCACCTACGAGGACCTGTTCTACCGGCCGACCGTGCTCACCGACGTACCGCTCACCGCACCCGCCTACGCACAGGAAATCTTCGGCCCCGTGGCGCCCGTCGTCCCCTTCCAGGACCTCGACGAGGCGGCCCGCCTGGCCGCCGGCACCGAATACGGGCTGTCCCTCGGCATCCTCACCCGGGACGTCATGAAGGGCCTCGCCCTGGCCGAACGCGTGCCCAGCGGGCTGGTCCACATCAACGACCAGACCGTCAACGACGAGGCGCTCATCCCGTTCGGCGGGGTCGGCGACTCCGGCACCGGATCCCGCCACGGCGGCGCCGCCGCCAACCTCGAAGCCTTCACCGAACAGCAGTGGGTCACCGTACGGGGCGAACTCCCGCAGTACCCCTTCTGACCACCCCAACCCCCAAAGCTGTACGGAGAGTTCCATGCCCATGGACCCCATCACCGTCGTCCCCCGGCAGACGCGGAAAGCCGACGCGAGAGCCGACTGGCCCACCGACAACAAATTCCTCAACGGACCCTTCGCGCCCTGGACGGAGGAGAGCGAGGGGTATGACCTGGAGGTGGACGGCGAGATACCGGCCGACCTTGCGGGCGCGCTGTTCCGCGTCTCCTCCAACCCCCGCTTTCAGCCCCGCAACACCGACCTCTACCACTGGTGGGAGGGCGACGGCATGGTGTGCGGCATCTACCTGCGCGAGGGCCGGGCCGCCTACCGCACACGTTGGGTGGAGACCGACTCGATGAAGGTCGAGGTGGAGGCCGGAGAAGCGATCTACAGCGGCTTCGTCAACGGCGGCACTCCCGCTCGACTGCCCGAGGGAGCCCCGCCCGCCAAAAACGTCGCCAACATCAACGCAGGCCTCTTCGACGACCACCTGATCGTCTACTTCGAGGGCGGACTGCCGCACGCGCTGGACCCCGAGACCCTGCGCACCATTGGCACGTACGACTTCCACGGCGGCATCGACGTGCTGTGCACCGGCCACTACAAGACCGACCCGGACAGCGGCGACATGCTGTTCTTCGCCGCCGTCGGACCGACGATCACCTGGTACCGCGCCGACGTGAAGACCGCCGAGATCATCGACTCGCACTCCTTCGACATCGGTGTGCCGGTCCTCATGCACGACTTCACCGTCAGCGACACCTACGCCGTCTTCTTCGTCACCCCGGCCCAGTTCCGCCTCGACCTGGTCGCGCAGAGCAGGCCCGGCGTGGTCTGGGACGAGGACTCCCTCGAACACGGCGTGCAGATCGTCCTGATGAACCGCCACACCCACGAGGTCACCTGGCACGAGCTCGGCGGCCACTGGGCCAACACCCACTTCTTCAACGCCTACGAGCAGGACGGTCGGCTGGTCATCGACGGCCACCGCATCAGCCGGCTCGGCACCCCGATCGACCGCATCGGTACACCGGTGACCTCCCACGAGTGGTTCCCCCCGGCCCAGCCCTACCGGTGGCGCGTCGACCTGGCGACCGGAAAAGCCACCGAGGAGATGATCAGCGGCGTCCTCGGGGAGTTCCCCAAGATCAACGACGCGTACACGGGCCGCCCCAACCGCTACGGCTACTTCGTCACCACTCGCGGCCTGGCCGACGACATCATGTCCGACGGACTGGCCCGCCACGACTACCTCCTGGACCGCACCACGGTCGTCGAAGGCCCGGACGGCCTCACCAGCCCCGGCGAACCGGTCTTCGTCGCCCGCGAGAACGCCCGCGCCGAGGACGACGGCTACCTGCTCTCCCTGTGGTGGAATCGCAGCACCAACCTCAGCGAACTGCTGATCCACGACGCCGCCGACCTGCGCCGCACCCCGCTGGCCCGGGTCAAGCTCCCCAGCCGAGTGCCCTTCGGCTTCCACGGCAGCTGGGCCGACCACGCCACCCTGGACCGCGCCATCGCCGTCCACCGCGGCAACGACTGACGGCCATGCGAGACCTCGCGGGCAAGACCGCCTTCATCACCGGCGGAGACAGCGGGATCGGTCTCGGCGTGGCACAGTCGCTGTGCCACGCCGGAATGAACGTCATCATCTGCGGAGTCGTCCCGGAGACGCTTCAGAGCGCGCAACGCGAGCTCGCGCGCATCGGCAAGGCCGAGGCCATCGAGCTCGACGTACGCGACCGGGAGGCGTTCGCCGCCCTCGCCGACCGACTCGACCGTGGCTACGGCGGCGTGGACGTGCTGGTCAACAACGCGGGCGTCGGATTCCTCGCACCGGTGGCCGAGGCGACGTTCGAACAGTGGGACTGGGTGCTCGACATCAACCTCACGGGCGTCTTCAACGGCATACGGACCTTCCTGCCGCGCATGCTGGCCTCCGGCCGCCCCGGGCACATCGTCTCGACCGCGTCGATCGGCGGTCTGCTGGGCACACCCGGAGCGCTCTACGTGGCCGCGAAATTCGGTGTGGTGGGGCTGATGGAGGCGCTGGCAGCCGAACTTTGGGACACCCCGGTGAACGTCTCCGTCCTGACGCCGGGAATCGTCCGAACCAACATCCACAAGGGACCGCCACCCCCCGGCGAGCCGCGGCCGCACGCGCCGGGCGCCACCGCGGAGGCCGATCTGCACGAGACGGCGATTCAGCCGCGGGAAGTCGGCGAGCGGGTCCTGCAAGCGATCCGAGAGGAAAGGCTCTACGTGCTGACGCATGCCGAGCATCGGGAACTGCTCGCCCGCCGGTTCGACGCGATCCTCGCATCGGTCCCCACCGACCAGGGGGACCCGCGCCGTGCCGCGGTGGAGAGGACGGTCCTCGCCAACCCCATCTACGACGAGATCCTGACCGCGGCGGAGGCCCGACAGTGACGACGCACGACATGGAGGGCTCGGTCGTGCTCGTGACCGGTGCCGGCTCGGGCATCGGGCGGGCGGCGGCGGAGCTGTTCGCCGAGCGCGGTGCCTCCGTCGTCGCGGCAGACCGCTCCGAATCCGGCGCGGACACCGTCGCCACCATCACCGCGGCCGGCGGCAAGGCCGTCTTCGTCCAGGTGGACGTCTCGGTCGAGAAAGAGGTCGAGAACATGGTGGCCACGGCGGTCGACACCTACGGTGCCCTGAACGCCGCGTTCAACAACGCGGGCATCGCGCCGCCGGTCGGCCCGATCGAGCAGCTCAGCAGCGACAGCTGGGAGCTGTCCGAGGCGGTGAACCTGCGTGGCGTCTGGCTGTGCATGAAGCACGAGCTGGCCGTCATGGTGCGGCAGGGACACGGCGCGATCGTGAACACCTCGTCGGTCGCCGGCCTGGTGGGCAACCCCGGTGGCGGGGCCGCGTACTCCGCCTTCAAGCACGGCATCGTCGGGCTGACCAGGTCCGCGGCCGCCGAGCACGGCCGGCACGGGATCCGCGTCAACGCGATAGCCCCGGGCATCACCCGCACCGGAATGCTGCGGCACCTGGAGGAACACGAGAACCTCGACGCCGCCGCCGTCGCCGCCGGGACCCCGCTCGGCCGCGTGGCCGAGCCGCGGGAGGTCGCCGAAGCCGCGTACTGGCTCGCTTCACCGAAGTCGAGTTTCGTCACCGGCCATGTCATGGCCGTCGACGGCGGCGAAACCTGCGTCTGACGCCCGGCGTCAGGAAAGGAAGCAGCATCCATGACTCGTGTGACCGGCGGCGACCTCGTCGTCCGTATCCTCCAACAGGCCGGTGTCGACCGGATGTTCGGCATCAACGGCGCGCACATCGACTCCGTGTACCAAGCCGCGCTCGACCATCGGCTGCCCATCGTGGACGTGCGGCACGAGATGAACGCGGGCCATGCGGCGGAGGGCTACGCCCGGGTGCGCAATGCCCTCGGGGTCGCGTTGCTCACTGCCGGCGGCGGGTTCACCAACGCGGTGACGTCGATGGCCAACGCACACCTGGACCGCACTCCCGTGCTCTACCTCGCCGCGTCCGGACCGCTCGCCGACGACCAGACCAACACCCTGCAGGCGGGCCTTGACCAGGTTGCCATCGCGACGCCCGTCACCAAGTGGGCGCACCGGGTGACACGTGCGTCGCTGATCCCCCGCATCCTGGCCCGCGCGATCCGCACCGCGCTGTCCGCGCCCCGCGGGCCGGTGCTCGTGGACATCCCCTGGGACGTGCTGACCGAGCAGATCGACCTGCCCGACCTGGCGACGGAACTCCTGAACGGGGCCGATCATGGGCCCGGGCTCTCACAGGCCGGGGCGCAGCAGATCCTCGGGATGCTGTCGGAGGCCCGGCGGCCCGTGATCATCGCCGGATCCGAGGTGCCGAGATCCGGCGCCGACGCCGAGCTACGGGCCTTCGCCGAGCGACTCGGCGTACCCCTGATGTCGGACTACGAGGGCCTTGGCGCGATCACGCTCAGCCCCGTGAACTTCGGTCTGCTGCAGGGGCTGAACGGGCTGCCGTCCGGAGCAGAGCCCGACCTGGTGATCATGGCGGGGCTCCGGTTCGGCCTCACGACTGCGCACGGCTCGGGTGCGCTGATCCCGCGCGGCGCGCGGGTGGTGCAGATCGATCCCTCCGGTGGCGAGCTGGGACTCCTGCAGCCGGTCGCGCTGTCGGTCGCCGCAGATCCGCTGCCCGTGTTCCAGGATCTCAACCGGGAACTCGCGGCCGGGCAGGCCACCGGTCCGGATCTGGCGGGCTGGCGGAACACCCTGCGGGCGCATCTTCAGCGGCGGCGCGAGGCCGTGGCCGCGCAGGTCGTCCACGACGAGCGCATCCACCCGTACGACACGGTACGCGCCATCGCCGCGGCGGTGCCCGAGTCGTCGGTGGTCGTCGCCGACGGCGCGCTCACCTACCTCTGGCTGTCGGAGACGATCTCCGAGACGCCGGTGTCCGCGTTCCTCTGCCACGGCTATCTCGGCTCCATGGGAGTCGGGATGGGAGTAGCGCTGGGAGCACAGGCGGCCGCTCGTGACACGAACGTCGTGCTCGTGACCGGTGACGGGTCCGTCGGCTACAGCCTCGGCGAGTTCGACTCGATGGTGCGCGCCGGGCTCGGAGCGGTCGTCGTCGTGCTCAACAACCGGGCGTGGGGCGCCACTCTGCATGCGCAGGAGATCATTCACGGCAAGGACAGGGTGGTCAACAACCGGCTGGAGAACGGCTCCTACGCCGCCGCCGCGATCGCGCTGGGTGCGGACGGCCACCAGGTCCGCACACTCGACGAACTCGCGCCCACCCTCGCCAAGGCTCTGCAGAGCGGGCGGCCGTCCTGCGTGGAGGTGCACGTGAGTCTCGACCCGATCCCGCCGGAGGAACGGGTGATCATGGGCGGCAGCCCGTTCTGAGCGTGCCCCTGCCACCACGCCCGCAGCGCGGGAAGTGGTGCGACAGCGGCCGGGAGCGGACCACGCTTCCGATACGTCATGGAGCCGGTCGACTGTGCCGGCTCACGATTCATCAGGGACTTGCCATGTTGTTCGACTTCGGCCAACCGACCGACGGCCTCATCCAGATGGCGTTCGTCGTCGAGGACCTCGACGCGGCGATGGCTCGGTTCAGCGAGAGCTTCCGGGTCGGGCCGTGGACGGTCCTGCGCGACTTCGCGGGCGAGAATCCCCGCTACCGGGGTGAACCCGCCCAGGCACGCGCGCACGTGGCGCTCGGTTTCGGCGGGCACATGCAGTACGAACTCATCCAGCCCGTCGACGACCTGCCGTCCGTGCATCGTGACGTGATCACCCAACGGGGATACGGCTTCCACCATTTCGGCTACGCCACGACCGCCTTCGACGAGGCGGTGGAGGCGATGCACCGGAGAGGGTACGAAACCGTGTTCACGGCCTCCGTCGGGTCGGACTCCCGTGTCGCCTATTTCGACACCCGCGACATCCTTCCCGGCATGACCGAGCTCATCGAAGCGAGCCCGGGCCTCAACGAAGCCTTCACCGACATGTACAGGGAATCCCTCGGCCAGGTCAGTCGGCCCCGGTGAGCCTCCCGTTCATCCGGCTCGCCGAAGTGAACGTGAGCTCTGCGGCGAAGTGACCGAAGACGGTGTCGTCACCGTAGTCGGCCGGCCAGGTCTGACCGACGCCGTCCCCCGGAGCTGTCCTGGGCGGCCGGCTGCGAGGTGCCGCCGGAACCGTCGGCGGCGGCGAAGGAAGCGGCCGCACCCGCGGCCAGGACGAGGGGCAGCCGGACGGCGGCAAGCGATGTGCGGGACGGCTGCATCGGAATTCGTCCACCCGTAAAGGTGAGTTCGAAGAGGTGGGCCGGCGGCATGAAGGCGCTGCGCGACCACGAGGGCTGAGGCGCGCCCCTGAGGCGAGGGCCGCAGGTTGGCGAGGCGCTCCAGGCGCGAGTTCCGCGGGCGCGCTCGCAAGTAATCCTGAAAGACCGGACCTTGCTCCTGATAACCCGGACCTCTCTAGCATCAATGAGAGGCTCTGGCGGCCACCGGGGAGTCGCCTCCTCTGGCGATGCGCGGGATCGCAGTGTCCCCCACAGGGGGTGGTGCCGGATAACCGCCTGTGCCGTGCGATGACGTGCCGGCCGCAGATCGAAGCGTCTATCGTCCGGTATCCCTTGGCCTGGAAGCCAGCACCCCGGACCGTCTGTCGGATCCGTCGGCCAGTCGGCGGCCCGTTACGGCGCCGATGCGCTGCCTGCCGACCCTACATCGCGACCCTCGGTGGTGGTGACGCACCTCTTCTGAATGTCCCGTAAATTAGGACTAGCGTTTCGACATGAGGGACCGTACGCTTCGCGGAAGTTACGGTCAACCACTCGCCGCGTGACATCGGGGGCATTCCCGGCGCGGCGGTGAGGAGTCACGGCATGAACAGACTGGATGCTGAGACGACCCCCCACGCCGGGGGTGGCGATGCCGATGTGTCGTCCCCGCCAGGGGCCGAACCTCGTACCGCAGCCTCGTCCGCAACCCTGCGAGGCACCTCGCCCGGAGCCCCTCTTCAGGTGCGAGGACTCGCCAAGCGTTTCGGCGGTGTCACGGCTCTCGACGGCGTCGACCTCTCGGTGGCGTCCGGAGAGGCAGTCGCTGTCATCGGTCCCAACGGCGCGGGCAAGAGCACACTGCTCAAACTGATCTCCGGAGTTCACCGCCCGACCGAGGGCGAGGTCTGGCTGGGAAAGCAGCGACTGGACCGGATGCCGGTGCACCGCATCACCCGCACCGGTGTCGCGCTGGCCCACCAGGTCCCGCGGCCCTTCCACGGACTGACCGTCCGGGACAACGTACGCATCGGAGCCATGGCGGGCCGACCGCACCTGCACTCCGACGAGATCGACGAGATCCTCGCTCAGTGCCGACTGGACACCAAGGCGTCCCGTCCCGCTGACTCCCTGCGGGTCCTGGACCTGAAGCGACTGGAGGTGGCGCGGGCCCTGGCCACCCGTCCCCGGTTGCTCATGTTCGACGAGGTCGCGGCGGGGCTCGTCGGCCGCGAGCTGGACGAGGCGATCGACCTGATCCGCCAGGTCCACGCCCAGGGCATCACCGTGCTTCTGGTCGAGCACATCGAGCGGGTGGTACGAGAACTCGTCGACCGTGTCTTGGTCCTCAACTGGGGCCGCCCCATGGCCGAGGGCGCACCCGCCGAGATCGCCGCCAACGAGGAAGTGCGTGCCGTTTACCTCGGCGACGGCGACGAGACGCGGACGCCTGCCGCCCGACGTGCGGCCACCCCCACGGCATCGGATGCCGCTGTTGTACTCGCTCTCGAATCGGTCAGCGCCGGTTACGGCGACATGCTCGCACTGCGGGACTTCTCGGTGCGCGTCCAGGCCGGGCAGATTGTGACCGTGCTGGGTGCCAACGGGGCCGGCAAGTCGACTCTGTGCGCCACGATCATGGGCGCCGTCGAGGCGAGGTCGGGATCCGTGCACGCCCTCGGCCAGGACATCACCGGCATGGCCACCCACCACCGGGCGCGCCTGGGCATCGCCCACTGCCAGGAAGGCCGCCGTATCTTCACCGGCCTCACCGTCGCCGAGAACCTGATGCTCGGTGCCCCGCTGGCACTGGCCAGGGATGAGGTACGCGGTCGTATGGAGCGTGTCCACGCGATCTTCCCGGTGCTGGCCGAACGCGCCGACCAGCCGGCCGGGACCATGTCCGGCGGCCAGCAGCAGATGCTGGCCGTGGGACGGGCCCTCATGGCCGACCCTCAGGTGCTGATCTGCGACGAGATCTCGCTCGGGCTCGCACCGGTGGCCATCGACGCCCTGTACAGGGCGCTGGCCGAGATCAACTCCCAGGGCGTCGCGATCGTGCTGGTGGAGCAGAACGTCAAGCGGGCGCTGGGCATCGCCGACCACGCCGTCGTGCTCTCCCGCGGACGTGTCTCCTACAGCGGCAGCCCCGAGGCCCTGCTCAGCGACCAGGCCCTGGACGCCGCCTACTTCGGCACCGCCGACGACGCATCCGCCGCCGGCTCCTCCCCACCCCCCGTCCCCTCCGCTCCCCATCCGCTCAGCGCATCCGAAGGAGACCTCTCGTGATCAGATCCACCACCCGCCGCATCCACGCACTCGGCGCGGCCGCACTGCTAGCCGCGACCGCGGGCTGTGCGGGCAACGCCTCGAGCAGCAGCGGCGGCAAGAACGACGACGGCGGCCCCATCGTCATCGGGACCAGCATCTCGCTGTCCGGCACCACCGTCCTCAACCAGATCCGCGACGGCTACCTCCTGGCCGTGCAGAAGGTGAACGCCGAGGGCGGCCTGGAAGTGGGCGGCAAGAAGCGGAAGGTCGAGCTGAAGGTGCTCGACAACCGCACTGACACCAACACCATGGTCCAGCAGGTGCGTTCCCTGGCGCTCACGGACCACGTCGTGGGGCTGCTGGGCTCGTGCTGCCAACAGAACATCGACATGCAGGGCCAGGCCGACGCGCTGAAGGTGCCGCTGGTGATGGGCGCCCTCCCCGTCGAGCTGTTGCCCAAGGGCAAGGGCTACACCTGGGACTCCTTCCAGTCACTCGCCGACGGGGCCAAAGACTTCTACACCGTCGCCACCGGGGCCAAGACCGACAAGAAGACGCTGATCGTCACCAACAATGACGCACAGGGCATATCCACCGGCAAGCTGTGGGGTGCCACCGGCACGAAGGCCGGTTTCACCATCGCCGCCACCAAGGCCGTCCCCACCGGCACCACCGACTTCTCCGACGTCATCAAGGCCGGGAAGTCCTCGCACGCGCAGGTGCTGATCGCAGCCATGGCCCCTCCGGACTGCTTCGCGATGTGGAAGCAGATGAAAGCCCTGGCCTACAAGCCCAAGGTCGCCGTCGGCGTGCAGTGCGCGCAGACGCCCGGCTGGGGCTCCCTCGGCAAGCTCGGCGACGGCACCCTCGTCCAGCTGAACTGGTCCGACACGGCCGGCCTGCCGGAGACGAACCTCATCGTCAGCAAGTACGGCAAGAAGTACACCAACCTCACCGACCTCGGCTCGGTCGCCCTCGGACTGCACGAGGCGACCATCCTCCTGGACGCCATCAAGTCCGCCGGAAGCACCGACGCCGACGCCATCAACAAGGCACTGGCCAAGAGCACCACCGTCTCCGCGCAGGGCCCCGTGAAGTTCGTGGACAACAAGAGCGTGACCCCCACCTTCATCGGTCAATGGGAAGGCGGCGCCATCAAGCAGGTCTGGCCGGCCAAGGGCGGTTCCCCGCTCGCCTCGCTGACCGGGCTCGGCTGAGGCCCGGCATGAGCGCGCCACGACCCGCCACGAGCGTGAACGAACGGAGCACATCGTGACCCTCGACGTCCTGGCCGCCGGTATCCTCTCCGGCGGCCTCTACGCCCTGATCGGACTAGGCATCTCCCTGGTGTTCGGCGTACTGGGCCTGATGAACCTGGCCCACGGCGAACTCGTCATCGCTGGCGCCTACTTGGCATCCCTGCTGGTGGTGGACTCCGGCTGGGACCCGTTGCTGGCCCTGCCCCTCGCCATGGCGGGCGTCGCCCTGATCGCCTATCCCCTCCAGCGGTATCTGCTCACCCCTCTCCTGAGAGGGGACAAGAGCGCGCCGCTGGTGGGCACCTTCGGGCTGTCCCTGCTCGCCCAGGCACTGTTCCAGGGCGTGTTCGGCACCCACCCCAAGAGTCTGCCCGCCTCCTACGCCGACTCGGGCATCTCCGTCCTCGGCCTGCGGATCCAGACGATCTATCTCATTGCCTTCGCGCTGACCACCGTCCTGTGCGCCGCCACCCACCTCGTCCTGACCCGTACGCGTGCCGGAAGCGCGGTCCGGGCGGCCTCGGCAGACCCGGCCACCGCCGCCGTGCTCGGCATCAACGTGTCGACGGTGTACGCCATGACCTTCGCCGGAGCCGCGGCCCTGGCCGCAGCCGGAGGAGTCCTGACCGGCGTCGCCCAGAGCTTCACTCCCACCAGCGGGCTGCCACTGCTGCTGACCGGCATGGCCGTGATGGCCCTGGCCGGCATCGGCAGCGTCGGCGGGGTCCTCCTCGCCGGCATCGCTCTCGGCGTCCTGCAGTCGGCCAGTGTCCAGCTGTTCGGCGGCGGCATGCGCGACGTCGTCGTCTACCTCGCCTTCTTCCTCGTCCTCGCCGTACGCCCCCAGGGCCTGTTCCGAAAGGCGGCCACCGGATGAAAACCCCGTCCGTCCCAACAGGCGCATCGAAGGCCCTGTGGCCCGCGGCCTCCCTCGCGGCCCTCACCGTCGCCGCTTTTGCGCTCGCCCCGGCGCTCTCCCTGGGACAGCTGGACCTGAGCGTCACCCTGCTGACGTATCTGACCATCACCCAGGCCTGGAACGTCCTCGCTGGCTTCAGCGGCCAGATCTCCCTCGGCGCCGCCGCGTTCATGGCGACCGGCGGCTACACCACCGCCCTGACCCTGGTCCACACCGGCCTGCCCTGGCCCGTCGCTTTCCTCGGCGCGGGCGTCGGCGCGGCACTGCTCGCCCTGCTGCTCGCCGTACCGCTGCTGCGGCTGCGCGGCGACTACTTCGCCGTGGGCACCCTGGCCGTCTCCATCGCCATCCAGGCCCTGCTCAGCAACTGGAACTGGGCCGGCGGTGCCAGCGGCCTCACTCTCCCCACGGAGCGGATCCCCAGCGGCGGCAACCTGTACCAGATCACGGTCCTCGTCACCGCCCTGGCCATGGCGCTCACGCTCTACGTCCGGCACAGCGCCTTCGGACTGCGGCTCACCGCCGTACGCGACAACGAGCCGGCCGCTGCGGGCCTCGGTGTGTCCGTCTACTGGCACCGGCTCGCCGCACTGGTCCCCACCAGCGCGCTCACGGGGCTGGCCGGAGCAGTGATCGCCTTCCAGTTTGTCGTCATCTCCCCAGACGGCGTGGCCAGCGTCAACTGGAGCCTGAACGCCGTCCTGATGTCCGTGGTCGGCGGCGCGGGCACCGTGCTCGGACCTGTCGTCGGCGTGGGTGTCGTCTACTACGGGCTGACCCGTCTGCTCCAGGACCAGCAGACGCTGTCCCTGGTCATCGAAGGTCTCCTGCTGGTCCTGATCGTGCGGTTCGCCCCGCAAGGAGTCTGGCCCCTCGTCTGCCGCGCGGTACGGTTCCCGGCCGCCCGTCGGCGGGTCTCGCCGGCCACTGCGGAGACCGGCTCTGACAGCAGCCCCCAGAGGGTGTGTCAACCTTAACGGCTCTGGCCCGTAGTCGATGGTAACGCGGAGTAGCCGTCAGGGCAGGAGGATGCGGTGGCGGAGGAGGTGGAATCCGGCGCGTCCGTGCATCTGTCGCATGATCCTCTTGGTGCGGGTGTTGACGCCTTCTGTGCGGCCGTTGTGGTAGGGCAGGGTGAGGCCGGCGTTCACGGCGGCCCGGTCGATTCGAGACCATTGGTGAAGCTGCGCACGTGAGGCAGGCCGATGGCCCGGGCGGTCGTGATCCATCCGATGAGTTTCACGTCGTTGCCCTCGGCTGGTTTCAGCAGGGTGGCGAAGCCGCGTACGAGATCGGCGAGTGCGGTCATCTCCGGGCAGGCCGCAGAGATCTTCTCCAGCAGGGCCGTTTCCTTCGGGCGCAGGTTTTCGGGATCGGTGAGCAGGAGGCGGCTGGCGTGACGTGGGGTGGTGACGGGCGGTCGCCTTCGGCGCGGCCCTGGTTGACGTAGCGGACCAGCAGATTGGCGCTGCCGGTGTAGCCCAACTCCCGGATTTCTTCAAGGAGGTGGGTGACCGGGACGGCGGGATCTTTGGCACGGCGCCGGCGCAGGTGCTCGCGGTAGGGGTCGACGAGGGTGGGCCGGTAGGCGGGGCGATGCGCAGGGCCTGGGGTTCGGGCATGCGGGCGTAGCGTTTGACGGTTTTCAGGGCCAGGTTGAGGCGGCGGGAGCAGTCGAGCAGGCCGACGCCCTGGCCGAGGAGATCGGCGCAGACTGGCTTCCTCGGGGAGCCAGCTACAGATCCGCAATCCAGGGGTGCCCCGGGTGTACGCGGTCGAGTAGCTCGGCCAGGGTCTCGCGCTGAGCCGGGGACATGTGTGGGACGGTCGCGTTGAAGTCTGATTGATCTTTGCGACGGGCGTGCTTTGCCTTGAACAGCAGGACCAGTTCGGGCGCCAGATACGGGATGCCGTCTCGGGTGCGGTGGATGACGTCGCTGTAGGGAAGCCGGATCCTCTCATCTCGTCGGCAGATCCAGGTGTCGCCGTCGTGCGGTTCGCGGAACACGTCGAGCAGGTAGTTGCCGGTGGCCGGATCGCGGAGCCAAGTCTGATGTACGGCGGCCAGCACCTCCGGTATGGCGTCCTCCCAGATCCGGCCACTGCCTACCGCGTCGAAGACGTATCCGGGGAAGCGGTAGCGGACCTCAGGAAAGCGCGCGGCCGGAATCGCGATCTCGATGTCCCCATGAGCGCGCGTTTGCCTGCCACGGAAGAGGTCCAGCGCCCAGCCCGCGGCCACGTACCAGGGCGTGCCGATCCCGGCCAACTGCTGCGCAACCTCACTCGGGGTCCAGCAAGACGACCACTTGACGTGGAGGGCGTCGATCTCGCCGGGTGACAGTTCAATCCCGCCGCTGGGCAGTTGCTCGCTCACCGCAGGAATCTATCAGCGGTCTCCAAGGGAGCCCCAGGCCAAGATCGATAAAACAGGCCAGCGGCACCCGGAGCCGGACATGGTGCATGCTCTAACCCGTCCGCGATATCGCCGAGATCACCGGCCAACACGCGAGTTCCCCTCCACGCAGGGCCGAGATTCTGCGAACCGGTGCGCTTCCGCCTTCGACTTGTTGCGCCTGGCGGGCACCGACACGACCAGGTGGCCGTACGCGGGCGCCAGGGCGGCTGCTCCGGAACGCCTTTTTGCCGAACAGAACCTCACCACGCCGTGGGCGCTGTGCCCGTCGTTCCCCCCGCTGACCTGGGGATTCACGAAACTGCGGACAGGGCCTGAAAGCGGCCAGGGCAACTTGTCGCCCCAGCCGGACGGGAGCCGACCGCAGGTCCACCGCGGCCCGGTCGGTGAGGCGGGGAGCAAGGCTGCGGCTCAACCGGGCGAGGGCCTCGTCCACCTCCAGAGTCTGACCGAGCACGTCGGGACCAGCCGTCCGTCACCACGCAGGCACCTGTCGTCGTCCCCGCGTGCCGCACGCCTCCCGGCCAGCGCCCACAACAGCGGGCAGCGCTCCCGCGGGACGAGGGCACCTCCCGGGTCACGATGGCACAGATCGTGCGTGGAACTCCCCGTCGCCACCCGCCACACCAACGGCGGGGCCATGGGCGCCATCGCGGGGCGCCGTCACTGCGGTCACGTCAGCGGCTCCCCCGGCTCGTTGGCTGAACCGGAGGAGCCTGAGTCGAGCCGGCCCCATGGATGCGCTGCTGAACGCGGCCCACCTCCGGGTCCCCCTCCCGAGTCCCCCGCACCCGAATGCCTGCCGCGATGTCCGACAGGCGCTCAATCGGAGCCGCGACCGGTCGTGCGCAGAACCCCGGGAGGAGGGGATGCTCTGGGACGCCACGATCAGGACGTCTTTTTCCGGCTGCGGTTGATGCACTCCGAACGCACGGCCGTCCGCGTCGGCACCGGGGAGCCTCGAACCGACTCTGAAGACGGTCAGCCGAGCCAGGACGACACCACCCGGCCTCGTGATCCTGCCCCGGCGTCTGGTGGTCGAGCAGTCCTTCGCCCGATCAGGCGCGCCCGCAGGCACCGCGACCATGGACGGAACATCCCTCGATCCGAGCGGTACTGATCGTCGCAGGGCAGGGCCCACCGTCATGGCCGAGTTGAAACCTGAGTGAGCTCCGCTCCAACGGCCGCTGCGCGCCGTGGAACGGGATGCACGAAAACGGCAACCTGGGGTAATAGTCGAACTGTCGTCCTCGCAATTCCGTACGGCACCGGCGACCCGGACGGGAAACCCGAGGTCTGGGATGTGACCATGATGGAAGACTCTTCGAACGGCACCCCGATGCGGCTCGAGGGGCACTTGGTTCCGGCACGGACACCGCTCCTGAACAAGATCAGCGAGTTGCAGACGGAAATCGGTCAGCTGCAGGAGGCCGTCGTCTCCCACACCGTGGTGGACCAAGCGATCGGTGTGGTCATCACCCTCGGTGGCCTGCGTCCCGAGCAGGGCTTCCAACTGCTACGAGAGGTCTCACAGCACACCAATACAAAACTGCGGCAGGTCTCCGAACTGATCGTGGAGTGGGTACACAGCGAACAGCTGCCCGATGAGATCCGCACCTCCCTGGACAAGGCACTGGCCACCGCACGGTCCATCTGAACGCAGCACAGCTCTGCCGCCCGCGTTCCGAGCCGGACGGCAGGGCGGGCGGACGGTTGAATGCCAGCTCACTTCCGAACCCGCACGCGACGCGACCTCCGCTCAACGCGTCCCCGAACCCATCTGACCAAAACGTCGCACGCCAGACTTACCGGCGGTCGCTGATGACGCACGCTCCGGAGCACTCGCCGGCGTGCCCGCAAGGGCCCCACGATCACGGAGTCTCCCCCGAGTCGCGCGAACGGTTGCGTGGTTGCCGTGTGCAGCGGATCGGACGCCTCCTGCGCGGCCGGCAGCCGCCCGGCCGACAACAGGAGCGGGCCGGCGCCGCGAAGCACCCGGGACAGCGGGCCCGTCGCCGTCTCCGGCACCGGCGGCAACGGTCCCGTCAGGCCGGTCAGGGCCGCGTCGGGGTCAAACAGACCCGCTCGGCGGCGCCGTCCTCGTCCACCAGACCGGCCGCGGACCAGTCGGCCAGTTCCGGCACCAGCACGCGGCACACCCGTCTGAGCCCCTCGACTGCGTCCAGCGTGCTCGACAGCGCCGCCGCGCTCCGGGTGGCGAACGCCAGCTGGTCGAGCGCCGCTCGCAGCGCCGCGTCCGCGTCATCCTCGTCCATGGCGACCACCTGCCCGCCTGGTGGCCCCGCGGCCGCTTCCGCCCTGGGAAACCAGCTTGCCGAACGACGGTTCGTGGGGCCTGTGCTCGCGCCGCCGCTCATGCCGCGTCGCGCCAGGCGGCGACACCGGTCACCGTGACCGCGACGGTGACCGGCTCCGCGGCAGCGTGGGTGGCGAGGTGGGTGACGAGGGCGGCTGTCACCCGGTCGTGGATGTTTCGGGCGATGTCCAGCGCCCGCCGACCCTCCGTCAAAACGCAGCGCACCTCGATGTGCCATCCCGCCCCGTCCGGCGCCCGGTCGGCCCGTATGCCGGCCTCGGGTGGCGTGGTGTCCGCCCGGGTGGGCGCGGCGGCTGCCGCGAGGCGCCGGGCGAGGCGGGGTTGCAGGGCGGCCACGCCAGGAACCGCGAGGGCTGCCTCGGCCGCGACGCCGAGGAGCGCGGTGGTGCCGGTGGCGGTCATCATGCGCCACCGCCCGTCGGGAGGCGGGGACCTGGGGTCGGCCCCGGTTCCAGAACGTCGGCCACGGTGATGTCGACGGCTGTCACCGTAAGCCCCAGGTCCTGTCCGGCCGAGTGGAGGACCGTTCGGCGTACCTGGTGGACCCGGTCGGGCAGCGGGCGGTCGAGGGCGGCGGCCAGAGTCATGGTCACCCGCACGTCGGTGCCGTTGCCCTCGGGTACGAGCCGGCAGGTCGCGGCCCTGGCACCGGGGACCGTGTCCGCGGCCCGCCTCAGCACCTTCGCCGCGGCGCTCTCGGCGATCCGCAGGTCCCGGTCGGGGTCGGCCAGGGGCAGCAGCCGCCCGAACCGGACCTCTGCCCTGACGACGTCCATGACCCGGTCGGCGAGTGCGTGCAGGCCCGGAGGGTCCTCGTCGCGCAGCGTCCGGGCGGCCGCGTTCACCGTGGCCAGTCCCTCGACCGCCTCTCGGCAGTATGGACAGGACACCGGGTGCGGGTCCGCGGCCGGTGGTGCGTCCCGCGCCTGTTCCCAGACCCGGCTGAGCAGGCGGCCGCAGGGCAGTACCTCGTCGCCTGCGATCGGGGACACGTCGGCGGCGGCCCAGCCGTTGCGGGGCCCGTCGGCTCCGGGCGGTTCGGGAGGCCGCGTGTGCGGGTCGTCTAGCGCCATGAGCCCATCGCCTCCTGCAGGGATCGGCGTGCCCTGAACAGTCTGCCGCGTACCGTCTGCTCGTCGGTACGCGTCACGTGCGCTATCTCCTTGTAGGGCAGGCCCTGCACCTCCCTCAGGATCCAGCAGACCCGCTGTCCGGCGTCCAGCTCGGCGAGCGCGCGGAACAGGGCGGCCATGGCCGCGTCCTCCTCGGCGGTCCGGGCGGGCTGGCTCCACGCGTCGCCCGCCGCGGGTTCGGCGACGGTGTCCAGGGAAAGAGGCGGCGGCCGTCGGTGGCACATGGTCTGGCAGCGGTTGACGGTGATCCGGTACATCCAGGTGTGGAACTCCGCCCTGTGGCGGTATTCCGGCAGGTGGCGCCAGGCGCTGACGAAGGCGTCCTGAACGGCCTCTTCTGCGTCCTGGGGGTTGCCCAGCATGCAACGGGCCAGGGTCAGGAGGGACCGGCTGTGCCGCTGGACGAGAACGGCGAAGGAGTCCTCGTCCCCCTCGGCCGCCCGTACCGCCAGCAGGCGGTCGGGCAGGTCGCACCCCAGTCGTGGGGAAGCAGTGCGTTCGATCATGACGCTCCCACGCAGGCTCGGAACGATCGTGTACCCCTGATACGAGTTGTGACGCACATCACATGCCAGACGCGTGAGGATTGTGCCGCCCGGTATGTCCAACGTTCGACGGGCACCATTCCGGTGTCCGGCCGACCGATCGAGGCGACCGCCATGACGGACAACATCACCAGCGTCGGCGGGGGCAGCCGGCCCGAAGCGGACGTGAGCGCGCTCAAGGGCCGCACCGGGGCCGGGGCTCCGGCCGAGACACGGGGCAGGACCACCATCGCGGACGGTGTGGTGGCCAAGATCGCGGGCATGGCCGCCCGCGAGGTACCGGGCATCCACAGCCTGGGCGCGGGGATGGCCCGCGCCTTCGGCGCCATGCGCGAACGCGTCCCCGGCGCAGGCGGAGGCGGAGGCGGAGCGGTCACCCGCGGCGTCAAGGTCGAGGTCGGGGAACGGCAGGCCGCGGTGGACCTGGACGTCGTCGTCGAGTACGGCGTCTCCATCGTCGACGTCGCGGGCGGCGTACGCACCAACGTCATCAGCGCCGTGGAGCGGATGACGGGCCTGGAGGTCGTCGAGGTGAACATCGCCGTCGACGACGTCCATCTGCCTGACGACGAGGAGGAACAGACCGAACCGAACGAGGGCCGCGTGAGGTGACCGCTGCCAGGAGCACCGCCGTGTCCTCGGGCCCGAGCGGATGATCACGGCGAGAGGGACGCTCGCGAGACGGGTGAGTGCGAGATGAACACAGCAACGACGGGACTCGCGGCCGGCATGGCCCTCGGCTTCGCCGGCTACTTCGGCGGCTTCTGGGCGTTTCTGCTGGTGCTGGTCCTGGGCGCGGCGGGGCTGATCGTCGGCCTCGTCGTACAGGGCGACCTGGACCTCCGGACACGGAGGCAGCGGTGAAGACCCAGCCCGGTTCCCCCGGTGAGGGGTCGGGCCCGCCGGCGCCGGCCGCCGGGCTGCCGCCCCCGGCCGAGCGGGGCGCCACCGTCATCCCGGACAGGGTGGTCGCCCGTATCGCCGCGCAGGCCGCGCGCGCGGCGCAGGCGCGGCGCGCCGCGGTACCGCCCGATCGGGGCGGACCTGCGGCACCCCACGCCTCCGCCGCCGTCCGTACCGGATCGGTGCGCCTGCATCTGACCATGGACCTGCCCTACCCCACCGACATCCCGCGTGTCTGCGAGCGGATCCAGCGGGACGTCGCCGAACGGGTCGCCCAGCTGACCGGGCTGCGAGTGGGAGAGGTCCTCCTCACCGTCCGGCGGCTGGTGACCGCCACCGACTCGAGCCGGGGGCGGGTCCGGTGAGCGGCCGGGCGGCCCGGGTCAGCCGTGCAGGAAGGGCGATCGTGATGACATCCGGTCCACATCCCCCGGGCCGCGGCTCCGCGTCGTCCGGGCACCGTGCCGCAGTGCCGCTGACGAAGGAGCCCGACCCTCCCGAACGCGACGTGTCCACCTCCGACCTCACAGCCGGTGAGCGCGAAGGAGGACACCGAACACATCGCAAGTGGTCCGCGCGCCGCGTCACGGCGGCGATGGTCGCCGCGGTGATCCTCGTGGCCGCGGTCGCGGCGCTCGTCGACGTCGTCGCCGTACGGGTGGGACGTCCGGCGGCGGCCTGGCGGCGGCACCTGGCCGACGAACTGGCGACCCGCCCGGTGGACGACGTGTGGATGCTGACGGGGGCCGCCGTGGCCGCCGCCGTCGGCGTCTGGCTGATCGTCCTGGCCCTCACCCCCGGTCAGCGACGCTGGCTGCCCCTGCGCTCACCCGCCGGCTGCCCGCGATTGCGGGCCTTCGTGGACCGCAACAGCGCCGCCGTCCTGCTGCGCGACGCCGCCATGCGGGTCCCCGGAGTCGGCGCGGCGCACGTCATGGTGGGCCGCCACCGCATCAAAGCCCGCGCGGACGTCCGCTTCCGAGACCCCCGACAGGTGAAGGACGACCTCACCGCCGTCCTCGACGAGGAGCGCGACCGGCTCGCCCTCGCCCGTCCTCCCCGCATCGCCGTACGGACGCGGCGACGCACCCGCTGACACAAACCCGGAGCACCGGAGCCCGCCATGACGCCGCGATCCGCCCTCAACCGCACCCTGCTGGCCCTCGCCGGACTGGTTTTCCTCGGCGGCGGACTGCTCATCCTCTTCGCCGGGCTCGACCTCTACCGGCGGCACGATCTGGCCCCACCCGCCGGCTGGCCCCTGACCACCCCGGCCGACGTCCTGCTCGGCTCCGCCGACCGGGCACGCTGGAGCAGCCAGGGCTGGTGGTGGTGGCCCGCGGTCATCGCCGCCCTCGTCCTCACCGCCCTGCTCGCCCTGTGGTGGCTGCTCGCCCAGCTGAGCCGACACCGCCCCGGCTCACTGCCCGTCGGCGGCACACCCCCGCAGGAAGGCGTCGAACTGCGCGACCGCGCACTCAGCGAAGCGATCGCGAACGAAGCCGGCGCCCTGCCAGGGGTAGGCCATGCGGCCGTAGTCATCACCGGCCGACCGGCCCGCCACCGCACCCGCATTGACCTCACCCTCACCCCCGAGGGCACGCCCGGCGCCACTCTCGGTGCCCTGTGCGAAGGCCCGATCGGCACCGCGCGTCGGTCCACCGGCCTCATCTACATGCCCGCCGAGGTCCGCCTACAGGTCAGCCGCCACGGACCACACCGTGTGGAGTAAGGAGGAGATCGGCCGTTCCCGCCGACGCCCTTGCGGCCCATAGCAGTTCGCGGGCGCGCCGGCACCACCCCCCGAAGGAGACATCATGATCATCCTGGGCGTCATTCTGCTCGTCGTCGGCTTCCTCACCGGCCTGTCCATCCTGTGGACCATCGGGATCATCCTGCTGGTCGTCGGAGCCATCCTGTGGATCCTCGGCGCGATGGGACACGCCGTCGCCGGCCGACGCCACTACTGGTAGGCGGGATCACCGCCCTGCAGGGCAGTCATCCATGCTGCGGGCAGGCCGGCAGACGGCGCGGACCCCACCAAGATGTTCGCGGCGGCGGACGGCGACGGCGAAGAGGTCGATCCGCCTGAGGCCGCCGCCGGTGCCGGCCAGCCGCCGCGGCTCGGACGCGGGGCGCCCGGTGGCCGTTGTGCCGGTCCTCGCCGCACGAGCGCACGGCCGACTCGTTGGGGAGTCGGTGGATCGGCCCCCACGGTCCGGGCGGAAGTTCCCCACCGCGTCGGCCGGTGAGTCTCCGTCGGGAGTTCGTATGCACAGCACCTTCGTGAGGATCCGCCCGAACGTCCCCCGGGGCCACGGCGATGACGGGCGGTGAGCGGCAAGGACCCGCGGAAGGCTCCACCCGGTCGGAGTGCTTCGGGGAGGAGTTTCTGGGAGTCCTGCTGGACCAGGGGCACGAGTTGCCGCCGCACCAGCTCGGTCCGCTCGTCGCACGGCAGATCGGCAGGCTCGACGGCCGCGAGACCTCTATCTTCCTGCAGGACTACGGCCAGGTGTGGCTCGTCCCCCTGCCGGGCGACGGGCTGGCGGCCGGGGAACCGCAGCCGATCGACGGCTCCGACGCCGGACGCGCCTTCCGGGAAGCGCGTCCCGTCGAGGTTTCGCAGGCCGACGGTGTGCGGGTCTATCTGCCCCTGCTGGACGGTGGCGACCAGGTGGGCGTCATGGCCGTCACCCTGGACCGTCTCCAGGACGACGAGCGACGGCTGCTGCGCAGGCTCGCCTCACTCGTGGCCGACATGCTGGTGACCAAGCACGGTTACACCGATCTGTTCTTCCGGCTGCGGCGCAGAGAACCGATGAGTGTGGCGGCGGAGATCCAGTGGTCGCTGCTGCCACCGCTGGCGATGTCCACGCCCCGGGTCGAGCTGGCCGGGATGCTGGAACCCGCCTACGACGTGGCCGGCGACAGCTTCGACTACGCCCTCAACGGCGATGTCCTGCATGTGGCCATGGTCGACGCGATGGGCCACGGACTGGACGCCGCCACGATGGCCACGGTGGTCATCGGAGCCTACCGGCATGCCCGGCGCAGCAGCGTCGGCCTGTCGGAGATCTATACGTTCATGGACCGGGCCGTCGCCGATCAGTTCGGCCCCGACCACTTCGTGACCGCTCAGATGATGCGGCTCAACACGGCAACGGGCAGGCTTCAGTGGGTCAACGCCGGACATCCCGCTCCTCTGTTGATCCGTGGACACCGTGTCGTACGACGGCTGGAGGGCCCGACGACGCTGCCCGTCGGTTTCGGCGGTCACGAGCCCCGGATCAGTGAAGTGGCTCTCATGCCCGGCGACCGGATCCTGTGCTTCACCGACGGACTGATAGAGGAGCGCGATGTCGGCGGTGAGGAATTCGGTGAGGAGCAGCTCATCGGGTGGGTGAACCGCCTTGAGCCCACGGCCCAGCAGATCCGGACGGTGGCGCGCTCCCTCTCCCACACGCTGCAACGGGCGCGGGGCGGGATCACGACGGACGATGCGACGCTCCTGCTGATCGAATGGTGCGGGACCGCCACCGACGACCTCGCCCTCCCGGAGTGAGCCGGCCTCCCACCCCCAAGGAAAGGCCGACGGCACGCAGCCTTTCCCCCACCGCCGATCTCTCACACTCCTGCTGCCGCGGTGGGCACGTGACGGGTGACCGGTCCGTCAGGAGTGCGTGAGGCGGGGTGGGGGGCGTCGTGTCCGCCTTCGGAGTCCCAGACCGCCTCCCGGAGCGAGTCCGAGTCGGCCGCTGCCTCTGCCGCGGCCCGGAAACGTTCGGCCTCATGGATCAGGCCGGTCGCCGTGAGGCTCCGCGACGGGTCGGTGGCCGTGGCCATGAGCCGGGCTGCGGTGGCCGGGGCTGTCTCCGGTGGGATCACCAGCAGGTCCCAGCGGCCGAAGGTGTGGGACAGCAGCAACAGCTTGTGCGGGTCCTGCCCGGCGTTGGACCAGCCGACGCGCACCATGTGGCCGTGCGCGGGCACTTCACCCGGGATGACCGGCCACAACGTGCGGCTCACCGCTATCCGGGTGATCCGCCCCCACAGCGGGTCGAGACATTCGACGAGCGCCGGGAGCTCCTCCGTCAGGTTGCGCGAACGGGGCCACCAGGCACCGTCGATCAGGGCCGGAGGGGCGCCGGCCCGCGCCAGCGTGAGTCGGAGCGGTGACGAAGAAGGGGCCCGGTCTCCGACTGCGGGTGTGAACGGAATGGTCGCGGTCATGACGCGGACCCAACCCCGGGCCGGTCACGGCCGGCCCGGTTGCCATGAATCGCCGAGAACGACCCGGCGTGGAAGCCGGTGTACGAGATGCTCTCGGTAATCACCAGGATACTCCTCGCCGAGGCCCGGCGGACTGGCGGGGAGTGACGGGCTGAACGGAACGACACACGTCACAGAGCCAGGGGAGTGCTGGGCCGGGGCATGCGGGCCGTCGGGCGTGAGACCGGTCCGGGAGCCGGCATACGAAGGGCCCCGGCGCCCTCGGCCCACTGCCGCCGGTATCGACAGCCGCTTCACCGAATGCGGCGGCGTCTCCACAACCGCCCCGGCGTGTGCGGAGTACCGTGGACAGCACCGAGGGCATTTCGCACACCGGCTTCCACGCCGGGTCGTTCTCGGCGAGAGACGAAACCCGGGTCGCCGCCAAGGCGGCCCGGAGACGGGTCCGCATCATGTCGGCGACCTTGCACCAACTCCTGCCACACCACGAGCCCGTCGCAGCCCCGGCCGCGCGTCTCGCGCTGAAGACCGACGGCCCGTCGCGCGGCCTCCTGGACGGTGCCTGGTGGCCCCGCTCCCGGGACCTGCTGAGCGAGCTGCCCGCACTGACCGATGTGCTGGACCCTCTGTGGGGCCGCATCACCCGCATCGCCGTCAACCCGAAGTACTGGCCGGTCATCCCGCACGAGATCCCCGTGGGCGGTCATGTCGTCAAGGTCGGATGGTTCACCCCGGAGATCGACCCGCACAAGCTGCTGCTGCTCTCCTACGGCACCGGCCGCTGGGACCTGCTGGTCATCCCGCCCGAGACCGAGACGGAGTCGGCGGCCCGCCTGATGGCGGCCGCGTCCGACTACGACGGCCCACCGCTGACCGCAAGCGCTCTCATGGCCGCGGACGAGACCCGGCACGCCGTCTCCGCCGCCGACCGGCCACTCGAACCCGACGAGGCAGGGAAGTACGGGGAGGACGGCCCCGCCTCAGCGGCCGTTCCGGCACGGACGGATCGCGCCAGTCGCCTGGTCATCGGCATGTGAGACGGCCGCCACGACCGGTGCCTTCCTGGGCTTCGGCCCTGCCTCCGCGAGCCGGCGCAGGCACATGCAGGGGTCTCGACCGGCGGATCCCCGCCCCACGTGGTCCTCGTCCCGAGGAGCAGTACATGCAAGCCCTGATCGTTCTCATCGTCGTGATCGGTCTTCTGGCCGTCCTGGCCCTCGCCCTGTCCGTGAAGGTCGTCAAGCAGTACGAGAAGGGAGTGCTGTTCCGCTTCGGCCGACTCGTCGGAACACGCTCCCCGGGGCTGCGGTTCATCATCCCGTTCGTCGACACCCTGCACCGGGTGTCGCTGCGGGTCGTCACCATGCCGATCCAGTCCCAGGGCATCATCACCCGGGACAACGTGAGCGTGGACGTGTCGGCGGTCGCCTACTTCCGGGTCGTCGACGCCGTGAAGTCGGTCGTCGCCGTGGAGAACGTCAACGCGGCGATCAACCAGATCGCCCAGACCACCCTGCGGAAGGTCGTCGGCCGGCACACGCTCGACGAGACGCTGTCGGAGACGGACCGTATCAACCTGGACATCCGCCAGATCCTCGACGTCACCACCGTCGACTGGGGTGTGCAGGTCACGCTGGTCGAGCTCAAGGACATCCAGCTGCCCGACACCATGAAGCGCGCCATGGCCCGCCAGGCCGAGGCCGAGCGGGAGAAGCGAGCGAAGATCATCAACGCGGAGGGCGAGTCCCTGGCCGCAGCCGCGCTCGGCGACGCCTCGGACACCATGATGGCCCACCCTCTGGCGCTTCAACTGCGCAATCTCCAGAGCCTGGTGGAGATCGGTGTCGACCAGAACACCACCGTCGTCTTCCCGGCCCCCCTCATGAGCACGATCGGCGAGCTCGGCTCCTTCCTCGCCCGGGAAACCGCTGCCGCCGCACCCGCCGCGGCAGCGCCACCGGCCGGCACCGGCCGCACCGACAAGTCCCTCAGCCCGGCAGGCAGCGCGCCCGGCACCGCGGCGTGAAGCCGACTACGGCCCGAGCGATCCGTGGCACCAGGGAGGATTCGTGACCGTCGCCTGTCGCGCGCGTCCTCCGGGCACCGGCTGATGATGGGGGTACGGCCGAACACGCGGAGCTGATCATGACGGGTTGGCGGGTCAGGGACTACACCGAGGACGATCTCGAAGCGGTGATCCGTGTCGACATGCAGAGCGGCACGACCGAGGAGCCGCCGCTCTTCCCGCTCTCGGACGCCGTGACGGCTCTCCAGACCCGCCACCCGGCTGTGGTGGCCACGGCCGACGACGTGCTGATCGGCGCCGCGGTGAGCAGGCTAGAGGGCGAACGGGCATGGATCCTGCGCATCTGCCTGGCGCCCGGCTGGCGGCAGCACGGGCTGGGCAGCGCCCTGGTCACCGCCCTTGAGCAACGGCTCTTCGCCGCCGGCGTCCGAGCGGTGCACGCCGTCCTGCCCGAGGGCGAGACCGGTGCCACCGCCCTGCGCAACTGCGACTTCGGCGCCCGCCCCGGACTGGTGTTCTTCGAAAAGCGCGGGCCGGTGACCCCGCAGTCGGCCGGCACACTGTCCTCGCTCGGAGCGGAGCTGCCGCCAGGGGGACTGTGGCAGAAGGTCGCGGGGATGCAACGGGAGAAGCGGCTCATCGAGCGGCGCCTGGTCCTGCCGCTGGCCCATCCCGAACTGGCCGCCCAGCACGGAGTGGAACTGCCACGGGCGGTGATGCTGTTCGGCCCACCCGGGACCGGCAAGAGCACGTTCGCGCACGCGATCGCCAGCCGCCTGGGATGGCCTTTCCTCGAACTGTTCCCCGCCCGTCTGGCCGCCGAGTACGGCCTGGCGACCGGGCTCAACCGGCGCTTCGACGAGATCGCCCGGCTCGACCGCGTCCTCGTCTTCATCGACGAGGTCGAGGAGATCGCCGGCGAACGCGGCGGCGCGGACGCGACCGCTGTCGGCGTCGTCAACGAACTGCTCAAAGCGATCGTCCGGTTCCGTAGCCAGGACGGGCGGCTGCTCGTCTGTGCCACGAACAACGTGACCACGCTCGACTCCGCGTTCCTACGCCACGGCCGCTTCGACTACGTCCTCCCGATCGGCCCTCCCGACCACACCGCCAGGACCGCACTGTGGGAGAGCTACCTGGCCCGAGCGGGGGCGCAGGCCGACAGCGCGGTACTCGCTTCCGCCAGCGAGGGGTTCACCCCCGCCGACATCGCCCACGCTGCGCGAACCGTCTCCCAGGCCCAGTTCGAGCGCACCTTCGACACCGGAACCCGGACCACCCCCACCACCGACGACTACCTGGACATGATCCGCGACACCAAGCCCACGGTCAGCGCCGCCACGGCCCAGGAATTCGCCCAGCAGACCGAGAAGTTCGCCCGCATTTAGGGTCCATGCCGACGGGGAGTGAGTCGATCCGCGACGAACGTGTCAGAGCGGCGTAGGAGGCGTGTCGCCGCCCGTATCGATGAGGATCTGTCCGGCCTCGGTGACGTTGTCGGCCCGTACGGCCCTGGCCATCGCGGCGCGTGCCGCGTCGGGCGACGTGCCCGGAGGGACCAGCATCAGGGAGAAATGGTCCCGGTCGCCCCGGGTGACGAGGACGGTGCCGTCACCGACCGGGAAGGAATCGATGTGGACGACACGGCCGTCGACCATCACCCGGGTCGGCAGTCCGTCCCAGGCGCTCCCGTCCAGACCGACCCGGGTGATGGGCCCGAGGTGCTCGGTCAACGCGGAGATCAGCGAGGGGAGCTCGGCACCTATGTCCCGGGACCGCGGCCACCATGCGCCGTCCAGTATTCCCTCGCGCGCGTGCGTCGTCTCCAGCCTCAGCAGGGCCGTCCCCGGTCTCACGGACCGGTGAACGGCGTCCGGCAGGAGCCGGGGGAGATGATCGGAGGTGTCCGAGTCGGCCATGATGTCCGCCCGTCGTAAAGGTCAGTGCGACCGCAGAGCATGCGACCGCCTACGACCCTGCTCGCTCACCGTACTCCGCACGACGCTCGCGCGAGCACCTCACCGCACGGCGCGGTTACGGAGACGGGCAACGGCTCCGGCGTATACCCGCCGGAGCCGCCCTTCCGGGTCATTGCACGTGAGCGTGCGCCGACCCACTTTCCACGTTACGCCAAAGGGACTAATCCGACATGAAGGATCCTTGCGAAGGTTCGCTTCGGTCCGAGAACGCGACGCGGCGGCTCAGCCACGCCCTTCCTCTTCCGTCTCCATCTGCCGGATCCCCTGGTGCGTCAGCGTGATCATCGCGGGCGTGTTGCCCCTCCCCCAGTCCACGACGACCCAGCCTTCGCCCGCCAGGTACATGCAGGCAGCGGCCATGTCCTGCTCAGGGATGCCGAGGTCGGTGCGGAGCTTCGCCCCATCGACGCCCAGGAGGCGATTGCCCTCGGCGGCTTGGTACAGAGCCTGCATGATCCTCTCGCGGTACGCCTTCCGGTCTCGCAATATCGCCATGACGCGCCTTCCTCTGCCGTCCGTCGGGCCGAAGTCGATGTCATCCGCGGCAGCCGTCGCGGTGGGGCGCATCGCAACGCTCGCGTCCACCGTCGACCGACGGCGCCTCCGGGGCCGACGCCCGACCCCCGGCAGAACATCGCTGTAGTGGAAGGCAGCGATCCGTTCGTCGTGCTGACCGTTGAGCTGGTGGATCAGAACGACTCCGACGGCGATCAGGACGACCAGCACGGCCACGGCGATGACGAGCACGGGATCTCACCTCCGCCGACCGGCGGGCGAAGGCCCCGCCGAGCCGATGGGCCGGGGCAGGGACGACGGGCGACCTGCTCCGCCGTCGGTCTCCCAGGCTTCCTCCCTGTTTCGTGCATCGATCCTGTCTGCCGCTTGCTCCCGGGCCGGGACATCGATGCCGTCGCCGGCCATCAGCTGCGCGGCGGCGTCAGCACCGGTTTCCGGCGGAATCACCAGCACGTCCCGGTGGCCGTCAGCGGAGAAGAGAGTGAGTCTGTGCGGATCCTGCTCCTCGGTGGACCAGTCCACCCGCACGGTGCGCCCGGCGTCGGACACCCAGTGCGGCAGGACGGGCCAGTAGGCCGGGTGCACGGTGACACCCGTGATACGACCCCAGAGATCGCCCAGTGCGGCCGTCAGGGTGGGCAGCTCACGGGTGAGGGCACGGGAGCGAGGCCACCACATGCCGTCCAGCCCGCCCGGCGCGGGTCTCAGGGACAGCCGGGCCGCCGGCGACGGCGTGCGCCTGCTCGATGTCGTACGGTCAATGGTCACGGCCATGGCGCGGACCTGTCCCCGGGCTCGTGGGTGCGGCCCGGTGCTGTCGATCACCGGAAACGGCACCCGCAGCGGAGCCGGTGCGCGAAAAACTCCCGGTGTCTTCACACTACTCCGCTCACCGGCCCGAAAAGCCCGCCATGACCAGGTAGTTTCCTGCCTTCGGGACCTGGTCGCCGGTGCCGATGCCGGTCAGAGCCAGTCCTTGCGCTTGAACGTCAGATACAGCAATGCGGACAGGAGCACGATGACGGCGGCGGAGGTGATGAAGCCCGACTCGTGGCCGAAACCGGGATAGGGGAGGTTCTGGCCGTAGTAGCCGGTGATCGCGGTGGGAACGGCGATGATCGCGGCCCAGCTCGTCACCTTCTTCATGATCAGATTCATGCTGTTGGCCTGGACCGAGAGGTTCGTCTCCATGACCGAGGCCACCAGGTCCCGCAGTGATTCCGTCCACTCGGTCGCACGCAGCACGTGGTCGTAGACGTCCTGGTAGTACGGGACGAGAGGGTCGGTGATCAGGTGCAGGCCGGGGCGCATGAGCCCGTTGACCACCTCGCGCATCGGAAGCACGACGCGGCGCAGCCGGACGAGCGATTTGCGCAGTGCGAAGACCCGGCGCTGCACGGCTTCGATCTCACGGCGCCCGGCCGCGAAGAGCAGGCCCTCCAGCTCCTCGATGCCGTCGTCCAGTTGCTGGACGGCGGCGAAGTGTCCGTCCACGAGATGGTCGAGCAGGCCGTGCAGCAGGAATCCGACGCCGTGGCCGGCCAGATCCGGGCTCTCGTCCCAGCGGGCGACGACGTCCTCGATGTCGAGGCCGTCGTCCTTGCGGACGGTGATCATGGCCTGGCCGGTGAGGAATACGGCGATCTCGCTGTACGTCAGCTGCGCACCGTCCGGGCTGACGGCCACGGCATAGGCGCTGAGGAACTCGTGGGTGCGATAGCGGTCGAGTTTCGGCCGCTGTCCACGCTGGGCGGCATCCTCCAGAGCCAGTTCGTGGATGCCGAACTCCTGACCGAGCATGGTGAGTTCAGCGGCTCCGGGCCGGTGCAGGTCCAGCCACAGGACCGACCCCGGATCAGCGAGATGCGCAGGGACGTCACTGACGGGAAAGTCCTCCAGGACCAGAGTGCCGTCGTGATACAGCCGGGTACGCGTCACCATGGCCCGAGGCTAGTGTCTTATACCCCTTTCATGCCGCTTCGCCCCGATTGCCAGCGCGGCAGGTTCATCGACAGCGGCCACCCTCCGGGGAGGATCTCACGACGTCAAAGCCCGGCGACATCCGCAGGCTCCGACCGACGAGCACCAGGGTGCCGGTCCGAAGGCAGGAATGCGGGTACCCGGCTACGGCATCGCATCCGGCGTACACCGCCCGACCGGATGCGGCCCGTCAACCGGGAAGGACACGCCGACAGCATGACCGCGCACACCCCTCCCCGTCGCCCGCCTCCCCCCGCAGGCGGCAGTGATTTCGCCCGCCTGTCCAAGAAGATAGCCGAGGCCGGCCTGATGAACCGGCGCCCCGGCTACTACATGGTCCGGTCCATCGCCGTGGCCGTCGCCTACGCCGGGGGCTGGGGGGCGTTCGTCGTCATCGGCGCCGGCTGGTGGACCCTGGCGGTCGCCGCGTTCCTCGCCATGATGTTCGGCCAGGTGGCTCTGCTCGCCCACGACGTCGCCCACCGCCAGGTCTTCCGCCGGCGCCGGCCCAGCGAGACGGCCGGCCGCATCGCAGGGGCCGCGATCGGGATGGGCTACGGATGGTGGCAGGACAAGCACACCCGCCACCACGCCAACCCCAACCACGAGGACCTCGACCCCGACATCGCCCCCGACCTGCTCGTGTGGTCCCAGGACCAGGCCCGCGCCTCGACCGGACTGCCGAGGCTCCTCGGCCGCCGGCAGGCGTTCCTCTTCTTTCCCCTGCTCCTGCTCGAAGGGGTCAACCTTCATGTCTCCAGCGCGCGAGCACTTGGCAACCGCGCCCTGAAGAACCGCGCCCTGGACGGCACGCTGCTCTACGGGCACACCGCCGCCTACCTGACCGCAGTGTTCCTCGTCCTCCCACCCGGCATGGCGATCGCGTTCCTGGCCGTCCACCAGTGCCTGTTCGGCCTCTACCTCGGTTGTCTGTTCGCCCCCAACCACAAGGGCATGCCGATCCTGACCGGCAACGACCGCCCCGACTTCCTGCGCCGCCAGGTCCTCACCGCACGCAACGTACGCGGCAGCTGGTTCACCGACCTCGCCCTGGGCGGCCTGAACCACCAGATCGAACACCACCTGTTCCCCAGCATGCCCAGCCCCCACCTGCGCAAGGCCCGGCCCCTCGTCCGCCACTACTGCCAGGACCTGGGAGTCGACTACCTGGAAACCGGACTGATCGCCTCCTACCG
The DNA here is from genome assembly GCF_042891955.1 of Streptomyces sp. NPDC001843. Classification (NCBI taxonomy): domain Bacteria; kingdom Bacillati; phylum Actinomycetota; class Actinomycetes; order Kitasatosporales; family Streptomycetaceae; genus Streptomyces; species Streptomyces sp. NPDC001843. Next base: position 369,683 of record NZ_JBIATQ010000005.1, on the reverse strand, counting down.
GCAAGCACTCACCAGCCTCCACCGAGCAGGAGCGCCACTGCGGCGAGCCCGTATCGGCAGCGCCCCAGCATGACGCACCGGCGCCGGCGGCGTACTCCAGAGCCCTGTCCCGGTGCCCGGCTGCGGTGATCCGGTGAAACGCAACTGCTGCGCCGCCTCACGGCTCCCCTCATTGATGGGCGCAATCGCAAATCCAGCGTCCCGTGAGCATCACAAGAGCACGAACTGTGCGCGGAGCCGAACGCGGTCATTGCGCGCAAGCAAAAAGCGCGGTGCGCACAGGTCCCGCCCACAGCAGGCGGTTGAGCCACGTACCGCCGATGGCCCAGCCCACCGCGAGCGGCAGGGCGAGCGTGAGGACGCACAGCGCTGGGAAGGCGCGGGCGACGGCCCGGATGTCGCGGTCGGCCAGCGGTCGGGAGCGTAACGGTCGGCGGGTGTGCCGCCCGCGCCGTCCGGGCCGCCGTAGCCGACGCAGCCACCACCGACACATCCGGCCCGGCCACCACCGCCGTCCTCATCACAGAAACCGCAGCCTAGCCAGGCGCCAACGGCAGCTCGACGCGTTGGGCCTCATCCGGTCCCGCCTCTCCGGCCTCACCTCGGGCGCAGGTCACACCACAGCACCGCCTGACCGGACGCACAGACACCCCCTCGGCCTTGCCATTTCTACTGTCGGCGGCCCAGCACTCTCCGGATCAGCAGGAAGGCCGCAACGGCGATCAGGGCCATCCCCATGAGGATCACGAGGACCCCGACGACGACCAGGACCGTCCCAAGCAGTATCAGAAGCGCCCCGATGATGAGAAGAAACATCGCGAGAACGGTCACGGTCACCTCCTGTCCCCCCTCCGACTCTGGCCCTTTCCGACCCTCCATCGCAAACACATCCGGACAAATACACGAATGTCCTTCCCTCGGCAGTGCCCGCCTGCTGGGGTCCGGCCCATTCACGGGCCGGCCTCCGTTCTGCCGTGGAAGCGCGCGGATCGCTCCACAAGCCTGTCCTGTCACGGCATGAGACCTGCCTGGCAGGGAACCCGCATCTAGACAATGAGCCTGGGGTCTGCCGCACGATCGGGTGACATCTGAACTGGCTTGCCCTGTGGGGTAGGTGGGAAGGATGTCGCTGTGCCCAAGCCCTATCCGGAGGAGTTCCGCCAGGACGTTGTGCGGGTCGCGAGGAACCGCGGGCCGGGTGTGACAGTCGAGCAGGTGGCCACCGACTTCGGAGTCCATCCGATGACGTTGTGGAAGTGGATGCGTCGCGCGGACATCGACGACGGGACCAAGCCCGGAACGACCAGCCAGGAGAGCGCCGAGCTTCGGCAAGCGCGTCGGCGGATCAAGCTGCTGGAGCAGGAGAACGAGGTCCTGCGCAGGGCCGCGGCCTACCTGTCGCAGGCCCATCTGCCGGGAAAAGGATCTACCCGCTCGTGAAGGAGCTGGCCGGGGACGGGGTGCCCGTCACGGTCGCGTGCCGGGTGCTGAAGCTCGCCAGACAGCCCTACTACCGCTGGCTGGACCAGCCGGTGTCCGACGCCATGCTGGAGGAGGCGTATCGCGCGAACGCGCTGTTCGACGCGCACCGTGACGACCCGGAGTTCGGCTACCGCTTCCTGGCCGACGAGGCGCGCGGCTCCGGAGCCGTGATGGCGGACCGGACTGCATGGCGGATCTGCCGGGACAACCGCTGGTGGAGCGTGTTCGGCAAGAAGCGCGGCAAGGGCAAGAAGGCTGGCCCGCCGGTGCACGACGACCTCGTCCGCCGTGACTTCACCGCGACCGGTGCGAACCGGCTGTGGCTCGCCGACATCACCGAGCACGCCACCGGCCAAGGCAAGCTCTACCTCTGCGCGATCAAGGACGCCTTCAGCAATAGGATCGTGGGCTACTCCATCGACGAGCGGATGAAGTCCCGCCTGGCCGTGACCGCCCTCGACAACGCCGTGACCCGGCGTGGAGACGTCGACGGCTGCATTCTGCACAGCGATCGCGGATCGCAGTTCCGCTCCCGGAAGTTCGTCCGGGCGCTCAACCGCCACCGGATGGCCGGGTCGATAGGGAGAGTCGGAGCTGCCGGCGACAACGCGGCCATGGAGTCATTCTTCAGCCTGCTGCAGAAGAACGTCCTCGACCGCCGTGTCTGGGCCACCCGCGAAGAACTCCGGATCGCGATCGTGACCTGGATCGAGCGGACCTACCACCGGCGCCGCAGACAAGCCTCAATCGGCCGGCTGACCCCCATCGAATTCGAGACCGTCATGACCACGCCGGCCCTCCAAGCCGCGTGACTGCACCTGTCACCCGAACCTGCATCAGGCCCATTCGTCGAAACTTGGGAGAAGCGTGAAGCGCATAAAGCCAGACGTAGCCAGGCTCGTCGCCTGGCGCGCACTACAGACTGGAGTGGAACCATCCCAGTTCAGCTGCCGGTGGCCAGCCAGCCGATCCGGCCTCCCGCACTCACTGACCCGGTCGCACTGGGAGGGGCCGCACCCCTCGTACGGACGGATGAGCGGGTGCGATCGCAAATCGGACACCCGAGAGAGTCACAGGCACGCGGACCGTACGAGTCACCGACCATCGCGCGCAGCCAGCGCGTTCGATCTCGACACAGGAGCCGCACCGGAGTGCTCCGATGCGGCTTCGCCGTCTCACGGATCCGCGCAGAGTCCCGGCAGGACGGACCTCGGTGGAGCCTCGCGGACGCCCCTATAACGCGGGGATGTGGGAAACCGGTCTGACCAGGTTGAAGACCTCGCGGGCTGCATATCGCTTGAGGCATCGGATGATCTCACGTCGGGTCTTGCCCTCCTGGGTACGGCGTTCGTAGTACGCCTGGGTGCGCGGGTCGTGGCGCAGGCGGGTGAACACGATGCGGTGCAGGGCAGCGTTGGCCTGGCGGTCTCCGCCGTGGTTGAGCCGGCGCGTGCTCCGCCGGCCGGAGGAGTACTCGATGGGACTGACTCCGCAAAGGGCAGCAAAGGACGCCTCGGTGTTCAGTCGCTCGGGGTTGTCCCCCATGGTGATCAGGAGAGTGACGGCGCTGTCCGGGCCGATACCCACCGGTACGAGTAGCTGTGGGGCGTGGTGTTCGACGAGCTGGGTCAGGCGTTGGTTCAGCTCATTGATCTGCCCGGTGAGCTGTTCGATACGCTCCGCGAGCATTCTCAGGGTCATATGGGTGGCCTGGGCCACCGCGTTCTCGCCGTCTTCGCTGTCGTCTGGCCCGAGGCGTGCGCAGGTGCGGAACAGCTCGCGGTTGCCGAGGCTGGACAGTCGTTCCCGCAGTGCGGGATCGGCGATGACCAGGACGGCTTTGAGCTGGTTGATCGCCTGGGTACGGGCCTTGACCGCGGAGTCTTTGGCGAGCTTGAAGATCCGGGCGCTGTGCACCGGACCGTCGCCGGACTTGGCCCGGGCCCGGGCACGACCGCTGAGCACGGCCCGCGCGGCGGCCTGAGCGTCGAGCGGGTCCGACTTCCCGAGCAGCCGGCGGGCCGAGCGGTCGGGCCGGTTCACTTCGTACACCTGGACGTGCTGGGCGAGCAGGTAGCGGGACAGGCCCGCTCCGAAGGTGCCGGTGCCCTCCACTCCGGCACGGCGCACCGCCCCCCGCTTACGGGCCCAGACGAGCAGTCGGCGGTAGCCGGCCGCCGTCGCCGGAAAGGACTCGGTGCCCAGGACCTTCCCCAGCGGGGAGACCACGGCTGCGACGTGAACCTCGCCGTGCGTGTCCACGCCCAGGACGACCTCGCCCCGATTGGGAGGATCCGTGCTGGAGGGGGTGCTGCGCTCTCTGGTCGTCATGGTGGTTCGCCTCCCGCGTGGTGACGTGCTGGGTGGATGGCACCGGCCCGCTCGGGCGGTCTGAACCGTGATGGCGCCTGATCGTCGGCAAGGCCCCTATAGGGACACGCCCTGTGGCTCGGTGACAGCAGGCACCATCCCGCACCGGCAGTCGACACGCCTGTGACTGGACACTTCGGTCATAGATCTCATGAGTCAGACCCCCGCCGGGGACGGCGCTGCGCAACCTTCCCACCAGTACCGTCACATAAGCATCGTCCGATCACTCTCGGAAGACTTTGCCCGGACCGGTGACCAACTGCTACCGCAAGACGTGAGGAGGGCCTGCTTCCTCGTCCGCTCGCCACTGGCACTGACAGACACCGAGTTAACCGCCGCACCGGCGCGTGCGCGGAGTCAAGACGGCGGCTGCGCGGGCGGATCGCAGGCCGTCCAGTGCGGGCTGCTCGCTTGGCTGCCCATGCGGGCAGCGCTGCTCCTGTCTGCGACCGAGGCGAAACGGGTCAAGCGTCCAGGTCACTGGACGCCGTTCGGGGAAAGAGCGGCCTGCAACGTGCTCAGTGTCTCGGCGAACTGCGCCGGGCCGATTCGGAGGCCGCCGATCCGATCTGTCTTCGCAGCTCGACTTCGAAGACCTTGACAGCCCCGCTCACCAAGTCCCGCACGCCTGGTGGCAGCTCGATGAGCATGGAGCGCCGGTCGTCCGGGTGCGGGTGACGCCGGCAGTATCCGGCCGCCTCGATACGGTCCACCACCTTGGTGGTGCCGCCGGCCGTGATGGCGAATTCCTGGACGATGTCGTGGGTCCTGCACCCAGGGTGCCGGGCGAGGAACCGCATGCCCAGGAACCCGGTGAGGGCAGGCCGTAGTCCGCGCGCAGCCGGTGTCCAGGGTGTTCCACAGCTTGGTCTCGAACCACACCAGGTCCTCATGCAGCCGCTTGAAGTCGGTCAACGGGCGCCTTTCGCTGGGGGGCACGGGTGTGCTCAGCGGGTGGAGGCGGCGCGGTCGAGCCACTCGCGGGCAGGCCGCGCGCTTGCTGAGGGTGAGTCCGGAGACCGTGCGGCGGTGGGGCGGGCGCCGGTCGGCTGCCGATGGGGCGGACGGGGCTAGGAACCGTGGATGCGAGGCCTGAAACTCTGCCCGTAACCGGTTCAGCCGAGGGTGAGCAGTTCCTCGTGGAAGCCGCCGAACTCCCGCTCGTCGTCAATGAGATGGATTTCCAGGATCCAGTGGCAGCGACGGCCGGCCTTGTCGGTGCGCCGCAGCGGGGTGTCGTTGGCGGGAGTGATGTACGACTCCGTGTCCGCGCCGTCGATCCACTCGTGCGGGAACTCGCCCACCAGGTGCCCGGCGTGCCAGCCGCCCAGCTTCCACCCGGCCTCCTTGGCCAGCCGCTCAACCTCGGCGTGCAGGCGAGCGCCGGTGATGTCGGGATCGGCCTCGAAGAAGCGCTTGCCGGCCGCGAACACGTTCGGCAGGTCGCCGGCCAGCCGGTGCTTGACCGGGTCGTCGCCCAGGACGAACGTCCGCCCGAAGTCGGCCTCGTATTCCTCGAAGATCGGCCCGAAGTCGGCGAAGACGATGTCGTCCGTGCCGATCGCGCGGTCCGGCGGGTTCTCCCGGTACGGCTTGAGCGTGTTCGGCCCGGACCGCACGATCCGCTTGTGCCAGTGCCGGGTCGTGCCGAACAGCTCATTCGCCAGGTCCCGGACGCGGTCGCTGACCGCCCGCTCGCTCTCGCCCGGCGCGATGAGCCCGTGCTCCTCGATCTCCGTGAAGAGCCGTGCGGCCTTCCCCTGGGCGTCCAGCAGCCGTGCGGCACGCGTGAGTTCGTCATCAGCCATGGTCGCGAACGTATGGTTGCCCATCCTTGGCGGGCAACCGAATAGAACGCGTGGAGAGGCGGGCTTCGAGCACGTGAACGGGACGATGCGTGACAGACTCAGGTCGATTCCGGTGTTCGAGGGTGTGGGTGCGGCCGCAGCCCGCTTCGAGCAGGACGGTGTCCCGGACAACCCACTGCCCGCGATCGGTGAGTGGATTTTCGCGGCGGCCGCGGCCGGACAGCTGGAACCGCACGCCATGAGCCTGTGCACGGTCGACGCGTCGGGGGTTCCCTCCAGCAGGGTCCTGATCGTCAAGGACATCGACGACGAGCACCTGTACTTCGCGACCCCGTCCGACAGCCGCAAGGGCCTCGACATCGCGGCGAATCCACACGTGGCGGCCCACTTCCACTGGCCCCTCGTGGGGTGGCAGATACGGATCGTGGGGACCGCGGCCGACCAGGGCCGTGCCGCCTCCGAGGACGACTTCGCCGAACGGGGCCGCGGCTCCCGGCTCGCCGCTCACCTGCACCGGCCCGGCCCTCTCCCGGACCGGCGGGCCGCCTCGCCGAGTTCGAACGCCTCGACTCCCGCTACGGGGAGGAGGTGCCGTGTACGCCGACCTGGACGCTGTACGCCGTCACCCCCACCGAGGTGGAGTTCTGGGAGGCGAGCGTCGACCGGGTCCACCACCGGCTGGTCTACCGCAGGGACACACCCGGCGCGGGCTGGCGGCGCGAGCTGCTGTGGCCCTGAGACACCCGGCGGTTCGTCCAGGCGGTGCCCGCGCGCACCGCACCGAGCAGCCGCCAGGGACCGGGGCCGGGGCCGACTGCGTAGCCGTCCATGGCCGCGGTGTCGAAGCCGGGCAGTGGCTGGTCCGTGCGCAGCCCGCCGTCGGCCAGCGTCAGTCCGGCCGCCCCGGCGAGGGGGACGTGCCGGGCGGGCAGGGGTGCCGGGGCGGTGTGGGCCAGGTCGCGGGTGCGCGCCCCCGGCACGTCGCGGTACGAGGTGGTGGTCACCGGTTCTGCGTCTGCGGTGAGGACGGTCATGCCGGTCAGCCTGCCGCTTTGCCTCTGACGGCACGTCGGGTTGCCGGCGTGCTCCCGTCCGCTCATCCGCGGCCGGAAGGGGCGGTGAGGCGGCCTGGGCTCACGATCAACCGGATCGCGCCGTGGAACTGGGGCTGGGTGCGCAGCTGCCCGTACTTCTCGTCCCGGGCTCCGGAGGCCAGTACCTCCATCGCGCGTTCCGCGACGCCCGGTTCGAGGAAGCCCCATGCGGACTGGGCGAGGCGGACGGCCGGGTCCAGGAAGGGCTCGGGGCGGGCGTAGTACGCCTCGGTGAAGCCGTCGGCGCAGTCGGCGGGGACAGGCACGGCGTGAACCTCGTGTCCGGGCCGAGTGCGTCGGTGATGGTGTCGATCGCCGGGTAGCGGGCGGCCTCCGCGCGCTGGAGTTCGGGAACGTGGTCCATCAGCCACAGCCGTCCCAGCTCGGCACGGTCGAAGGTCAGCACGGCCACCGGTCCGCGCGCGACACGGCGCATCTCGCGCAGCCCGGCCACCGGATCCGGCCACTGGTGGACGGTCACCATGGCCATGGCGGCGTCCACCGAGTCGTCCTCGAACGGCAGGTGCTGGGCGACACCGTGGATCGCCGGTGCCAGGTGCGCCGGGCGCTGGGCGCGCATCGCCGCCGACGGCTCGACGGGCAGGACGTGCCGGTCGGACGGTCCGTATGAGCCGGTGCCCGCACTGACGTTCACCACTGTGCGGGCGTCTCCGAGGGCGGCGTGCACCCGGGCCGCGATACGCGGATCGGGGCGGCGTATGCGGGAGTATCCGGCACCGACCAGCGCGTAGTCCGTGTCACCCGTCAGCTGCGGCATACCAACTCCGTCTTGGCCCGAAGGGTGTGGACGTCATCCGATGCGCACGGCGCGGGCCAGGAACTGCCGGGGCGCGTCCTCGTAACAGGTCGGTGCCCAGCCCGCCGCGTCGAGCGAGGGGCGCAGGTTCTCCTCGGCCAGCGGGTCGTCCGGGTCGAGGGGGCGGCCGGAAGTGAAGAAGGTGCGGGTCGCGGTCAGGGCCGCGCGGTCGGCGACGAGGGCGGCGAAGCCCGCTCCGAGCACAGGCGAAAGTCGATTGGGTCGATTCCGATCGGTGCCGTACAGTTCACGGTACCGACGCGGGGTGGAGCAGCTCGGTAGCTCGCTGGGCTCATAACCCAGAGGTCGCAGGTTCAAATCCTGTCCCCGCTACTCAAACGTGAAGGCCCGGTATGCACCGGGCCTTCACTGCGTGTGTGCCGGGTCGGACCTGGCTCTCCGCGAACAGGGCACCGCGGTCGCAGAAGGCGTCAACGCACTGGGCTGCACCGACGGCGTACGCCGCCTCAGCCACCGTGCTCACAAAATCGCGGATCTGCCGCGAGGAGGCAATCCGCTTACACGGCGCAGCCTGCCGTCCTGCCGGGAGGTGCATCGACGGATAAGACCACGCCAGCCATGGACAGACAGCAGGACCATGGGCATCGCTGTTGTCGTGGCCGGCTTTCGGTCGTCCCGATCAGTGCTGCGATCCCGGTACCTGGCCGCCTCGCGCCGATGCGGCGCCCGCGCTCAGTAGCGGAGGACGGCAAGGGCGCCGTCAATAGTTGGTGAGGCGGAAGGAACAACCGACGGCCCTGATGCGGTGTCGGACGGTCAGGAGCACGGTGATGCCCAGAAGGAGTGGCCTCGTGTCGGCGGGCATCCCGTTCACAGCTGTGCTTCGCCGTCGGGGGGCGGGAACGGCCAGGACGGCGGTGTCGACGTTCATCCCGGGGCCGAAGGCGGTGAGGGGGCTGCGGCGCGCTCACCCAGCACGTGCCGGCACTGTCGAACTCCCGCCGGATGACTTTCGCGGGATCTGCCTGTCACCCGGCAGACACAGATGGTTCACCGGGCAGGCATGGGTAACCCGGCAGATGGCCCCCACCGGCTGCGCAGAGCACTGGTCGGCGGCGGCCCGAAGCCACCCGCGCTGGAGGAACCTCGTGAACGGCGAATCGACCATCCCATCCTGCGAGACGCGCTTCCCCGCAGTCAGGGCGAGCATCACCGCGGCCCGGCACTGGGTCCGCGACTGCGTGGACGGTTTCGGCGGCCCGCTGCGCCAGCACCGGATGATCGAGACCGCCGAACTGCTCGTCTCGGAACTGATCACCAATGCCATCCGCCACGGCTCCGGTCCGCCCATGATCCAGCTCACCTGGAATGGGCGGTGGTTGCGCATAGCCGTCAGCGATTCCAGCGACCGCTGGCCCCGCAAGCGCGCTACTGCGAACACCGAGCCCGGCGGTTTTGGCATGCAACTACTCGACCGACTCGCCCGACGCTGGGGCGTCACCGCGGCTCACCCCGGCAAAACGGTTTGGGCCGAACTCAGCCTCGACTCCTGAGCACGGTGGCCGAGCTGACCACCAACAGCGTCGTCCCCGGCGCCGGCTCGGGCACGCTGCGGATCCGGGCCGAGAGCGACCGGATCGGCTGCGAGGTCCACGACGGCGGACTCGCGCCACATATCGCCGTCCTCCTCCCCTGCCACCCCACCGCCGAGCATGCCCCGGCCCCAGTAGGGACTCAGGAGTAGGCCGTCGTTGCTGCGGGGTCGGGGCTCGGTCCGGCCGGACGGCTGCGATTGCTGTGCCAGTCCAGTATCAGGACCGTGGCGTCGTCCTTGAGGTTGCCGTGGCAGGCGTCGAGCACCGCGGCGGTCAGGGTCCGGACGGCTTCTCGCGGGTGCAGCGCGCGGGTGTCGTGGATGACCGAGGCCAGGTCGACGGCCGCGGCACCGCGTTCCTGCATTCCGTCGGTGAGCAGGACCAGGCGGTCCCCGGGTCTCAGGAGTAGTTCCTGTAGGCGGTAGGTGGTGGGTGCCGCCACCCCGAAGGGCAGGTTGACGGCGAGTTCCACCTCTTCAACGGCGTTGTCACGCAGCAGCAGGGGCCGGGGGTGGCCGGCGTTGACCAGTTCGCACAGGCCCGTTGCGAGGTGGACGCACAGCAGCTGTCCGGTGGCCAGCCCGCGGCTGTGGCTCAGCAGGGCCTCGTGGGCGTGGCGAGCCTGCTTGAGGGCGTCACAGCCGCTGCGACGTGCCCGCCGCAGCGCGCCGACCAGCAAGCTGGCCAAGAGAGCGGAGTTCGTGTCGTGACCCATGGCGTCGGTGATCGACAGGTGCAGAGTGTCGCGGTCCAGCGTGTAGTCGTAGGTGTCGCCACCGATGTCGTCGGCCGGGACCAGTCCGGCGGCCAGAGTGAACTGGGCCGCCTCGCAGCAGGAGGCCGAGGGAAGCAACTGGTGCTGGATCTCCGCCGCCAGGCTGGTCTCGGTGGTGCGCCGACCCTGGTGGTACAGATCGGTGAAGCGGCGGTCCGTGACGATGATGTAGGCCAGCGCGTGGGCCGCGTGACGGACCTGGCGCAGCACGGTGTCGTCTGCGGACTGCAGGCTCATCTCCAGGACGCCGATGCAGTCGCCGCGGTTGGTGACGGGCGTGATGACGCGTTGCCCGCCTTGGCCGTCCGGTTCCACATGCTGGCGCTGACTTTGCAGAACGCTGTCGTAGACGCTGCCCTGCAGGTCGATCGGCTCGCCTGGGTCGGCGGCCTTGTCACCGGTCGCGGCGAGGCGTACCAGCCGCTGGCCGATGAGGTCGACGAACAGGAAGGACACGGCCTCGGCACCGAACCGCTTCTGCAGGTCGTGTGCCACCACGTCGACGGACTCACCGGGCGGGGCCGCTTCCGCAGCGGCCAGCAACTCGCCCAGTTCCAGGTCTCCACCCTTCACAGCAACCTCCTGTCGGTTGCCGCACCTTCTTCCCCGAGCCTGTGCAACCTCACATATTCCGCCCATTTTGCCTGGTCAGAGCGGGATTCCAGATCGGTGCGAGCGCATCCCGCCTTCGTCAGGCGACGTTCGTACGGGGGCCGCTCATCCCAGAAGCCGGCACCCGCCTGTCCGACCGAAAGATCATCAAGGGGCCGTTAGCCGCCTGACGTCGCGACCGCCTCCGACGGCGGGAGACGGGGGCAGGTGCCGGCACGGCCGGGTTCGGGGGGATGTTTGTTCGGGCGTGATCGGTGCAGACGATGAGCTGACACAGTCTTTATTTGACGAAGTGAAGAGGCATCATGGGCATCATCGCGTGGATCATTATCGGCCTGCTCGCCGGCGCCATCGCCAAGGCTTTGATGCCGGGCAAGGACCCGGGCGGCATCATCGTCACCATGCTCATCGGCATCGTCGGCGGTCTGCTCGGCGGCTGGCTCGGCAAGGTCGTCTTCGGTGTCGACTCCATCGACGGGTTCTTCGATCTCTCCACCTGGATCGCCGCGATCGCCGGCTCCGTCATCCTGCTCGCCCTCTACCGCCTCGTCACCGGCAACCGGCATTCGCACCGTCACGCGACCCGTTGAAGGCCCAACGGCTCCGGACACACCTGGACGGCTCCCTTCCTGTTCGCAGGGCGGGAGCCGTCCCCGTGTTTCCAGCCGGGCCACCGTGGCTCGGCCGTCGGTTGCCGGCATCCTGGGTCCACCGCGTCCCCCCTCCGTCCGAACCGGCGTCTGTGCAGGTCGGTGGCATGATCGTGCTTCTCGTGGGCAGGCGACCGGCTGTCCTGCGTCTCAGCTGCACTCGTGCCGCCCGTCTCTACGGCGAAGGGTAGGGGGCCTCAGTCCACGTCATACCGACCAGGTGGCCGGCATCGGGGGGGGACGCCGTCAGCGGCTCGCTGGCGCTGTCGGGCGGCAACGCGCACCTGTGCTCCCCGCTGATCCGCTGGGACTGCACACCGCCGTTCACCATCACTCCTGGCACGGCCACCAGCGACAAGCAGGGTGCCTGAAAGCTTCCGGCTCACCCGGGTCTGCCGGGCAGGCCGTCGCTTCACCCTTGCCGCTGTCCCGCACCTACCCGGCGGGCGGCGACCACCGTGCCGCGGGCTCACCGCGGGCGGCCCGGGAAATGCGGAGGGCCTGGGCGAAGGTCCTCTCGTCGTAGGCCGGGGACTCCCTGTCCTGGCGCGTCCTCGGCCTCTGCTTCAATGCCCCTGGCGGGCGACAGCCGCACCGTCCGTGCTCCGGCCGGCCGGTGTCCCGCGGGGACCTCGCCGACGGTCGGCGAGCCGAGAGAAGGGCCCCCAGACGTGGACGAATTGATCAGAGTGGCCGTCGGCCCGGTGGAGCGCGGCCCCGCCGTGAGCGCGGTCGGCGCCGGGACGAACCACTTCTCCGCGCCCGAGGTGAGGGAGGCCGCCACGGACACGGTCGGCAAAGGCCGCGCCCGCCCGGTGCTCCCGCCGACGCGAGTGACCGGCAATGCCAGGGGCGTGCCGGTGCTCGCGCCGTCCGCTGCCCATGTCCTCGACGTGAGCGGGGCGGCCACGCCGCGGCCGGTCCGGCCCACCGGGGAGCAAGCCCTCGCCACGCACCGCGGCCATGGGGGTACGGCATGACGGCCGCCGCCGAGCGCAGCGCGGTACTGCCGCCCGAGCGCTCCCAGCGGCTCAGACGGCGCCTGGAGCGGCTGATCGGGGTGGCCGCGACCGAAGGAAACGAGCTCGTGCCGCTGCGCAACGGGGACCGGATATTCCCCGCCATGCTGGAGGCGATCAAGGGCGCCCGGTACACCATCGACATGATGACCTTCGTCTACTGGCGCGGTGAGATCGCGCACGAGTTCGCCGGCGCCCTCGCCGACCGGGCCCGCGCGGGCGTGCGGGTGCGACTGCTGCTGGACGGGTTCGGGGCCAAGGAGATCGAGCGGGAGCTGCTGGAGCGGATGGGCGCCGCCGGGGTACAGGTGGCCTGGTTCCGCAGGCCGCTGTGGCTGTCGCCGCTGAAGCAGAACCACCGCTGCCATCGCAAGGCGCTCGTCGTGGACGAGCACACCGCTTTCACCGGCGGCGTCGGCATCGCCGAGGAGTGGTGCGGCGACGCCCGCCATCCGGGTGAGTGGCGCGACACCCACGTCCGTCTGCGCGGTCCCGCCGTCGACGGCGTCGCCGCCGCCTTCGCGCAGAACTGGGCGGAGTGCTGCGACGACCTGTACGACGAGCGCGACCGCTTCGCCGAACACGAGCAGCACGGCACCAGCGTCGTCCAGGTCGTGCGCGGCTCCGCGAGCCTGGGCTGGCAGGACATGCAGACCCTGCTGCGCGTCGTGCTCACGTCCGCCGAGCGCCGCTTCCGCCTGGCCACCGCCTATTTCGCGCCCGACACCTACTTCGTCGGCCTGCTGTGCGCGACCGCCCGGCGCGGAGTGGACGTCGAGATCCTGCTTCCGGGCCCGCACACCGACCAACGGGCCTGCCGACTGGCCGGTCAGGGCCACTACGCCCGTCTCCTCGACGCCGGAGTGAGGATTTTCGAGTACCAGCCGACCATGATGCATGCCAAGATCATTACGGTGGACGGGATCGCCTCGCTCATCGGCTCCACCAACTTCAACCGGCGTTCCATGGACCACGACGAGGAAGTCATGCTCGCCGTCCTCGACGAGGAGTTCACCGCCACCCTCGACCACGACTATGACGACGACCTGACCAGCGCCGCCCCGGTCGACCCGGGCCGCTGGCGTCGTCGCGCGGCCGTGCAACGACTGCGCGAGACCGCCGTCGTGCCCGTACGCCGCTTCCTGTGACGGGTTGCGCGGTCCCTTGGCCGGCTTCGGGCCTTCGTGGCGGGTCGGGAACCAGCGGGGCGGTGATGCGCTCGGCGTAGGCGCGCACCTCGGGCAGGTAGCGCGACAGCGTGTTGCCACGGACAGTCGACGTACCACTGGGCTCGCGCCAACCGGTCACGCCGTGTACCGGATCCTGCCCCTGCACCCACGTAGCAGCTACCTGCCCGGCCTCCGGGCGTAGACCGTGGGTGCGACGTCTTCGGCTCTCCGATCCGGCGAACGCCAGCGGTCGAGTGCCATGCGCAGGGCCGCGTCCGCCTTGTGGCCCTGCGGAGCATCACCGGGGGCGCGGGTCGACTCGCCCGACCCGAAATGAAGAACAACCCTGGCCGGCCGGAGTTCCACGAACCGGAGGGTAGTCCTCGGCCTGACTCCGCCACCGCGTCATCGCTGTCGTGGGTCGAACCGCGCAGTCCGCCTCCGTCCGGCACTGCCCCGTCACCTGCCTGGCGCCGTCGTACCGTCAGTTCCGCGCACTGTTCCTGCCAGTGGCTCGTTGGGACACGCGAGACACCGATCGGCTCCGGCCCGCTGACCACTGCGGCAGACGGTAAGGGCCCGGTGTCCCGAAGCCGGGATGCCGGTCCCTTACCGGGGCGCGCGATCAGGCGGGGCGGATGTTCTCAGCCTGCGGCCCCTTCTGGCCCTGCGTGACGTCGAACTCGACCTTCTGGCCCTCCTGCAGCTCGCGGTATCCCTGGCTGGCGATGTTGGAGTAGTGGGCGAAGACGTCGGGGCCGCCGCCCTCCTGCTCGATGAAGCCGAAGCCCTTCTCGCTGTTGAACCACTTCACTGTGCCCTTGGCCATGACTGTCCCCTTTCCGGGAAACCGGGCACGCACTCTGCGCGACCGGGAGGTGATCGCCCTGGTCCGGAGAGGCGCTGCACAGCAAGAACGCCCGTGAGGCGATCACGGGCGAACGGAACTTCGGAACCACGACTGCTGATCACAACGCTATAACGGCATGACGGAAGCCGCTAGCGAAGACGGGCCAGCCGGGCCGAGTTCGATGGGGCACCACACCGGCTTCCTGCATGGCGGGCGGGGGCGGCGGGCGCTTCGGGGACACCGCCATCTGTCTGCCCGGCGAAGGAAGCCGCCTCGGGGCCAAGGCTTCCGCGTAGCCGGATGGCGTCCGATGTGTGGCTGAGCGAGGCCAACTTCGACAGGAGCAAGAACCTTCGCGTGCACGCCAGGCCATGGGAGGGGGCGGCGGTACCCCGCCATGGTGCGAGACCGCCGCCCCATCCCTCCCAGCCCTTGCTTCATCTATCGAAACTCGATAGATTCCCATCGCAAGTCGATGGAAGGATGGGCCATGGGAAAGCTGACAGTGAGTGCGCTGCGCGCCGTGCTCGTGGTCATGCTCGCCGGCACCGTGTTCGTACAAGCCGGGATGGTGTGGGCGCTGGTCACCAGGAGCGATCCGGAGGACGGGTCGCTTCCGCTGACCCCGCTGCGCGTGATCACGATCCTGGGCATGGTCTCGGTCCAGGTCGCCGTGGTCTGCGTATGGCGGCTGGTGGCGATGGTGCGACGCGGAACCGTGTTCTCCCACGCCGCCTTCCGGTACGTGGACGGCGTGATCGGCGCGATCGTGGCGGCTGCCCTCGTGTGGTTCGCGGTCACGGCCGTCAATGCGCCGGGTCAGCGGGACGACCCGGGCGTCACCCTCATCATGGGCGGGGTAGGCGTGGCCGTCCTGGGGGTCGCGCTCATCGTGCTTGTGCTGCGGATGCTGCTCGCCCAGGCTGTCGCGACCGCGTGCGCGGTGCTGGCCGGAGCGACCTCCCTGCTGGCGGTGGGTGAGTGGATCACCGACGCCCCGCCGTCCGTCCTGGATCGCCTTGGCGTACGACCCGATCCGCTGTCCCCAAAGCGGTGCGTGCCAGCGGAGGCGACGGTGCGGCGGCTGCTGGCCCGCATCGACGGCGACGCGTTGGCTCCGCACCCCGCGCCATGGCGACCTGGCGCAACCTCGCCATCGGCGCCCTTCGCCTCGCCGTGAAGAGCAGCATCGCCGCCGGCCTCCGGCGCAACGCCCGCGACGCCAGTCGACCGCTCGCCCTCCTCGGACCCACGTGATCACGAAACGGACGTCACACGACTACGCCGAAGCCCTGGCCTCGGGGCCCTCTCAGCCCACTTGCTCCTGAGCACCGAGGGCGCCCGAGTCTCGACTACTGCGAGTGCACCAGTGCCGAGGCCCGCCGGGAGGCAGCGAACGCCGGAAAACACGACAGGATGCACGAGATCTTCTCCAGCACCGGGCGAACGGTTCGGCCACGGAAAGTGGTGTGGTACCGCTTTCACCACTCCCTGTCCCCGATCGCCGGCGTGATCCGATCGTGCCGAGGCACCCACTGCGGGTGCCCCGCTCCGCCGGGAAAAGGAGATCGCACAGGCAAGGGATCACCTGTCCCGCTCTCCGGGTACCGTCGCGAACTCGCGGCCGAAACCGTGGGGGGACCGGGTGACATGGCGGCGGTGCACCCCGCCCGCGACGCGCGCACGGGCATGCGCACGTCGCGGGGTACTGCACGGGACGCGCGAATGGATAGCGCGAGTGCCGGTGAAGCGGTCAGATCGCGGGACTCATCGACTCAGCCGCCGCTCTTGCGCCTGAACGACCGCTGGCTCGCAGCCGGGCCATGCGCCGAACGCACCTTCGACGCATCGGACTTGGCGGCGGTATCAGCGGCGTCCGCCTGCGCACCGCGCTTGCGCGCCAGGGCTTCACGGAACTTCCGCTTGAGGTCGTAGTTGCCGTCGCTGTCCGGCGCCAAAGGGGACGTCTCCGGGGCAGCCGGCTCCGAACCTTCCGTAGATACGGGCTCTGCGGTCATGGTGACCTCCTGGGTTCGGGGATGGGCAAGCACAGCTTGTCATGCCGAGCGCAGTGCGAGGCCCCGACGACGTCGTCCTGCTGCGTTTCGGCGGGCATCCCTCTCGCGGCCGAAGGCGTTGACTTCGTAGGTGAGGCGCACAGGACGGCTTCGGGCCGGACCGTGGGTTGTCGATCCCGTGGCCAGGCTGCCAGGGGGGCTCTCAGCCGTTGCGACGCACGAGGGCGGCCCTGCGGGCCTCGGCGAGTTTGCGGGCCTCGCCGGCCTTTCGGGACGTGCCGCGGGCGCCGCGGGAGGTGCCCTTGCTGGTGCCGAGGCCGCGGAAGGGGGCGTTGGTGTTCTTGGGCCGGGGGACGGCGGGCCCGCCGTCGAGCGGGATCCCGGAGGGAGTCCTGGCGCCGGTGATCCGGCTCAGCTCCGCCTCGCCCGAGCACACCTTGGTGACGGTCGGCTCGATGCCGGCCCCGGCCATCATGCGGCTCGTCTCGCGGCGCTGGCCCGCCAGTACGAGCGTGACCACGCTGCCGGACCCACCAGCGCGGGCGGTGCGGCCCGCCCGGTGCACATAGTCCTTGGCATCGGTGGGCGGGTCGACATTGACCACGAGATCGAGGTCGTCGACGTGCAGGCCACGGGCCGCGACATTGGTCGCCACCAGAACGGTGATCTGGCCGTTCTTGAACTGCGCCAGGGTCCGTGTGCGCTGTGGCTGGGACTTGCCGCTGTGCAGGGCCCCGGCGTGCACCCCGCTGGCCCGCAGATGCCGGGTGAGCTGGTCGACGGCATGCTTGGTGTCGAGGAACAGCAGTACGCGGCCGTCGCGGGCGGCGATTTCCGTGGTGACGGCGTAGCGGTCAGGGCCGTGGACGACCAGCACGTGGTGCTCCATCGTCGTGACCGTGCCCGCGGCCGGGTCGACCGAGTGGACGACGGGGTCGTGGAGGTAGCGGCGGACCAGTTGATCGACGTCGCGATCGAGAGTGGCCGAGAAGAGCATCCGCTGACCGTCGGGGTGCACCTGGTCGAGCACGTCGGCAACCTGCGGCAGGAATCCCAAGTCGCACATCTGATCGGCCTCGTCCAGCGCGGTGATTCTCACCCGTCCCAGGCGGCAGGCGTTGCGCTCGATCAGGTCGTGCAGGCGTCCGGGGGTGGCGACGACCACCTCGGCTCCCTGGCGCAGCGCGGTGACCTGCCGGCCGATCGACGTTCCGCCGACGACCGTGGCGATCCGCAGCCGCAGTGCCTGGGCGTACGGCGCCAGCGCCTGGGTGACCTGTTGGGCCAACTCCCGGGTAGGCACCAGGATCAGAGCAAGGGGCTGCTTCGGTTCCGCGCGCCGCCCGGCCGTCCGTACGAGCAGCGGCAGGCCGAAAGCGAGCGTCTTGCCTGATCCGGTGCGCCCGCGTCCCAGGATGTCGCGCCCCTCGAGGGCATCGGGCAGTGTGGCGGCCTGGATCGGAAAGGGGTCGCGCACCCCGAGTTCGCTCAGTGTCCGCAGCACCTCCGTCGGCAGTTCCAGGCCGGCGAAGGTGACGGCCGGGGGTGACGCCGGGGTCGTTGCCTCGAGCTGGGCGGGACTGCCGTGCACGATGCCGGAGTCATTGGGATGCTTCATGAAGAGCCTTCCGCAAGGGAACGTACCGAGGAAGGCCCGGCAGGTATGAACAGCCCCCGCACAAGCCGAGCGGAACCGGCAGAATCGCCCACCGCGACGACCACGCAAACGCGTGAGACTAACACATGGCATAACTTTGCCCAGCGCAGTGGTCTGACCTCCAGCGCGTTGCGGTTCTACGCCGACTCCGGGCTGCTGCCCCCTGCCGGACGTCGACCCGATCTCGGGCCACCGCTACTACAGCGCTGACCAGGTGGCCCGGGCGACCGTGCTGCGCCAGTTCCGTGAGATTGCCTGCCCCGCGCTGGTGTCGAGGCGGTACTGGGTTCCGGGGCTGCCGAGGTATCCCGGCTCGCGTCACTGGGCGAGGTCACCACCCGAGTGACGGTCTAGGAACTGCTCCTGCGAGCCCTGGAAGAACACCCCGGCGAGCGCATCGCGCTGCACCGCAGTGACGGTCACGGTACCGCTGTCGGTCCCCACCACGACGCCGCCGGCGTCGACGTAGCTCACCGAGACCAGCTGTACGCCCGAGCCGACGGCCGTGAACGTCGCAGGGCCGGCGACTCCGGCCACCACCGGCAGTGTCTGGGGGTGGCGCCGTCGTAGGCGAAGACGGCCGAGGTGGCCCCGGCGGGCGCGCCGGTGACGATGGCCACGAAGGTCGAGCAAGCCGCCACCGTTGAGGGAATGATGGTTACTGCCATGAGAGCAGCCCCTTTTGCGGAGAGTCGGGTGTGGGCTGCCGCATACGGCCGCACGCCTTGCTGGCGCGGTTCAGGCATTCACCTGTCGGGCGCCCATGCGTGTGGACAACGATCCAGCGATCGCCGTCTGACACCACGACAGAGGATGGGCACCCACAGTCGGTTACTCCAATTACAGTCACACAAGCCAAATCCCGACCATATGCAGGAATCGGATTAACTCGAACGGTCTAACATTCGCCCTATCAAATACCACACTGAACACAGCAAAAACACCGTGATCAGAAAGCACATGACCGGCAGCATCCCCCTCATGTCACGTAGGTCCCTCGGGTGGTTGGTTGCGGTGAACCTTTACCGGTGACTGGCCTGATCTGTCTTCCGGGCACCGGCAGTGGCAGACCGATGCCTGTCTTCCTCCCAGGGAGGAGATTGGCCGGTCACCGGGTCCGAACCGAGGTGCGGTGGCGGATGTGCGCTGCTCACGCGGTGCCGGACCCCAGCCACCTGCCGCAAGCGCGGCGGGCACCAGGCCGGCTGCCAGCCGCGAACCCATCGTTCGACCTCGGCTGCTTTCTCCGATTCCGTAGGAGTCGCGCATCCTTGGGCGAACGGCTGAGTGCGCGTGTCGGAGAGCAGATCGAGTGCGACGCTGGACCAGGAGCGTTTTCCCATCCTCCCAGTCTTGAAGGACGTTTTCTTCCGGCGGGCAGGAGGAAATCGCTGCACTGAATTGGGCATGCAGTGGGGCGATTCCCGGCGCCAACGGCACCACGATCACGGCCGAGTCGTCACACGACCATGAACAGCCCGCCGACCAGAGGCCCGTGCGCCCCCCTGGGACAGGTGTCGTCTCAGACACCTCCAGACCTCCCGCGTGGTGACGTGCTGGGTGGATGGCACCGGCCTGCTCGGGCGGTCTGAACCGTGATGGCGCCGGATCGCCGGCAAGCCGACCCGTCACCCGATCAGTGGCCACGCTGAAAAGCTCAGTGAACATCGCCCGGAGATTGTGTGAGCAAAGGCGCGCCACCGAGACCGCGGCGTGCCCGTACAGCCGGGCGTCCGCCCTGGTCGCAGGGGTCGGGCGGCCCCGACCCCGCTGAAGCACCGGGTGGGGGCTCGATTGCCTGTGCGAAGTTACTTGCTCATACCGGTCTATGCTGGCGCCGGGCTGCGCAGGGTGTCGGCCGATTGCCTTTCCGTCCAGCAGTTTTGACAGGAGCGGGGCGCGCCACCGCTCGTAGAGACGTTCGTACAGGGACACGCGAAATTGATCAGGCACTTGTTGGGCAGACGAAAGATCGCGAACCAGAAGAAGGGCGCGCTCGCCGGCCTCTCGGTGCCGCAGAGTGCGGGCCTCCTCAGCTTCCGCGTCATCGACCCGGTCGGTGAGCCCCTGGGACAGGCGCAGTACACGCTGAACGACAGCCAGGGGCGCAAGGTCGTCGCAGGGGAGACGGACCCGTACGGCTGGGGCGTCGTCGTGGTCCCCGTCGGCGAGTACCGCATGTCGGTCTCGGCGGACGGCTTCGCCGCGCACCTGGGACACGCGTCCGTGCGAGAGGGGGGTGCGCCCGTTGCGCTCGGCGACCTCACCCTGCATGCCGCGCCCACGCTGCCCCTGCCCGAACCGGGCGAGTGGGAGATCGAGGCCGCGCACACCCGAATAGGCTTCACCGCCCGCCACATCGGTCTCGGCCGCGTGTACGGCGGCTTCGGCAACTTTGCCGGGGCCATCAGGGTCGGCAGCACCATGGAGCACACCGCGATGCACGTCGTCATCGACGCGGCATCGATCGACACCAACGTCAAGATGCGTGACAACCACCTGCGGTCCGGGGACTTCCTCGATGTGGAGAACTTCCCGACCCTGGAGTTCTACAGCGACCGCTTCGTGCACCGCGGCGGCCAGAACTGGGTGATCACGGGCGGTCTCACCCTCCATGGGGTGACCCGCACGGTGACCCTCGACGCGCAGTACAACGGCGTGCGGGTGGGCATGGAGGGCGAGACCCGCGCCGCCATCCACGCCACGACCGAACTGCACCGCGAGGACTACGACATCAACTGGCAGACCATGCTGGCGCGCAACATCGCCGTGGTCGGCTCGAACATCAAGGTCGACCTGGACATCCAGGTCGTCCCCAAGGGCACCGAGCTGCAATTCAAGTAACGCAGAGGTGAACGCTCACCCTCCCCTCGCCGTGGAGGAGGTCACCGTCACCGTGTTCGGAACCGCGTTCTCACACATCGACGCTCTGACGACCTCGTTGGGGAACCGGTAACGACTGCTGTGGTCGGCAAGACCGGAGCACCGTGCCCGATGCCCTGGCCCACCCAGGCAGGTTGCGGTAGCCATGGTGCTCCAGACTTTGGCGTGTCGCATGAGACATCAACTCGGCGCTCGGTGCACCTTTCGGTGACGAGCCAGGATCACGGGTGGAAGCCCGCAGGGACTGTGCGTTTACCGACTCCCCGAGCGGCCCAGGAGGGTGGGACGTGGAGACATCCCACCCCGGCTGGGTCTCATCGGATGTGCTTCGCCGGCTTGGTGGCGGCGTTGAGCAGGTACTCCAGCGGGCCGCGGCGGAAGAAGCGGGACCAGATCGCGGCGAACAGGATGGCTCCGAGGACGAACATGAGCAGCGGTACCCAGGATTGCTGGGTGTCGGTCCCGGCGGGCACGGACAGCGCTGACTGTGCGACGAAGTGGCCGACGTAGGCCGTCAGGGACATGGTGCCCACGGCGATCACGGGTTTGGCCAGGCGGCGCAGTCGCGGCAGGCGGTCCATCGCCACCGTCGCGCCAATGATCACGAGGATCGCGACGCCCACAGCCACACGGCGGGGTGGCACCCACCAGTCGGCAGGGACATCACAACCTTCTGCCGGATACCCCACGACCGGCCCGGTCTCCAGCCTGAGCGGCATGACACATCACCCGGACTCCCCGCCGACCGACGCACCGTCCCCCGCGGGCGAGCGCAGTGAGCCCTCGACGGGCGCGCCCGGCGTGGGCCGGATGATCGGGCTGGACCTGGCCCGCGGCCTGGCCGTCTTCGGCATGTACGCGGTCCACGTGGGGGCCGCCCCGAGCCAGGGCGGTGTCATCGGCTTCCTGATGGAGTTGGCGCAAGGCCGCTCCTCCGCCCTGTTCGCCGTGCTGGCCGGCTTCGCGGTCGCCCTCATCACCGGGCGCCGCACACCGAAGACCGGCCTGGCCGGCCGTCAGGCCGTCGCCAAGGTCGTCATCCGGGCCGTGATCCTGTTGGCCCTGGGCACGGCCCTGACCATGACCGGCACCCCGGTCGTGCCGGTCCTCGCCTTCTACGGGCTGTTCTTCCTGCTCGTGCTGCCGCTGTACAGGCTGAGCGCCAAGCCGCTGGCACTGATCGCCGCAGCATGGGCCCTGGTGGGCCCCCACTGCTGTACGCGGTGAAGCCGTTGGTCGGCGGCCGCGCGTTCCCCACCATCGGTCACGCCGACGGCATCGTCTCGCTGCTCTTCACCGGCGGCTATCCGGCCCTGACCTGGGTCCCGTTCGTCCTCGCCGGCATGGCCGTCGCCCGCCTCGACCTGGCCGCCACCGCCGTACGCATACGCCTCGCGCTCACCGGCGTCGCCCTCGCCGTCACCGGTTACGGCGGCTCCTGGCTGGCGCTGCGTTTCGTGCCCGGTGCCGCCCAAGCCGTCCGGGAAGCCGCAGGGCGAGCAGGCATGTCGTCCGTGCCGTCCGCACCGCCCGGCAGCGACGGCGTCTTCGGCGACACCCCCGCAGGGATGCTGGTCGCCTCCCCGCACAGCGAGGCGACGCTGTCCATCGTGGGCAACACCGGCGTGGCGATCCTGGTGATCACCGCGTGCCTGGCCGCCATGGACACCTTCCCCCGGCTGCGCCGGCTGTCGGGGCCGTCAGCGCCGACAGGGACGGGGTGGGCAGCCACCGGGCTCGTGTCAGCTCGCGGATCTGGCCGACGCCACCGCCCTGACCAGTACCTTCTCCGACGCCCTGCACTGGAGTGCTCACGCGGGGCGGCCCCGATGACGTTCCACGGACCTGACCGACTACACCACTTCGCGGGACCATCCATGGGCGCACGCGTCCCGGTGCGGACGGAGTTCTGTGGCGGGCCTGCCGGCCGCCACTTGGCGGGGAAACCTCCGCCAGTCGGGGGATGGGGCCGGACGGTCGGCAGCAGCAAGACTGGCGGAAGTCGGGTGCTGGAGACTGCCCCGGCCCCGTGGGGGCCTGGGGAGGTCCCGGGGCGGCCGAGGCATCCCCCGCGCATCGGCCGCCCCGTCCCATGACGTTGTGCATGGCATTGGCGCCGGTCACCGCACTCGCGGCGACGGGCTCCACTGCGTTTCGGGCCTTGGCTCTTGCTTCCACGGGCCACTGCTGTGCCTGACGCCAGGTTCGGCCATGGGCCGACCCGGCCCCGCGGCGTGGCTTGGATCAGGTGGTCCGACTAGGGGGTGTTTTGCTCCCCGTCGATCACGCATTGCCCGCCTCGGCGTTCTCGCTGCCGGGGCCGCTCTCCTATTTTCCTGCCTCCCAGGTTGCGTGAGTGCAAAGCCAAACTCGGCGGCTAGTGGCACCGTAGGCCCCGGACCTGAAATCGGGCGGGGTTGCGCCGCGTGCGGCTGACGGCCCCGAGGGTGCGGGCAGAGCGGACGCCCTTCAAGTGCTCGATTGCCTGGCGCCAGGGCGCGTACGCGTGCTCGATACGAACGCGCTTCACGGCGACGATGGTCGCGCTGGAGCATTCGTCTGGTTCATTTCGCCGATCATCCGCCACAGGCGCAGCGCCCGGCTTCGGTGTTGGCGCGCCATGTGGTGGAGGCCGGCGGCGGCGTCCAGGTCGCCGATCAGTTGCCAGCATGTGGCCTCGTCCTGGCGGTCGCCGTGCCGGTGGAACAGGCCCGCCGCGCGCTCCAACGCCGCGCTCGCCTGGTCCCGGTCGTCTTGACCGGCGTGCACGCGGCCGACTTCCAGCAGCGTGTACGCGGCGCACCGCTCGTCGGCCAGTTCCTCGAAGGTGGCCAGCGCCTGCCCCAGGCAGCGCAGCGCCTCGTCCGGATCACCGCGCCGATCGTGCAACCGGCTGAACCGCCGCAGCACCACAGCCACGCGGTGCTCGTCATCAAGGTCTCTGGCCAGGCGCAAGGCTCCGGTGAACCAGGACTCCGCCTCTTCGAGTTGACCCTGCATGAGTCGCATCACGGCCATGGAGCAGGACAGCTGCGCCTCGATGTGCCGGTCGCCTTCACCGACCGCGATGGCCAGCGCTCGCTCCACACGTTCGAGTGCTTCGTCGTCACGTCCCTGCACCCGGCTGACCGTACTGAGCGTCGCCACCGACAACGCCTCGCCGAGCTTGTCCCCACCGTCCCGGCACAGCTCGATGGAGGACTCCAGGGCGCGGGTGGCTCGGTCGAACTCGTCTTGGTAGATGTGCAGCTGGCCAAGTCCGCGTAGCAGCACCGATGCCCCGCGCGCGTTGCCGGCGGCCTCGGCCGCGTCCAACGCGAGTCGGTGCCCGTGCTGCCAGTCCTGATAGAGACACCGGTGGTCGTAGTAGGTCGCCGTGCCAGCCGCCAGCTCCCAGGCCAACTCGTCCAGGCCCCAGTCCACGGCCAGTTTCACGGCGCCGAGCAGGTTGTCGCGCTCCGCGTCGAACCAGCCGAACGGATCGGCCATGAGCCGGTCCACGAGCGCCTCGGGCAGTGACCGGCGCGGCGCCGAACCGGGCGCGGCGGCCAGCAGCCCGCCCGGCAACCGGTCGGTGCCGCGCCTGACCAGATCGAGCCAGACGGAGAGCACCCGGATGATCGCGTCCCGCTTGTCCTCCGCCGGCAGCGGGGCGGCGATCTCCACGGCACAGGTCCTGATCAGGTCGTGCAGCCGGTAGCGCGGCTGGCCGATGGCATCGGTGGCGGTCAGCCGCACCAGGCTGGCGTCGACGAGGGTTTCCAGCACCTCCTCGCCGTCCGAGCGGTCCAGCAGCGGGCCGACCACCCAGCCGGGCAGGGTGTAGGCGCCGAGCAGACCCAGCAGGCTCAGCGCGCGTACCGCGTCGGCCGGCAGCAGCCGTAGGCTCAGTTCGACGCTGGCTCGCACACTGAGGTCCCCGATCCTCAGCTCGGCCAGCCGCCGGGACTCATCCTCGATCCGTTCCCGCAGCACCCGCAGCGACCAAGCCGGACGGCCCGTGAGCTTGCCGCTGGCGATCCGGATCGCCAGCGGCAGGTTGCCGCAGCAGTCGAGGATCGCGTCGGCCTCCCCCGGTTCCCGCTCGACCCGCCGCCGCCCGACAATGCCCGTGAACAACTCCCGCGCCTCGGCCGGGCTCAGTACGTCCAGGTCGATGTGCCGAGCGCCGGGAAGTTGCGTCAGCAGAGTGCGGCTGGTGATCAACACGGCACAGCCCTCGGCGCCGGGCAGCAAGGGCAGCACCTGATTGGCGTGACCGGCATCGTCCAGCACCACCAGCATGTGACGGTCCACCAGCAACGATCGGTAGAGCGCGGCTCGTTCGGCCAGGCCGTTCGGGATCGCGCTGCCGGCGATCGAGAGCGCACGCAGTGCTTCGGCCAGCATCAGCCCCGGGTCCCGTGGCTCGTCCGATGTTGCCGCGAGGTTGAGGTAGAGCTGGCCGTCGGGGAAGTTGGCGCTCGCCAGCCGCGCAGCGTGCGTCACCAGGCAGGACTTGCCGACACCGGGGCCGCCCACGATGACGGCCACGGGGGCCCGGTTCGGCACCGACCCGTCGAGCAGTCCGGCGATCTCGGCCAGTGCCTCGGCCCGGCCCACGAAGTCGGGCACGTCGAGGGGAAGTTGACGCACCGGCAACGCCATTGCCGACCCGGGGGCCGCCGGGGCAGGACTCTCCGGTGGCGTGGCCGAGGGGGCAATTGCTGGGATCGTAACCGTCAGGGCGGGATCTGCGGTCAGGATGCGCTGATGCAGCGCCTGCAGCGGCGGGGTGGGGTCGACGCCAAGTTCGTCGGCCAGTGTCCGGCGCAGCCGCTCGTACACCTGCAGCGCCTCGCCCTGCCTTCGACACCGGTAGAGGGCGACCATCAGGTGTTCGGCGACCTGCTCGTCGTAGGGGTGCTCGCGGAGCAGATCGGTCAGTTCATCGATGACCTCTCGATGACGCCCCAGGTCGAGTTCGATGGCCAGGCACTGTTTGTGCGTGGCCGCGCGTTTCTCGTTCAGCCGTGCCGCATCCATCTCCAGGGCTTGGCTGGGAGTGTCGACCAAGGCGCTTCCGCGCCAGCAGGCGAGCGCCCGCCGCAGCGCCACTGCTGTCTCCAACGGGGCCGTGTGCTGTTCGGCAAGATGTCGCTGGTGGTCGAACTCCAGTAGGTCGAGCTGATCTTGAGCCAGGTGGATCTCGTAGCCGCCGCGTCGCGTGCTGATCAGGGTGCCGGGTGCTCCGCAGGCGACGAGGTTGCGGCGCAGCCCGGAGACAGCGTCCTGGACCTGGCGGACCGCAGTGGCGGGCTCGTTCGTGTCCCACATCACGGCGACGAGCCGTTCCATGGCGACGATGTTGTTGGCGTCGATCAGAAGTGCTGCCAGCATCTTGGCCTGCCGGGGCCCGTTCAGCAGGACCGTGCGCCCGGCGATCTGGGCGTGCAACGGCCCCAGTAAGCCGAATCTCATGCTCCCCCTGGTACGTGACGATGAGCGCCCATCCCCCTGGCTGACCTCGCCCTAGGACGAATCTAGGACGGCCGACGGATCGGTGTCCATAGCGTCTTCGCAGCACGGCTCACCGAAGACGCGTGGGCAGGCAATGGGTGCGGAGGGTGCCTTCGCCCGGTACCTCGGCAGCATCCGGGCCGGTATGCCGGGATCAGAAGCAGCCTCCCCGCTTCGCAGGGTGGCCCGGCCGGCGAACTCCGCCGCGCCCGCGGCCGCACACGCACCGCCGCACAGTCCGCACGCACCACTGCACGGCTCCATACGCACCGCCGCACCACTTCCGATCGGCGAAACGATAGAAGGAGCACTGATCGATGATGCTTCGCAAGTGGAAGACCTTCGGCGCACTGGCAGTCGCAGGTTGCTGCGCCACGATCGGCCTCACCACGGGCACCGCTGAGGCGCAGACGGTGATAACGACCAGCAACGTCATGGGCGACCCCCTCCCGTACAACGACTCCGGCAGAACCGGCCAATACCAGTTCGTGGCGAACAATTGGGACAGCCGCTACCAGCGCTACCAGCAGTCGTTCGTCTGGGTGTCCGGGCAGGACGGCGGCAAGGACAGGGCTCACTGCCTCCGGGGCAACGGCGGTGGAAACTGGTACGAGTCCTCGATCGTCGCGCGCAACGGTACGAACTCCTCGCACTACGACTGCACCAACAACGGCACCTACAACCAGGGTTTCGACCAGGTGGGCGTCAATCTGAGCAACTGGTGACAGGCGCCTGAGCAGGCGGCGGAAGCCCTGGTGCGCCCCCGTTCGGAGCGCACCAGGGCACGCCAGTGGAAGGAGGAGGCCCGGACGATGCTGGGCAAACACAAGACGCTTGCCGTCGCGCTGACCGTGATCATTGCCGCGATGGTCGCGGCGGGGTTCGCGTATTTCCCGTCCGACGACCGTCAGACGGCCCGGGCGACGGCCAACACCCGCCGTTTCGTGCTGATCCTGGCAGGTGCTTCCGGCCAGTCGGAGTCGGAAGAATTCGACCTTGAGGTTGCCGCTCGCACGGAGGCCCTGACATCCACATGCATGAAGTCGCACGGCTTCCGGTACCTGCCCAAGGACCCGCACAGCGTGGTCGATGTCGAGGACGCAACAGACTTTTCGAGCCTCGACTACGCACGCAAGCACGGGTTCGGAATATCCCTGTTCCCCCACTTCACCCCTGAAGCCCCGGCAGCCAAGAGCTACCTGAAGACCCTTTCCGCTGCTTCCCTCAAGGCTTACGATGCGGCCCTTCCGGGATGCGTCGACAGCTCACAGCGCACGACCGAAAAGGAATACGGAATCCCGGAGGCGAACTCCGAGTGGGCCCGGGTGGACGGTGAGGTGCAACACGACGGACGTTACCGATCGGCACTTGAGACGTGGAGATCCTGTGCGGCGGCGGCCGGCCATCCGGCGCAATCCCGTCTCGCGCTCATCGCGGACCTGCGCAAGGAATACACGTCCGTTATGGCCGGGATTCAGAAGGGGGACCAAATGCTATCCCAGGACCAGTTGGCGGCACTGGCCACTCAGAATCCTACGTGGCGGAAGTTCCATCAATCGGAACTCAATGCCGCCGCGGCGACATTTCACTGCTCGCAAGCCGCCGATCGGAAATATGTGTCCATATTCCTCCAGTACCTGAACCGGAACAGTTGAGGGCGGCGCGCCAGAGATCTTCAATGGTGCGGGTTGCATCGGGCCGTGACGGTTGTCGTGGTCCGCGCCGTGCCGGGAGGATGAGGTATCCCGATAGCGGTGGATCGACGGCTGAGGAACGGGCTCGGCCTGAGCAAGTCCGGCTCGCGGCTGCCGACCTGATCGAGTGCGGGGCCAGTGACCGGCAGGTGGCCCGACGGTTCAGGGTGACCCGGATGTCGGCGAACCGCCGGCGGCGGGCGTTGGCTTCGGGCGGCCGGCATGGCCCTTGCCTCCAACGGTCCGGCGGCGCCCGCTGCAAGCTCGACCCGCGACAACTCCGCCTGCTGGAGACGGTGCTGGATGCTGGCCCTGCAGCATTCGGCCGGCCTGACCGGCGCTGGACGCCGGCGCGGATCGCTGGCGTCGTGCGTCGCCGGTTCGGCGTCGAGTACACCCTGGCCGGGACGGACCTGCCGCTGCACCGCATCGGCTGGAGCGTGCAGGTCCCTTCCCGCAAGGCCACCGAGCGGGACGAGGCGAAGATCGCCGCCACCACTGCCCCTGCGCGAGCGGAGCACCACAGCGGCTCGACCACGTGATGGCGAAGGCGGTCAGAGGCGGCGACGCCCCCACCGTCGCCGCCAAGGCGATCGTCGCGGCAGCGACCGATGCGAAGCCGAAGCCGCGCTATACCGCCGGTCCTCTGGCCGGACGCGCTCGGGTTCTGCGCCGCTTCACCCCCGCTGGGGTCTTCGACAAGCGGATCCGCAAGATGAACCAGCTGGCCGGCTGACGCACAAATTTCCCCGTCCACGCTGCTCAAACGGCTGCGGTCGGGGTCGCAGAAGCGCCACCTCGCCGGCGCCCCGATGAGGACGGCGGGTGACGGTGGCGACGAACAGGGTCGAGTCGTTCAACCGGATCTCGCAGGCCATCGCCGAGATCGTCCGCCAGATGCTTCAAGGGGCTGGACGATCACACCGGAGGAACCCCGTGAGGACCTGGCCAAGACGTACTTTGACGCTGCGAGACGTGCGAGCGCTTCCGGTGGGGACCGGCCCGGGAAGTCAGGTCGTGCGGCGACTGGAGCAGCCGCCGCGTCCAACGCGGTGTGCACGGCCGTAGCCCCCGAGCCCGGCGCCAGGAGTAGTGCGCGGGAGAGCCGCCACTTGACCGGATGGTGCCTCCGTTTTACTGTGGAAGCCGTACGGAGGTAGCCTCCGTTTTACGGTAGTGCCAGGAGGGCGTTATGAGTGCCGGTGGACAGCAGGGGCGCAAGCCTCGCGCGGACGTCCAGCGCAACCGTGCCGCCCTCCTGGAAGCGGCGCAGCGGCACTTCCTGAAGTACGGGGTCGGCACCTCTCTGGAAGCGGTGGCCAAGGAGGCGGGCGTCGGACCCGGCACCTTGTACCGGCACTTCCCCACCCGGGAAGCGCTGCTGGCGGCCGTGCTGCAGACGCGCTCCGAGGAACTGGTGGCCCGCCAGGAGGAGATCGCGCGGCTCGCCGACGCCGACGAGGCGCTGGAGCAGTGGCTGCGCGCGCTGGAGGAGTACTTCAGCGCGTTCAGCGGACTGCCAGAGCCGCTCATGGCCGCGGCCAGGGCGCAGGATCCGGACAACCCGCTCACGCTCCCCTGCGACACCGTCATCTCCGCGACGGAGGAGTATGTGCAGGCCGCTCAACGGACGGGGTCCGTCCGCGAGTCGGTGAAGGGGTACGACCTGTTCCTCGCGGCCATCTCCGTCGCCTGGCTCAAGGGTGCCGGTGCCGCGGAGGAGGAGTCGCTGGACCGCGTTCGCGCGCTCATCGCCGCCGGCTACCGCGAACGGGACACCCAGGCGTAGGGCCCCCCGCTGCCGATCACCGGGCGCCCGGAAAGCTCCGGGCGGTGTCCGACGTCTCCACCACGCAGTGATCACTTTGCACCCCCTCCATCTCTGGGAGTGGTGCAACCTATTGAAGGACAAATCATGAGAATTACTGTCATCGGCGCTGGTGCGATCGGCGGCAATCTCGCCCGCAAGCTCCGCGAAGCCGGTCACGACGTCCAGGTGGCCGACGCCCGCGGGCCCGAGGCCGTCGCGCCCGCCCTGCTGGAGACCGGCGCCCGTGCCGTGGCACTCGAGGACGCCGTCGAGGACAGGGACGCCGTGATCCTGGCCATTCCCTTCGGAGTGGCGGGACAACTGGCCGACCTGTTCGCCTCCGTCGCCGCCGAGACGGTGGTCATCGACACCTCCAACTACTACCCGCACCTGGGCGGGCGGATCGAGGCGGTGGAGGACGGTGTGGTGGAGAGCGTGTACACCTCTGAGCTCCTTGGGCGCCCCGTGGTCAAGGCGTGGAACGCCGGCCTGGCCGAAACCCAGCGAACGAAGGGTGTCCCCGCGGGCACCCCGGGCCGCATCGCCCTCCCGGTCGCCGGCGATTCCGAGGAAGCCAAGCGCGTGGCCATGCGCCTGGTGGACGACACCGGCTTCGACCCCTACGACGCGGGAGCACTGGCCGACTCCTGGCGTCAGCAGCCCATGGGCCCCGCCTACTGCACCGAGCTGACCCTGGATGAGCTTCCGGCGGCCCTGGCCGCGGCCGATCGCGTCAAGGACGCGGCCGTCCGGGACAGCATGGCCGAACGCTTCGCCGCCCTCGGCGCCAATCCCACCCTGGAGGACGTCGTCGAGATGAACCGCGCCGCCCACCGGTGACGACGCCTGCCGTCGGCCGCGGCGCACACCCCGCACGAGAGGTCCCCCTACCGCTCCTCCCGCACGGAGCGCATCACGGCCGGTTCGGCATGCCAGCGCCCCGCTTGCTCGCCCTGATCTCGACACACAAGGAGCGCGGCCCCCAGCGGCTCTGCATGCCGGCCACCGTGCAGGCGAAGCCGGGTGCCCTGCGAACCGGCACACCGCGTCATTCCGAAGAAACGCGGAACTCGAATTCGGCACGGTCCCACGGCACGGCGGGCGGGTTCGCGAGCGCGGTCCCGGTCCGCACCGCACCGGCGCGGTGGTAGAAGTCCTCGGCGGGAGGATGCGAAACGACCTTGACACGGTCGAGCCCGGCGGCACGGGCCTCGGACTGCATGTGCGCGACGAGCAGCCGTCCAATACCCCGTCCTTGCGCGTCGTCGGCGACGAACAGCAGGTCGAGCTCCGGTGGAGCGAGGACGAGCGAGTAGAACCCGAGGACCCGGCCTCCATGCTCGTCGGCGCCGACGGCCACAAAGGTGCGGTGGGCCTCGATGTAATCAGGCCCGACCCGGTAGCCCGCGACTGCGGCTGCGTACTTGCCCGCGTAGGCGTCTGAGCCGCGCACGAGCCGTGTGAGCCGTTTGGCATCCCGCGCAACGGCCCTTCGTATCACGATGGGCCGGCTGCTCCGGGAGTTGCGTGAACTCATCGGGAGAGTATTTCGCACCAGGGCGTGCCGTCGTACGGCGGGTCGGCCGCTGGGGGCAGCATTCCGGCTGGGCAGTATTCCTGCACCGCTCTCGGGAACCGCCTGCCCAGGCCCCGATCGCCCCAGTCACTGCCGCCGCATCGGCCGCCCGCCGACGGCGACTTGGACGCCAGGCCAGGAGACGCTGAACTCTGCACCAGTAAAGGGATGCGATGCGACCTGGTCGATTGCATCAGGTTCCCGGGCCGTGTTGCGCATCGGCCGTACAACGCGTGCCGTCGCCGTGTCCTTGCTTCCGGTGGCTCCCACCAACTGCATCGACTCCCCCAGACCAGCACCTCCTGACCCGGCATTACGCGCTCATCTCGGGCTGGCCTGGACACCCACAGAAGACTGCAAGAGGAGAACCCCAGCCGGTGCGCGGCTGGGGTCCTCGAGGCGGTGAGTATCGATCAGCGGGGCGGGTCAGCGCTGCAGGGTGAGGAGGCCCGGCCGCCACGGCAGTTGGTCGTAGGGGCCGTTCGCGGAGGGGGACTTCCCCTGGTAGAGGAACTGCAGGTTGCAGGGGTCGATGGTCATGGTCTGGTCGGGGTTGTTTCGGACCAGGTCACCGTGGCTGATGTCGTTGGTCCAGTTGGCACCGCTGTTGGCCTTGCCCGCGAAGGGGTTGCTCTCGCTGGCGGCCTGCGGGGTCCACGAACCGCTCAGGCTGGAGGCCGTGAACGAGCGGAAGTAGCGCTGCTCGTTCGCACCCCGAGCCTCGACGATCATGAGGTACTGGTTCTGGCCCTGGACCTTGTAGACCTGCGGCGCCTCGAACAGGTTTTTCACCGAGTCGCTCATGACCGTCGTGTACGACGAGCCGAAGTTGCCCGGGAAGTTCCCGATCGGCATGCTCGCCCGGTAGATCTTGCCGTTGTCACCGGCGAAGAACAGGTACATGTTCTGGCCGTCGGCGATCAGGGTCTGGTCGATCGGAGCGGCGCCGGGGATGCTGCCGGTGAACAGCGGCTGCGGCGCGGACCAGCCGTTGGGGTTGGTGGGGTCGCTCGACGTGCGGTAGATGAAGGGCCACGCACCCCACTGGTAGGCCAGCACCCAGATGTTCTTGGGTGCGAAGTAGAAGAGCGTGGGCGCCACGGCGGACTGGCTCATCCCGGTCTGACCGGCCGACGCCATGTCCGACCAGTTCGTGAAGGGGCTGAAACTCATCGAGCCGTAGGAGGATCCCGACACGTTCGACGCGTAGACCAGGTGCTTGCCGTTGTACACCACGTTGGTGAAGTCCTTCAGCGAAACCCACCCGTTCTTCGGCTGCGCCAACGCACCCGTCGATGTCCACCGGTACGTCGACGGAAGGGAACACGTGCCGCCCCCCGGCGGGGTCGACCCGGACAGGCCGGTCCACTTCTGGTTGCCGCCGCCGTTGCACGTCCAGATCTGCACCGCCGTGCCGTTGGCCGTACCGGCGCCCGTGACGTCCAGGCACAGCCCGGACTCCACTCCGACGATCGTGCCGTCGGAGTTCACCCGCCACTGCTGGTTCGCACCGCCGCTACAGGTCCAGATCTGCACCCGGGTACCCGCAGCGGTGGCGTGGCCGGGGACATCCAGGCACTTGTTGCCGTACACGGTCAGCTGGTTGCTGTCCGTCAGCGTCCACTGCTGGTTGGTCCCGCCCGAGCAGTCCCGGATCTGCAGGTACGTGCCGTCGGTCTGATCGGCGTTCGGCACGTCGAGACACCGGCCGGAACCGACGCCGCGCAAAGCGCCGTTGGTGGCCGCCTGAGCCGGGTTGGCGACGAGCGTCGCCGCCAGCACGACCAGGGCCGCAACCGCGGTGGCGAGCACCGCGGGCACATGTCCGCGGCTGAGACTTCGTCTGCGCATGGGGTCCTCGCAGTCCTTGGGTTCAGGGCGTGGAGAGTTCGAACCGCGTGACGCGGACCGAACCACCGAGCGCCTGGGTGGCGTGGTTGAAGAGGGCGAACCGGTAGCCCATGAAGAACCGCCAGTCGTTGCCCATGGAGAAGTCGGGTCCGAGGCGGGTGAAGGTGGTGCCGTCGGTGCTGTAGGAGAAGGTCCCCGGGCGTGCCGCGCCGGGACGGATGTCCGCGCTCGCGCGCAGCCAGATACGGCTGCCCGGGACTGCCGCGCCCGCGAGCTCCCGACCGGTGCCGGTGGTGTTCCAGCTGCCGTCCATGGCCAGCCCGCCGACCATCACGACGCGCGTTGCTCCGCCATCGCGTTTGAGGCCGATCCAGGCCGAGGAGTCACGCAGCAGCGCGAGTCCGGCCCGGTCGCCGTCACGCATCGCGGAGTGGTCGAGCTGGACCGTGGCGGTGGAGGTGGGGCCCTGGATGCGGT
This sequence comes from Streptomyces sp. NPDC001843, assembly GCF_042891955.1. NCBI lineage: Bacteria > Bacillati > Actinomycetota > Actinomycetes > Kitasatosporales > Streptomycetaceae > Streptomyces > Streptomyces sp. NPDC001843. The sequence goes on along the minus strand of NZ_JBIATQ010000005.1, from coordinate 336,016 downwards.
GCGTGAGGGTGTTACGGGCCCAGTACAGGTCGTCGGTGACCGTCGCGGTCCGCAGGGTGAGACCGTTGTCGACCGACCACTTGCTGTTGTCCGGGTTGTGGTTCCACTCCCACCTCGGCTTGAGGGAGGTGCCGTCGAAGGTGTCGACACCGGTCATGGGGGTGACCTGGCGGGGCGGCGGCGGCACGGCGGGACTGGGATAGGAGGTGCCCCATGCGCCGTTCACCGACTGGACGACGGGCCAGCCGTCCCGGGTCCAGGTGACGGGTGCCAGCGCGGGCACCCGGCCGCCGGGGTAGGCGTCGACGAATGCCAGGTAGTACCAGGCGCCGTTCTGCGTCTGCACCAGACCGCCCTGGTGCGGGACGCCACCGCCGGGGATCGGCCCGCGCAGGTCGAGGAGCACCTGCCGCATCGTGTACGGACCGAAGGGGCCGCCCGAGGATTTCAGGATGTACTGCCCGTTCGCGGGGCGGGTCAGGAAGATGTAGTACTGCCCATTGATCTTGTAGAAGCGGGAGCCTTCCAGGGTGCCGACGCTCGACGGGGCCGTGAACACCTGCTGCGTGCGGACCTGGGTGCGGCCGTCGGGGGAGAGCTGGGCCACGCTGATCGTGGTGTTGCCGTACGCCACGTACAGGGTGTCGTCGCTGTCGACCAGAAGTCCCGCGTCGTAGTAGGGCGTACTGATCGTCGTCAGCCGGTTCCACGGGCCCTCGACGGCCGTCGCCGTGTAGATGTACGTCCGGGCGAAGTCGATCTGGCCCAGCCAGTAGAACGTCCTGTTGCTCGGACGATAGGCCAGCGATGACGCCCAGATCCCTCTGACATAGCCACGGGCCCCGTTCAGGTCGTACTTGGCGCCGAAGTCCAGGACCGGCACCGAGTGGCCGGCGATCTCCCAGTGCACCAGGTCGTACGAGCGCAGGACGGGCGCGCCCGGCGAGTAGTGCATGGTCGAAGCCGAGGCGTAGTAGGTGTCTCCGACGCGGATGACGTCGATGTCCGCGAAGTCCTGCCAGATCACCGGGTTCGTGTACTCCCCGGCGGCGGGCGCCGCCCCTGGGGCGGGAGCGGCTGCGGCGCGGAAGGCGCCCGCCAGTGGGAGAACCGCGCCGGTGGCGAAGCCGGTGGCAGCCGCCAGCGCGCGACGACGCGATAAATAGTGATGAGGCCATGACATATGCATGTACGGCGTACTCCTTGCGGCTCGGGCCTTTGCGGTGGGTGTGATCCGGAGGTGCCCTGCTGTGCGAGTGGAGCGGCCTGGCTTGTTCGCAGTTACGAACAACAGTCGAGGTGTCGAGCAACCTGGATGATTAGGGAACCAGTGAACCGCGTCAATACCTCTCGCATGATTCGCGAACGACGTCGAAACATTCGCCCATCTGGACGGCACTTTGGTGCGGAAAGTCGGTCCGGTTTCGTGGATGGTGTTGACATCGGCGGGTGTCGCTCTACCATCCCTGCCAGCCCGACTTTCCGAATGATGTCCGAACTTTCGAACCCTCTACAGGTGATCGTCTCGTGGGGTTTCCGGCGACAGCGGCCGTCCGTGACTCACATGCCGTGCGACGCACCGAGGCCGGTCAACGCGCCGACCGGATCGAGATCGGGCGTGCCGCGCGGCCACCAGTCGTTCCGGCCCGGTTCGGATTCGTACGCGTACCACAACCCGTCCCGACCGAAACGGAGTTGGACGTCTCCCCGCGGATGGGTGAGGTGGTTGCGCCAGGGGCGGAAGGCCGGGAGGTCGGCGGCGAGCAGGAGCGGGCGGGCCCGGTCGAAGCGGCCCGCCGGCGGGTCCCAGGGCTCCTCGAGGACGGTGAGTCCGTCCAGCCCGCCCTGCCGCCAGGCGGCGACCGCGCGTGCCAGGTCGGCCGGGGTGCGGCCGGTGGCGGCGGCCAGTGCGGAGTACAGCGTGCGGGTGGCGGCGGTCAGCCCGGAGCCTGGGCGGGCGGCCGCCTGGCGCACCGCGTCCTGCCAGAGGGTCAGTTCACCGACCGGGTCACGGCCGGTGGTCAGCAGGGCGTGGGCGCGGGCGGCGGCGTCGGTCGCCAGCTGGTCCAGCGCGAACGGGTCGGGGCCGCCCGGCGCCGCCGGATACACCGGGGGCTGCTGCGGATGCGGCGGCACGGGCAACGGCGGGGGCAGCGGGGGGAGTTCGCGTGGCGTGAGGACCTCGGTGGCGCGGACGCCCGGGAGGGACTCCGGCTGCCGTTCCCGGGCGGCGCGGGCCGCTCGGGTGGCGCTGCGGCGGGACAGCGCGTCGAGCAGGTCGCGTTCGCCCCGGCCGCGCAGCAGGAGCAGCACGAAGGGGTCGGCGTCGAGCAGCCGGGCCGTCTGGTAGCACAGCGCCGCCGCGTGCTTGCAGGGGTGGCCGGAGTCGGGGCAGCTGCAATAGGGGGCCAGGTCGCCGGGGCCGGGCAGCAGGGGGACACCGCAGTCGGCGAGGGAGTGCGGCAGCTCCTTGTCGAGCAGGGCGGCGATGTGGCCCGGACGGTCGGCGGCCGCGTCCAGGAACCGCTCCCAGTCGGCCTCCTCCAGCGTGCGCAGCCGGACCTGCACGCGGTAGGGCCGCGGGCGGCTGCCGCGTACGTACGCCAGGACGAGGCCCGGCGTCACGGTGATCGCGTCCACGTGCCCCTGCTCGGCGTAACCGCGTCCCCGCGCCAGCCGCTTGATGTCGAGCGCGCCCTCTTCCAACGCGTCGGCCCACGCGTTGCCCCACCAGGTCTCGGCGAACCGGCCGTCCTGCGGCGAGCGGGGCGGGAAGGCGGGGAAGGTCCGGCGCAGGTCGTGGTCGCGGTGCGGGGTGGCCATGGTGTGGGGGACGGGCGGCGGGGGCGGCGCGGGAGACTCCGGCGGGGTGGGGGCAGGTGGGCGCTGGGGCGTGCCGCCCTGGGGCGTGGGGGTGTCCGAGTGCGCCGGGGTGTCCGGGGTCGGTGCGCGGTCCGGCAGGCCGGCCGGTGGGGCGGGCGCGGCCGTTCCGGCCGCCGGGTCGCCGGTGTCGGCCGTCTCACCGGGTCCGTCCGGCTCGTCCGACATCGTCGGCATCCGGAAGGCGGTCGCGAGGAACTCCCGCATGTCACGGGCCCTCTCGCTCCGCTCGGCGGGCGAGAGCGCGGGCCGGCGGGCCGGGGCCGCGGCCGCTCGGGGCGAGCGCCGCGGGGACGAAGAGTCCGCCTCGGGTGTCCCGGTGTCCGCCGCGGACTCCCGCGCGGCCCGGCGAGCGGCTCGCAAGGCGTCCCGGGCGACGTCCCCGGGGCGTCCGCCCTGTCCCGCCGCACCGCGTCCGCCCGGAGCGGTGAGAGGGGCAGTGCGCTCGCCGGTCTCCGGCACCGCGTCCTCCGGCGGGCCGGGGAAGTCCCCGCGCGGCGTCGATCCGGCGCCCTCCAGTTCCGCGCCACGCCGGGCGGCGACGGCGGAGCGCAGCGCCGCCCGTGCGGCGTCTGAGGGCCTCGGCGTCAGCCGCTCGTCCGCGGTTTCCCCAGAGCGGATCGCGCCCTCGGGCGCCTGCGAGCCTTCCGGGACCGTGACCTCGGGTACCTGTCCCGCCACCCGGCAGGCATCCCCAGGAGCCGACGGCTCCACCCGGACCTCGCGCTGGGACCGCTCGGCTTCCGACCGGACCCCCGCCTCCGGCCGGACCGCGCCCCCGGGCGCCTCGGGTGCCGCCGGGGCCCCGGGCGGGCTGTCGGGTGTCTCCGGCTGTGCGGTGGGGGCACATTCGCCGGGCGCGGCTCCGCCGCGCCGCTCACGTGCCTCCCGCAGGGCCCGGCGTGCGGCGTCGGCCGGGCGGACCGTCCCGCCCGTCATGACGGCCTCCTCAGGGACACCAGGTCGGACAGTTCACGGTCGGTCAGTTCGGTCAGGGCCGCCTCCCCGGAGCCCAGGATCGCGTCGGCGAGGGCCCGCTTGGCCTGGAGCATCTCGGCGACGCGGTCCTCGACCGTGCCCTCGGTGACCAGGCGGTGGACCTGGACGGGCTGGGTCTGGCCGATGCGGTAGGCGCGGTCGGTGGCCTGCTCCTCGACGGCCGGGTTCCACCAGCGGTCGAAGTGGATGACGTGGCCCGCGCGGGTGAGGTTCAGGCCGGTCCCCGCGGCCTTGAGGGAGAGGACGAGGATCGGCGTCTCACCGCTCTGGAAGCGGTCCACCATGCGTTCCCGCTCGGGGACCGGTGTGCCGCCGTGCAGGAGGTCGACCGGGATCGCGCGGGCGGCGAGGTGGGCGGTGATCAGGCGGGCCATGCCCACGTACTGCGTGAAGACCAGCGCCGAGCCGTCCTCGGCGAGCAGGGTGTCCAGCAGTTCGTCCAGCAGTGCCAGTTTGCCGGAACGCCTGGACAGCCCCTCGGGGTGTGCCTCCTCCTTCAGGTAGAGCGCGGGGTGGTCGCAGATCTGCTTCAGGGCGCCCAGCAGTTTCAGCACCAGGCCCCGGCGCGCGATCCCGCCCGCGGTCTCGATGGCCAGCATGGACTCCCGCACCACCGCCTCGTACAGCGCGGCCTGTTCGCGGGTGAGCGGGACCGGGTGGTCGGTCTCCGTCTTGGGCGGCAGCTCCGGGACGATCCCCGGGTCGGACTTCTTGCGGCGCAGCAGGAAGGGGCGGACGAGCCGGGCGAGACGGGCGACGGCCTCCTCGTCCTCGCCGTTCTCCACCGCGCGTGCGTGCCGGGCCCGGAAGGCCTTGAGGGGGCCGAGGAGGCCGGGGGTGGTCCAGTCGAGCAGGGCCCAGAGTTCGGAGAGGTTGTTCTCCACCGGGGTGCCGGTCAGTGCCACGCGCGCGGGAGACGGGATGGTGCGCAGCGCCTTGGCGGTCGCCGAGTACGGGTTCTTGACGTGCTGGGCCTCGTCCGCGACGACCATGCCCCACGTCTGTTCGGCCAGGCTCGGTGCCGTGGAGCGCATGGTGCCGTACGTGGTGAGGACGAACCCCCCGTCGAGTGCGTCGAGGCCGTCCAGGGTGCGGTCCGGGCCGTGGAAGCGGCGGACGGGGACGCCGGGCGCGAACCGGGCGATCTCGCGCTGCCAGTTGCCCAGCAGGGAGGCGGGGCAGATCACGAGGGTGGGTTCGGTGCGGGCCCGTTTCAGGTGGAGGGCGATCACCGTGATGGTCTTGCCCAGGCCCATGTCGTCGGCGAGGCAGCCGCCGAGCCCTAGGGAGGTCATCAGCTCGAGCCAGGCGAGGCCGCGGAGCTGGTAGTCGCGGAGCGTGGCGTCGAGGCCCGCGGGCGGCGCGGCGGGCCGGATCCCGGCCGTGAGGCGGTCGCGCAGGGCGGCGAGCGCGCCGACGGGCACGGCCTGGACGGTCTCGCCGTCGACCTCGGCGCTGCCGGTGAGCGCCACGGACAGGGCGTCCACCGGGTCGAGCAGGCCCAGTTCACGCTTGCGGGCGCGGCGGACCAGGGCGGGGTCGACGAGCACCCAGCGGTCGCGCAGCCGGACGACCGGGCGGTGTGCCTCCGCCAGTGCGTCCATCTCGCCCTCGGTCAGCGGGTCGCCGCCCAGCGCCAGCTGCCAGCGGAACTGCAGCAGTTCCTCGCTCTCGAAGAACCCGGTTCCGTCGGTCGCCGAGCCCGGCGCCGGACGGACCACGGCGGCGGCGCTCAGGTCCTGCGCGAGGTCCCTGGGCCAGTGCACGGCGACCCCGGCCGCGGCGAGCCTGGTCGCCGCCACGCCGAGCAGTTCGCCGAGCTCGTCCTCGGACAGGGCGAGCACGTCGGGCACCTCCCGCTCGGCGAGCCGGTCCAGCGGCGGCCAGACCCGGGCGGCGCGGCGGACCGCGAGAGCCGCGTCCACGCGCGCGCGTGGCCCGAACGCGCTGTCGGCCTCCCCCGCCCACAGGGCCGTCGCGTCGGCCACCAGCGTGGGGTCGGCGAGGCTGTGCACCTGGACGATCGCCGCGCCCGCGCCTCGCGCACCCGTGTCGTCGGCGTCGCCGTCGAAGAGGTCGTACGCCGACAGGTCCAGACGCAGTGAGATCCGCACGCCCGCGTCCATGCCGGCGGCGACCTCGGCGGCCCAGTCGTGGGCGTCGGGCAGCGACTGGGGTTCGCGGGCGGCGAAGGGTCTGCCGGAGGTGTGGGGCGCGGCCGGGGTGCGGGGCAGGGTGTCCGCGACCGCGTCCAGGAAGGAGCGCATCAGCGCCTCCGGCTCGGGCAGCCGCAGCGGGCCCGGACCGGGCAGTGGCACGGCGTGGCCCTCGGCGGGCAGGGCGGCGGCCACGGTGCGCAGGTGGGCGATGTCGCCGGGTTCCAGGGGGCCGGCGCGCCAGGCGTCGTGCCCGGCGGGGGTCAGCCCGGGCAGCAGACGGCCGCGGGCGGCCAGCCCCAGGGCGTGCAGGGCGGCGGCTCCCCAGCAGGCGGTGGCCGGGTGGGCGGCCGGGTCGTGGCGGGCCCGCACCAGCAGCGGAAGAGCCTTGTCGAGCGGCAGGGACAGGGCGGGCACCTGCCTGCGGCGCACGGCCGAGCCGTGCCGTCGTACGACCGTCAGCTCGTCGCGTCGGACATCCGCCCTCTCCCCGGACTCCGTGGGCTGCGAGGACTCCGTGGCCGGGGGATGGTCGTCGCCCGGGTCCCAGAAGGCGATCCGGCCCTCGCGCGGGAGGGGCGCGGGCAGATAGACGGCCGCGAGCCGCAGCGGGACGCACTCCCCGGTCCCGGCGCGCCCGGCAACCGCAACCGTGCCGCTCATACGTTCTGCCACCTCTCGCCGCCGCGTCGGATCCGTCGTCTTCGACTGTACGGGCGGGGTCTGACAACCGGCCCCGGCGGCGGGTCGGTGCCGCTCGTCAGGGGACGGTGCGGGAGACGACGTACACCATCGGCAGGTTCGGATCGGAAAGGTTCACGACCACGTCCTGGGTGGGTGCCGGGTTCTTCTGCTTGTGGGTGAGGCCCCACCAGGGGCCGGGGCCGGTGAAGGTCCAGCCGGTGATCTTCCGGTCGCGGGCGCCGATGCTGACGTCGCCCTTCTTCAGGTCGTCCCGGCTGACCTGCATGCCCTCCAGGAAGCTGTCCAGGCCGGCGCTGTTGGTGCGGAACTGCACGTAGAGACGGCTGGTCTTCCAGTTGTTCGTCTCGTAGTAGGCGATCCGGTCGGCCGGGTGCGGGACGGGCACCCGGTAGAGGCGGCGCTGCACCTTCGACGGCCAGCCCGCGGTGAGGCCGGTCGCCGAGTACTTCTTCTCCTTGTCCTTGCCGCTGTCCCGGCTCTGGTTGGCGGAGATCACCAGGTAACCGGCCGGGACGCCGATGAGCAGGACGATGATCAGCAGGGTGAGTGCCCTGCGCCTGACCCGGTGGCGCGGGTCCTCGGGCGGGCGGCGCGGCTCGTCCGGGGGCGCGGCCTGGCGGGGCAGCGACGCGGTCATGCGGTGTCCCGGGTGCCGCGGGCCTGGGCGTACCGCTCGTAGCGTTCGTACCGCTCCACCCGGCGCCGCTTGGCGCGCCGGAAGCGCCGGGCGACCAGGCGGGCCAGGTCGGCGGCGCCCACCATGCCGGCTTCCGGGCCGAGCTGGGCGCGGGTGATGCGGGCCTCGGGCCGGTAGCCGCGACCGGTGAGATGGCGCTTGAAGGCGTCCCGGGCCGGGCCGATCAGCAGGTCGTCGGCGGCGCTGACACCGCCGCCGATCACGAAGCAGGACGGGTCGAGGGCGGCGGCCAGGTTGGCGATGCCCACGCCGAGCCACTGTCCGATGTCCTGCAGCAGCTCGATGCACATCGCGTCGCCCTCACGGGCCAGCTCGGTGATCATCGGGCCGGTGATGTCGCCGATGTTCCCCTTGACGTGCTCGATGATCCCGTACGCCACCGGGGAGTCTGCGGCGGCCAGCTCGCGCGCCTCGCGGACCAGCGCGTTGCCGGAGCTGTACTGCTCCCAGCAGCCGCGGTTGCCGCACGGGCAGCGGTGGCCGGAGGGTACGACCTGCATGTGACCGAACTCACCGGCGACGCCGTACTTGCCGCGCTTGACCTGACCGTCCTCCAGGATCGCGCCGCCGATGCCGGTGCCCAGCGTGATCATGACCAGGTGGTCCTCGCCGCGGCCGGCGCCGAAGCGCCACTCGGCCCAGGCGGCGGTGTTGGCGTCGTTGTCCACGAGGACCGGCACCGAGAGCCGTCCCGACAGGCGGTCGCGGAGGGGCTCGTTGCGCCACGACAGGTGGGGGGCGAACAGGACGCGGTTGCGGTCGGCGTCGACCCAGCCGGCGGCGCCGATGCCGACCGCGTGCACGTCGTGCCGGTCGGACAGGTCCAGGACCAGTTCGGCGATGGTGTCCTCGACGACCTTCGGGCTCTTGGACTTGTCCGGGGTCTCCGTGCGGACCTTCTCCAGGATGTTGCCGTCGGCGTCCACGACGCCCGCCATGACCTTGGTGCCACCGATGTCGATGCCGACCGTGGGCACTCGGGGCGCGGTCAGGAGGGACCGGCGTTCCCGCGTACCGGCCGTGCGCAGGACGGTGGCTCGGCGGGAGCCGATGGGGGCGGTGAGGTCGCGGTAGGTGCTCATCGCCGCCGATTCTGCCTCACGCGCGCGTGCCGTGCCGTACTGGGGAGCGGTGGGGCGGCCCGGCCGTTTCCGGCGCACGGGTGCCTGCGGCCGGGCGCGCCCGGCAGCAGGAGCGGCGCCCGCCCCGAGTGCGGCCGTCCGGGCCGTGAGCGCCACGGACCCCGGGGGCCGCGTGGTCACATTGTCCGGACATCGGGACCGGTCCGGCCGCCGGGACGTCAAGGTCGCACGAGCAGCTGGAACTCGAAGGAGTAGCGCGTGGGACGGTAGGTGTGGTCGCCGAACTCGACCGCGCGGCCGGTGTCGTCGAAGGTGGTGCGCCGCATCGTGAGCAGCGGGGCGCCCTCCGTCTCGGCCAGCCGCTCGGCCTCCTCGGCCGTGGCACCCCGGGCGCCGATGGACTGCCGAGCGCTGTGCAGGGTGATCCCGGCGGACCGCATCAGACGGTACAGGCCGGTCGCCTCCAGCTGCGCGGTGTCCAGGTCGAGCAGGCCGGGCGGCAGGTGGTTGACCAGGTACGCCATGGGCTCCCCGTGCGCCAGGCGCAGCCGCTCGACGCGGTGCACATCGCTGCCCTCGACGACCCCGAGCGCCGCCGCGACCTCGGCGGACGCCGGGACGACGGTGTTGACCAGCACCTTGGTCGCGGGGCGCTGCCCGGCCGCCTCCAGGTCGTCGTAGAGGCTGCTGAGCTCGAGCGGGCGCTTGACCTGGCTGTGCACGACCTGTGTGCCGACACCGCGGCGGCGGACGAGGAGCCCCTTGTCGACGAGGGACTGGATGGCCTGGCGGACGGTGGGCCGGGACAGGCCGAGCCGTGCGGCGAGCTCGATCTCGTTGCCGAGCAGGCTGCCCGGGGTGAGTGCTCCGTGCTCGATCGCGGCCTCCAGCTGCTGGGACAGCTGGAAGTACAAGGGCACCGGCGAACTCCGGTCCACACTGAGGTCGAGCGACACGGTGGGGTCCACATCTGGTTTCGGCACGGGCAGAGCGTAGCCCCGTGGATGGTTGACGGGAAGTCGTGTAGTCCGGTTGTCCGGACATGCGCATTGACAGCGTACGGTGTCGCCCCTCACTTTGTTTTCATGCGCATCGGGGTCATCGGTACGGGCCGCATAGGCACCATCCACGCGAAGACGCTCAGCCGCCATCGCGAGGTCGGCTCCCTGATCCTCACGGACGCTGAGCCGGCACGGGCCCAGGAGCTCGCGCACCGCCTCGGCGAGACGGCCGCGCCCGGGATGGACGAGATCTTCAGGTGGGGCGTGGACGCCGTGGTGATCACGACGGCGACCTCGGCACACGCCGAACTGATCGGTCGGGCAGCGCGGTCGGGGCTGCCGGTCTTCTGCGAGAAGCCGATCGCGCTCGACCTGCCGGGCACTCTGCAGGCGCTGGCCGAGGTCGAGGCGGCCGGCACGGTCCTGCAGATGGGTTTCCAGCGGCGGTTCGACACGGGCTACGCCGGCGCCCGCGAGGCGGTCCGCTCGGGGCGGCTCGGGCGGCTGCACACCGTACGGGCACTGACCTCCGACCAGTCCCCGCCCCCCGCCGACTGGCTGCCGCTGTCCGGCGGGCTGTACAGGGACACGCTGATCCACGACTTCGACGCGCTGCGCTGGGTGACCGGGCGGGAGGTCGTCGACGTGTACGCGACCGGGTCCGACCGGGGTCCCGCGATGTTCCGGGAGGCCGGGGACGTCGACACGGGTGCCGCCCTGCTCACGCTCGACGACGGCGTACTCGCCACGGTGACGGCGACGCGGCTGAACGGCGCCGGCTACGACGTCCGCATGGAGCTGGCCGGGGAACTCGACCAGATCGTCGTCGGCCTGGACGACCGTACGCCGATCGCCTCCACCGAGCCGACCGGGCCGCCGGCCGCGGACAAGCCGTGGACCGGCTTCCTGGAGCGTTTCGGCCCCGCGTACGAGGCCGAGCTGTGCGCCTTCGTCGACGTCGTCCGCGGCGAGCGCGCCAACCCCTGCGACGGCCGCGAGGCCCTGCAGGCGCTGCGGGTGGCCGAGGCGTGCGAACTGTCCCGCCGGGAGCACCGGCCGGTGCGGCTGGCGGAGATACCGGGCGTGCGGGAGCCGGTGACGTGGTGACACGCCGGTGCGGCTCCGCTACCAGCGCACCGGCAGACTCCGGACCCCGCGCATCAGGGGGCCCGGCAGCCAGTGGCCGGGTGAGCCGTCCAGCGCCAGGCCGGGGGCGCGCTCCAGCAGGGCACCGATCGCCGTGCGGGCCTCCAGGCGGGCCAGGGGCGCGCCCAGGCAGTAGTGGATGCCGTGCCCGAAGGCGAGGTGGCCGCGGGCGTTGCGGCGGATGTCGAAGCGGTCCGGGTCGGGGAAGCGGGCCGCGTCCCGGTCGGCCGCGGTGAGGCAGATCATCACCGGCTCCCCCTGCCCGACGCGGGTGCCGCCGATCTCCAGGGGTTCGGCGGCGTACCTGAAGGTCGCGTTCTCCACCGGCCCCTCGTAGCGCAGGATCTCCTCGACGGCACCGTCGAGGAGGGTCATGTCGGCGCGCAGCGCGGCGAGCTGGCCGGGGTGGGTGAGCAGGGCCAGAACGCCGTTGGTGATGAGGTTGACGGTGGTCTCGTGGCCGGCGATCAGCAGGACGAAGGCCATGCCGCGCAGTTCCTGCGGGGACAGCCGGTCGCCGTCCTCCGCCGTCGTACGGATCAGCTCGCTCAGCAGGTCGCCGTCCGGTCCGGTGCACCGCTTGTCCTCGATCAGTTCGGTGAGGTACTCGGCGAGCCGGGCGAAGGCGTCGCGCTCGCTCTCCGCGCTGGTGGGGGCGACGGCTTCGGTCGACAGCTTCCGGAACTCCGCGCGGTCCATATGGGGGACGCCGAGCAGTTCGCAGATCACGGTGATCGGCAGCGGGTAGGCGAGGCAGTCCACGAGGTCGGCCCGGCCGCGCGGCAGCATCGCGTCGAGCAGTTCGCCCGTGATCTCCGCGATTCTCGCCCGCAGTTCCGCCACCCGGCGTGCGGTGAACGCGCGGGTGACGAGCGCGCGCAGGCGCGTGTGCTGCGGCGGGTCGGTGGCCAGCAGGTACTTGCCGACGAGTTCCTCGTCGAGGAACGTCATCCCGATCCTGCTGCCGTCCTTGGACAGCCGCGGGTCGGCCAGCGCCGAACGTGCCTCCTCGTGCCCCACGACGAGCCAGGTCTCGTAGTCCTCGTCGGGCGGCGGTAACCGCACGCGGTGCACCGGGCCCAGCTCCCGCAGCCGCGCGTACACCGGATGCGGGTCGTCGCGGAACCCGTCCCCGAACTCCGCCAGTTCGATCACCGTGGTCATGGCCTCCCCTTCCGGACTGCTCCCTCGAGACCTCCCGGTACCCGGATAACGCCCGGCGGGCGCGATTGGTGCCTGAGTGCCGGGGCGGGGTGGCGGTCACATGTGCGGGGCCAGCCGGAGGAGCACGGCCGTGTCGGGGCGCGGGAGGCTGACGGCGAGTTCTCCCTCGGCCGCGTTCCACTCCGTTTCCGCGTCGGCTGTCCCCGGGTGGAGCACGGCCGGGCGCAGGGGAACGCCGCGCAGGTGGGGGATGGTGAGCGTGCGGTGTCCGGCGCCGGGCCCCCTTCGCCACACCGTGAGGAGGGTGGACTCACTCCCCCGCAGTCCGTGCGCGATCCAGGCGTCCTCCCAGGCCGGCAGGCCGAGCGGCCAGAAGGGGCGGGCGCCCGGGATGTCCGGCCGGATCTCCTTGTACACGCGGATCGCCGCGCGTACGAGGTCCAGCTGGTCGTCGTTCATGCGGTCGAGGAAGCCGGAGAGATGGATCCGGCCCAGCAGGGCCCCGGTGAGGGTGAAGGCGATCCGGTCGGGGGTGTCGTCGGGCTGGGGGTATGCCCACACGGCCGCCTGCTCGGGCGTCACGGCGGTGGCGGCCGCGGCGGCGATGGGCGGGTAGCGCAGGGGGTCCTGCTGGTCGCTGGTGGACTGGAGCTGGGCCACGGCCAGTTGCGCGTAGTCCATGCGCAGCCCGCCGGAACCGCAGTTCTCCAGGACCAGGCCGGGGTGCCGGTCCAGTAGGGCGGACATCCAGTCGAGGTGGGCACGGTGGTGTCCGAGCAGTCCGGCGCCGGGGCTTTCGAGACCGCTCTCCGTACCAGGGCCGATGTTGATGTTGTAGTCGAGTTTGAGGTAGCCGACGCCCCATTCGCCCACCAGCCGGTCGACGACCGCGTCGAGGTGGGCGCGTGCCGCGGGGTGGCGCAGGTCCAGGTGGTGCCGGCCGTGTTCGGTGACGCGGATGCCGCCGCGCCGGAAGAACGCCTCGGACGGCAGGGTGCGCGCCAGCGGACTGCGGACGCCGACGACTTCGGGCTCGAGCCACAGTCCGGGGGTCATGCCGTGTCGCCCGATGGCGTCCAGGACCTCCTGGATGCCGCCGGGGAAACGGCCCGGGGCGGGCTCCCAGGCGCCCACGGCGTCCCACCAGCCCTGGGCGTCGTCGTCGTACCAGCCCGCGTCGACGACGAAGACCTCGGCGCCGGCGGCTGCCGCCGCCTCGATGAGCGGCATCAGCTTCTCGGTGGTCGGGTCACCCATGAGGGTGTTCATGTAGTCGTTGTAGATCACCGGGAGCGTCCGCTGGTCGGGGTGCTCGCGGCGGATCCGCCTGCGGTAGCCGGTGAGTTCACCGAAGGCGGCGTCGAGGCCGCCCTCCTCGGTCCGGACGAGGACCGCGGGGACCGTGTGGAACTCCTCGCCGGGTGCGAGGGTGTGGTGCCACTGGTGATGGGCGTCGTCGGGACCGAACAGGGCGAGGTAGGCCGCGCCTTCACGTTCGCCGGTCTCGAACCGCCACCCCGCGCTGGACTCGATCTGCCAGAGCCAGGCGCCGCCGTCCCGATCGGTCAGCGCGCCGACGGGCAGGTGGCGGCCGGTCGACCAGCTGCCCTGCGAGGAGCGCTCGAAACAGCCGCGCCCCTCGTGCCCGTGGGCGGACCTGTTCAGCGGGACGACCTGGTCGCGGAAGGCGGCCCGGCGCCAGCGGCATTCGGCGAGCCACTCGTTGTCCGCCCAGTGGAGTGTCAGGCCGTCGAGGCCGCCGTCCTCGTCGGAGATGCCGCCGAGGGTCAGGGTGGTCACGCTCTCCAGCCGCAGCGGTACGCCGCCCTCGTTGGCCAGGCGCACCCGTGAGCGCAGGAAGCCGGTCCCGGGGCGGACCTCGAGGACGACATCGGCGACCAGACCGGTCAGGGCGTCCGCCAGCCGGATCGTCGTCCGTTCCATGCCCCCGTCCTGGACGGTCGTATGGTCCCGGTAGGTGAGGCGGTCGCCGATCGCGGTCTCGATGAAGCGCTCGCCCGACCACAGGCGGCCGTGGCCGGTGGCGGTCGCTTCGACGAGCGGGACCAGCCCGGCCCAGTCCTGCTCGGGCCTGCCCAGCCTGACCGAGCCGGTCCCGTCCACGACGGCGTGCAGCTCGAGCTCCGGATGCGACCAGACGTGGGATCTCTCGACTGTTCCGACGGCAGCGGTCAAGGCTTTCGCCCCTTCTGGGATGGTTCGGTTCCGTGGCGGTGCCACCAGTGCGCCGCCGGGGCTCTAGGGGAGTTCGTAGGAGCCGTACTCGGGACGCCCGGCGAAGTCGTACGACTGGACGGAGACGCCCGCTGCCGTCACGCGCCCACCGGTGTGCCGGAAGGCGGTGGGCACGGCGCCCTCCGGGAAGAGGCGGCGGCCGGCGCCCAGGACGACGGGGAAGGTGAGCAGATGGATCGTGTCGACCAGGTCGAGGCCGAGCAGGGACTGGACGAGGGCGCCGCTGCCGTGGACCTGCAGCTGGCCCTCGGTGCTCTGCTTGAGGTCGGTGACCTCCTCGGCGAGGTCACCGGTGAGCGTGGTGGTCCGGGACCAGCCGGAGGTGTCGAGGTCCGTGGCGGAGACGACGTACTTCGGCAGGCCGTTCAGCCGGCCCGCGATCGGGTCGTGCGGGTCGGTCACCTTCGGCCAGTAGGAGGCGAAGATGTCGTAGGTGCGGCGGCCGAGGAGGAACGCGCCCGCCCGGTCGAAGACCTCGGTCATGAACCGGCCGAAGTCCTCGTCCCCGTACGGAACGCTCCAGCCGCCCTGCTCGAAGCCGCCGCTGGGATCCTCCTGGGGGCCGCCGGGCGCCTGGTAGACGCCGTCGAGGGTGACGAACGTGGTGACGACGAGCTTGCCCATGTCGGGTGCCTTCTTCCTGGGGTCGGGTCAGCTGTCATCACTTCAGACCGCACCGGGGCCCGCAACTCATCACTGCGCTGTCCGGGTCTCACCCCGCGTTCGTCGAGAACAGTCCTCCGGTCGGCCCCTGCTTGTCGCCGCCCTGCGCCTTCTTCAGGGCGTTGGCGAGGCCCTCGATGGTCAGGGACTGCAGGATGACCCGGCCGCTGCCCTCCAGGGTGGCCAGGGACAGGCCCTCGCCGCCGAAGACGGCGTTCATGATCCCCTGGCGGTTCAGGCCGCCTACCCGCTGGACGCCGTACCGGATGCCCTCCTCGAAGGCGACGACACAGCCGGTGTCGACCTCGATGCGGCCGCCGAAGTCGGCCGGGTCGAGGTCGATGAAGTTGCCCGCGCCGGCGATGATCACCGTTCCGTACCCGGTGAACTTCTCCAGGACGAAGCCCTCGCCGCCGCTCATCCCGGTCCGTCCGCCCTGGAAGGCGATGCCGAAGTCGACGGTGGACTCGGCGGCGACGAAGGCGTCCTTCTCCGCGAACCACGCGCGCGTCCCGTCGAGTTCCAGGGCACGCATCTCGCCGGGCAGCACGCCCGCGAAGCCGACGGTGCCCTCTCCCCCCTGGGCGGTGAAGTACTGGAACGCCAGCGACTCGCCGGCCAGCATGCGCTGGCCGACCTGCATCGCGGTGCCCATGGCCTGGCGCAGCATGCCGCCCATCCCGCCGCTCCCGCCGCCCTGGGACCGGCCGCCGTTGTCCGACGGTCCGCTCAGGCGGGTCTCCATGGTCACGTTGGCCGTCTTGAACAGGAACTTCCCGGCCTCGCAGTACACGGTCTGGCCGGGGCTGAGATTGACGACCGCCATCTGCATGGCGTTGCCGACGATTTCTTGCTGAAGGGTCACGACGGGAGAACGCGAGAGGTGGAGGGAAGAGTTCCGGCCACGCGAGATCGGTGTCCGATCACCGCCAGCGGTTTCCCGGCGGGGCCGCTGGGATGGACCCATGACATCCACGACCACGCAGCACGAAACCCTGAACGGCAAGGTGGCCCTGGTGACCGGCGGCAGCCGGGGCATCGGTGCGGCCACGGCCCTGCGGCTCGCCCGTCAGGGCGCGGACGTCGCCGTGACGTACGTGAACGGCAAGGAGGCGGCGGCCGACGTCGTACGGGCCGTCGAGGCGCTGGGGCGCCGGGCGGTGGCCCTGCGCGCGGACTCGGCGGACGCTCAGGAGGCGGCGGACGCCGTGGAGCGCACGGCACGGGAGCTGGGCGGGCCGGACATCCTGGTGAACAACGCGGGCATCGGCGTGCTCGGCCCGCTGGACGGCCTGCCGCTCGCCGACGTGGACCGGGTGCTGGCCGTCAACGTGCGCGGGGTGTTCCTGACCTCCCAGGCGGCCGCCGCGCGTATGACGGCCGGGGGCCGGATCATCACGATCGGGACGTGCATGTCGCAGCGGGTGCCGGGGCCCGGCGGGACGCTGTACGCGATGAGCAAGTCGGCGCTGATCGGGCTGACCAAGGCACTGGCACGGGAGCTGGGGCCGCGCGGGATCACGGCGAACATCGTTCATCCGGGGCCGATCGACACCGACATGAACCCGGCGGACGGGCCGTACGCGGCGGACCAGGCGGCGATGACGGCGCTGGGCCGGTTCGGGCGGGCGGAGGAGGTGGCGGCCACCGTCACGCACCTGTCCGGAGCCGCCTACGTCACGGGTGCCGAGTTCTCCGTGGACGGGGGGCACGCGGCCTGAGCCGGGGCCCCTGGGGGCTGAGGTTTCCTGGTCCGGCGTTCAACCGCCCAGTTCCCGGTGGAGCGCCGCCAGCTCCGTCGCCCCCTTCTCCGTCAGTGAGCCGAACAGCCTCAGCCGGGAGATCCCCCCGTCCGGGTATATGTCCACGCGCGCGTGCGTGCCGACCGCGGGGGTCGGGAGGACGAAGCGGTGGTTGGTGTCGGGCTGGAGGCGGGTTCGGGGCAGGGCTTGGTGCCACTCGCCGTGCTCGCCGTCCTTGAGGGAGACGGATGCCCAGCCCGCGCTGTTGCCCTTCAGATACGCCGTGTCGATCTCGACGGCGCGGATCCGCGCCTGGGCGGTCAGTCGGTAGCGGATCCAGTCGTTGCCGCGGTCGCGGCGGCGGCGGGTCTCCCAGCCGTCGTCCATCTTGTGGGAGCGGCCCGGCCGGATGGTGTTGCCGGCCGGGGAGTAGAAGAGGTCGGAGGCGTCCTCGACCCGGCCGCCGTTCTCCAGGGCGACCACGTCGAAGGTGCCGAGGACGTGCAGCCACTTCGGGTCCGGGACGACCTCGCCGTACACGCGCAGTCGGGCGATGCCGCCGTCGGGGTGCTGGTTGATCCGCAGATGCGTGACCCGCTGCTCCACGGACACGGGGAAACCGTTCGCCGCGTGGCCGCCCACCGGGGTGCGCGGGACGAGCGTCGTCCACTTCACGTCCGCGGACAGCAGGTGCTCCGGGGACGGGGAGCCGGGCACCGAGGTGCCCTCGATCGACACCGCCTGCGGGTAGTTGCCCCGGAAGTGGGCCGTGTCGACGACGATGCCGCGGACCACGCCGGGCGCGCCCAGGCGGACCAGCGCCCAGTCGTGGTCCTCGGCGGTGGGCCAGGGCTGCTCGGCCGAGACACCGCGGCGGCGGCGGGTCTCCCAGCCGTCCATGATCTTGCCCTTGTGCCCGAAGCGTTCGGGGTCGAACTCGGCCCGCCCGGGCAGCAGCAGGTTCTCCCGCTGGGCGAAGAACTCGTCGTTGGTGGCGATGACACCCGCGCCGAGCCGCCGGTCGGCGAGATCGGCGTGGTGGGTGAACGGGAAGTCGGCGGTGCGGTAGTCCGCGTACGGGTCACCGCCCCGGTAGGGGTCCGCGTCGCCGGTGAAGGTGGCAGTCGCCGTCACGTTGATCAGGGTTCCTTTCGGTGCCGGCCGCCGGTGCGGGCGGGGATCAGCGGGGACGGGTCAGCAGTCGGCCCTTCGGCTCCGTGAACTCGCCGTCGTGGAAGATGCGTTCGCCGCGCAGCCAGGTGGACTTCACCACGCCGTGCAACGTCCGGCCCGTGTACGCCGTGACGCGGTTGCGGTGCTGCAGGGCCGCGGGGTCCACGGTGAACGTCTCGTCGGGGGCGAGGACGGCGAAGTCGGCGTCGCGGCCGGCTGCGATGGCCCCCTTCCGGTCGAGGCCCACGAGGGCCGCCGTGCGGGTCGACGTCCAGTGGACGACGTCCTCCAGGCCGTGACCGCGCCCGCGCGCCCCGGTCCACACGGCCGCCAGGCTGAGCTGGAGGCCGGAGATGCCGCCCCAGGCGGTGGCGAAGTCGCCGGTCTTCAGGTCGGCGGTCGACGGCGAGTGGTCGGTCACCACGCAGTCGACGGTGCCGTCGGCCAGCGCCTGCCACAGCAGGTCCTGGTTGGCGGCCTCACGGATGGGCGGACAGCACTTGAACTCGCTCGCGCCGTCGGGGACCTCCTCGGCGGTCAGGGTGAGGTAGTGCGGGCAGGTCTCGGCCGTGACGCGGACGCCGTCGGCCTTGGCGGCGGCGATCAGCGGCAGTGCGTCGCCGGAGGACAGGTGCAGCACGTGCACGCGCGCGTCCAGGCGCCGGGCCTGGCCGATCAGGCTCGCGATGGCAGTGTCCTCGGCGTGGCGCGGCCGGGAGGCGAGGAAGTCGGCGTACCGGGGGCCGCCCCGCTGCGGGGCGGCGTCCAGGTGGCGCGGGTCCTCGGCGTGCACGACGAGCAGCCCGCCGAATCCGGCGATCTCGGCCAGCGACCGGGCGAGCCCGTCCTGGTCCAGGTGGGGGAACTCGTCGACGCCGGACGGGGACAGGAAGGCCTTGAAACCGAGGACGCCGGCTTCGTGCAGCGGGCGCAGGTCCTTGACGTTGTCGGGCAGGGCGCCGCCCCAGAAGCCGACGTCGACGTGTGCCTTGCCGGCGGCGGCCCGCTGCTTCGTGCGGAGGTGGTCGACCGTGGTGGTCGGCGGGAGGGAGTTGAGCGGCATGTCGACGAGGGTGGTGATGCCGCCGGCCGCCGCCGCGCGCGTGGCGGTCCAGAAGCCCTCCCACTCGGCGCGGCCGGGATCGTTGACGTGCACGTGGGTGTCGACCAGCCCGGGGAGCAGGACGTCGTCGCCGAAGTCCTCCAGGGCGGCGCCCTCGGGCAGGGGTTCGTCGTGGGGCAGGACGGCCGTGATCGTGCCCCGGGCGACCGCGACCGAGGCCGCGCGCGTCCCCTCCGGGGTGACCACGCGTGTCGAGCGCAGCACCAGTTCGGCCTCGGACACCCGGACCCCTCTCCGTCGCCGACGACTCCCGGAAATCGGGATGTACACCCACGTAAAGGTCTTCAACGTTCTGTTGAAGGAGTCTTCACTCCCGTTCCACCTCAGTCAAGAGGCACACTGCTGCCCGGCGCCACCGGCCAGGTCGGTCTGGACTGTTCCGCAACACGGAATTAATGTTCCGGAATACAGAATGCCGCCCGAAGCCGCCCGAAGGGAACAGTCCGTGCCGCCGTCCAGCGCCAGCAGCACCGGCTCCGCCAAGTCCGCGAGCGGCGGGGTTCAGTCCCTCGAGCGCGCCTTCGATCTGCTGGAGCGGATGGCGGACGCGGGCGGCGAGGTCGGGCTCAGTGAACTCTCGGCGAGCAGCGGGCTGCCGCTGCCCACCATCCACCGCCTCATGCGCACGCTCGTGGCCGGCGGGTACGTACGCCAGCAGGCGAACCGGCGCTACGCCCTGGGTCCGCGTCTGATCCGCCTGGGCGAGTCGGCCTCCCGGCTGCTCGGCACCTGGGCCCGCCCCCACCTCGCCCGTCTGGTCGAGGAGACCGGCGAAACGGCGAACGTGGCGCTGCTCGACGGGGACGAGATCGTGTACGTGGCACAGGTGCCGTCGAAGCACTCGATGCGCATGTTCACCGAGGTGGGACGGCGCGTCCTGCCGCACTCGACGGGCGTCGGGAAGGCCCTGCTCGCCGATGTCCCGGACGACGAGGTGCGCGCCCTGCTGGCCCGCACCGGCATGCCGGCCGCGACGGAGAAGACCATCACGACGCCGGAGGGCTTCCTGGCCGCCCTGGCGGACGTGCGCCGCCAGGGCTACGCGGTCGACGACAACGAGCAGGAGATGGGGGTCCGCTGCCTCGCGGTCGCCGTCCCCGGCTCCCCCACCGCCACCGCCGTCTCCATCTCCGGCCCGGCCGGCCGCGTCACCGAGGCGGCCACGGAGCGGATCGTGCCGGTGCTGCGGCAGGTCGCGGCGGAGCTCTCCCGGTCCCTGTCGTCCTGAGCGGGACCCGCACGTCAGACGCGCGGCGCCTCACCGAACAGGTCCACGGCGGCGCGGACCTCCGACAGCCCCCGCGAGAGGGCGCTGACGGAGCCGACCGCGCTGGCGATCAGTAACAGAGAGCGGCGCAGCCGCGGTATCTCCGGCACGCCGCCGGCCGCCATCGCGGCCAGCGCGGCGAGTTCGTCCTCGGCGATCGCCCGGTCGGGGAACTCCACCGGGTGTGCGGCGAGTTCACGCCGCAGCCGGGACACCGCGGTCCGCAGTCCCGTCACTCTCGGATCCTCGTCGCTGCCGGTCACTGGCGTCTGCCCCAAGCTCCGCAACACAGCCCTCCCCCTCGCGCTCCGTCGTGCGCCCGCGCTTCCCATGCCCCCGGCGCACGCCCCCCGCGGCACTGGACGCGGGCCAGTAAACGCCAACCGGTGCGGGCTGCGCCAGCGTGCGGACCGAAATTCAGTCCTTGGAAACCGGCCGCTCCCCTCGAAGTCGGGTATCCAGGACGCATGACGGAGAACCACCATCGGGTCGCCGGGCTGCTGCTGGCCGCGGGCGGCGGGAGACGGCTGGGCGGACACCCCAAGGCGCTGCTCGAACACCGGGGCCGGCTCCTGGTGGAGCACGCGGCCGGAGTCCTGCGCGCGGCCGGCTGCGCACCCGTGCACGTGGTCCTGGGGGCCGGCGCGGACGTCGTACGGCAACGGGCGGACCTGTCCGGATGCATGCTCGTCGACAACCCGGCATGGCAGGAGGGCATGGGCACGTCGCTGCGGGCGGGACTGGACTCGCTGGCCGGCAGCGGCGCGCGGGCCGCGCTCGTCCTGCTCGTGGACCAGCCGGGCATCGGGCCGGAGGCGGTCGCGCGGGTGCTCGGCGCCTACCGGGACGAGACCTCGCTCGTCTCGGCGGCGTACGACGGTGCGCGCGGCCACCCCGTACTGCTCGGCGCGGCGCACTGGGCGGGCATCGCGGCGACCGCGACGGGCGACCGGGGGGCGCGCGCGTATCTACGGCAGCGGTCCGGGGCCGTCGGGCTCGTCGAATGCGGGGACGTGGCACGGCCGTACGACATCGACACGGAGGCCGACCTCGCCCGCCTCGAGCGATCGACGGATCATTGATGTTCCACGATGAGGAAACTAGTATCCATTCTCCAGAAGGGTCGCCGGTCGTTTCAGATGGTTCCACCTGAAGGAGTGACAGCTCATGTCCGCACCAGCGCCGTCCGGACCGGTCGTCGTCGACGCCGACCCCCTGCCCCGGCAGGAGGAGGTCCTGACCGCTGCGGCGCTCGCCTTCGTGGCCGAACTGCACCGGCGGTTCACTCCGCGCCGCGACGAGCTCCTCGCCCGCCGTGCCGAGCGGCGGGCCGAGATCGCCCGCACCTGTACGCTCGACTTCCTGCCCGAGACCGCCGCGATCCGCGCGGACGACTCCTGGAAGGTGGCCCCGGCCCCCGCCGCCCTCGAAGACCGCCGGGTGGAGATCACCGGCCCCACCGACCGCAGGATGACCGTCAACGCGCTCAACTCCGGGGCGCGGGTCTGGCTCGCCGACTTCGAAGACGCCTCCGCCCCCACCTGGGAGAACGTGGTCCTCGGGCAGCTCAACCTGATCGACGCCTACACGCGGAACATCGACTTCACCGACCCCGGGTCCGGCAAGTCGTACGCGCTGCGCCCCGACGAGGAGCTGGCGACCGTCGTGATGCGCCCGCGCGGCTGGCACCTGGACGAGCGTCATCTCGTCGACGCCGACGGCCGCCGGATCCCCGGCGCGTTCGTCGACTTCGGGCTGTACTTCTTCCACAACGCACGGCGCCTGCTCGAGCTCGGCAAGGGGCCCTACTTCTACCTGCCGAAGACCGAGTCGCACCTGGAGGCCCGCCTCTGGAACGACGTGTTCGTCTTCGCGCAGGACTACATCGGCGTCCCGCAGGGCACCGTCCGCGCCACCGTCCTGATCGAGACGATCACGGCCGCGTACGAGATGGAGGAGATCCTCTACGAACTGCGCGACCACGCCTCGGGGTTGAACGCGGGCCGCTGGGACTACCTGTTCTCCATCGTCAAGAACTTCCGTGACGGCGGGCCCAGGTTCGTCCTGCCGGACCGGGCCGCGGTCACGATGACGGCCCCGTTCATGCGCGCGTACACCGAGCTCCTCGTCCGCACCTGCCACCGGCGCGGCGCGCACGCGATCGGCGGCATGGCGGCGTTCATCCCCTCGCGCCGGGACCCGGAGGTCAACAAGGTCGCCTTCGAGAAGGTCCGCGCCGACAAGGACCGCGAGGCGAACGACGGCTTCGACGGCTCCTGGGTCGCCCACCCCGACCTGGTCCCGATCGCCATGGAGTCCTTCGACAAGGTGCTCGGCGACAGGCCGCACCAGAAGGACCGGTTGCGCGAGGACGTCCACGTCGAGGCGGCCGACCTGATCGCGATCGACTCCCTGGACGCCAGGCCGACGTACGACGGCCTCGTCAACGCGGTCCAGGTCGGGATCCGTTACATCGAGGCGTGGCTGCGCGGCCTCGGCGCGGTCGCCATCTTCAACCTCATGGAGGACGCGGCCACCGCCGAGATCTCCCGCTCGCAGATCTGGCAGTGGATCAACGCGGGAGTCGAGTTCGAGCACGACGGGACCACGGTGCGGGCCACACCGGAGCTGGCCCGGAAGGTCGCCGCCGGGGAACTCGCCGCGATCCGCGCGGAGACGGGCGAGGAGGCGTTCGCGGCCGGGCACTGGCAGCAGGCCCACGACCTGCTGCTGAAGGTCGCCCTCGACGAGGACTACGCGGACTTCCTGACGCTGCCGGCGTACGAGCAGCTGACGGGCTGACCTTTCCGGCGACGGCTCACCCCAGGTGGACCGACCAGTCCTGTTCCGCGGCCGGCTTGCCGTGCAGGTCGGGGACCCGCTTGAGCCAGTTCGGCCGGCCCTGCTGGGTGCGTTCCGCTCGGCGTGCCTCCTCGGCGGCGAGTTCCGCCCGGGTGGGGAAGCCGGTCGGCAGCCAGGCCGCGGAGGCCCGCACGCGCGCGTGGAGGTGGTCCACGTACGCCGCCCGGACGTCGTCCGGCGTCGCGAAGCCCTCCTCGCCGGCCAGCCAGGCGTCCGGGACCTCGGCCGCGACGTCCCGCAGCAGCTCCCGGGTGACCTTCCCGGCCAGCTCTGCGTCGGCGGCCCGCACATCGGGGGCGTAGCGGCCGAGCGCGTGGTGGCGGAAGTCGTACGCCTTCGCGGGGTCGGAGGCACCCCAGCGGTGGTGGAAGATGAGCGCGGCACCGTGGTCGATGAGCCACAGGCGCGGCGGGACCGTCCCGAGGGTCGGCCAGACCATGAGGTTGGAGCTGTGGACCGTACGGTCGACGTTCACGGTCAGGGCGTCCAGCCAGACGATCCTGCCCGCCTCGACCGGGTCCACCGGGAAGGTCTCGGCGACCTCGGGGGTGAAGTCCCTGGCACCCGGCAGGTAGTCCATTCCCAGGTTGGTCCCGGCGCTGGCGCCGTGCAGTTCCCGCACCTCCTGGTGGGGTTCGTGGGCGGCGATCGCCGGATCGAAGTGGACGAGGACGAGTTCGGGGAAGCGCAGGCCCAGGGCACGGGCCAGTTCCCCCACGATCACCTCGGCGACGAGGGCCTTGCGGCCCTGCGCGGAGCCGGTGAACTTCACGACGTACGTGCCCAGGTCGTCGGCCTCGACGACGCCGGGGACGGAGCCGCCGGAGCGCAGGGGTGCGATGTAGCGGTTGGCAGTGACCTCTCTCAGCATTTTCCAAGGTCCCATCGCCGGCATGAAGTGAACATAGTAACCAGGAGTGACAGTCGGGCGGTCGAGACCGTCGGCCGTCGCCCGCCGGGTGAGCCGATCGTCAGCGTTCGGCCCGGGGCTCCCCGGCGGTCCAGTCCCAATCGGTGATCGTGGTGCGCAGCAGCCGGGCGGTGGTCGACAGGTGGCTTCCGGTACCCCAGTAGAGGGTGACCGTGCGACGGCAGTCGGGGCTGTCGACGGGGATCCAGGCGCCGGGGGCGTGCGGGAAGCTGCGGCCGGCGAAGGCGGGGACGAGACCGATGCCCAGTCCCGCGCTGATCAGGTGGGCGATGGCGCTGTGTTCGTCGCTCTCGCAGACGATCTTCGGAGTGAGGCCCCGGGCGGCGAAGAGCCGGACGAGCAGCCGGCGCAGCCAGTGTCCCTCGCGGGCGGTGACGAAGGGCTGGTCGGCGAGTTCATCGATGGTCACGGACGTACGGCCCGCCAGTGGGTGATCGAGTGGCATGCCCACACCCACCGCCTCGTCGAACAGTTGCACCGCCTCCAGGCCCTCGGCGTGGATCGACTGCGAGGCGACACAGAAATCGACCTCTTGGGCACGCAGGCGACGGGCCATCTCCTCGGGTGGCGACCAGTGGAGCTCGATCTCGACGGCGGGGTGCGCGCGCTTGAAGGCCGCCAGTGGCCCGGTGAGGGTGAGGAAGGTCTCCGACGCCAGTCTCACGGTGCCCAGGCCCTCGCGGGTGGCCTCGACGACGGCACGCCGCCCCGCCTCGAGTTCACCCAGGGCGCGTTCGACATGATCGCGGAAGATCTTGCCGCTGTCGTTCAGCCGGAGGCGACCGCCCCGATCAAACAGAGGTACGCCCAGTTCGCTCTCCAGCCGGGCGATGGTCCGGCTCAGCGACGGCTGGGCGATGCGAAGTTCCTCGGCGGCCCGGCTGAGGTGCTCCAGGCGTGCCACCACCAGGAACTGCTTGAGGGGGCTCAGCTCCATCATGCCTCCTGATGCATAGCACCATAGCAATATTCATCTTGGACAAGATAACGCACGAGTCATAGCGTCAAGCCGTGAGCCACCGGGATCTCACCCCGAAGGGAACGGCTATGACCGCACAGCACGAGGTGGACGAGGCCAAGATCCGCCGGCACATCGGCAAGATCGCCGAAGGACTCCAGGACAAGGATCTCGAGGGCCTGAAGCGGCTCTACGCGACGGACATCGTCTCCTTCGACGTCCAGCCCCCGCTTCAGCACGTGGGAGTCGAGGCGAAGCTCAGGAACTGGGCGCCCGTGTTCACGTCCTTCGAGACCGTGACCTATGAGGTCCGCGATCTGACACTCACCGTGGGCGACGAACTGGCCTTCGGGCACGCCTTCGCCCGCCTCGGCGGCACGCTCGAGGACGGGACGCCGATCAGCGGTATGTGGGTCAGGGTCACCTACTGCCTCCGGAAGATCGACGGCACATGGCTGATCGTGCACGACCAGGTCTCGGTACCGCTCGACGTCTCGACCGGAACCGGAGTGATCGACCTCGAGCCCTGATCCCACCACCCCCGCCGCGTCGCCACGACACCACATCCATGGAGGAAGATCATGAACCCCGTCCCCGCGACGATCGAGATCCCGGGTTACCAGGTCGGCACCTGGAAGGCCGACCCGGTGCACTCCGAGATCGCCTTCACCGTCCGGCACCTCATGATCAGCAAGACACGTGGCCGGTTCACCTCCTACGACGTCACCCTGGTCACGAGCGAGGACCTGCTGAGCTCTTCGGTCACCGCGACGATCGACCTCGCGTCCATCGACACCGGCAACGAAATGCGTGACAACCACCTTCGCACCGCCGACTACCTCGAGATCGAGAAGTACCCCACGATGAGCTACCGCTCGACCGGCGTCCGCCGGACCGCCGACGGTTGGGCCGTCGACGGTGAGCTGACGTTGCACGGCGTCACACGGCGGGTACCAATGGCCGTCGAGGTGAACGGGTTCGGCCCGGACCCGTGGGGCGGACAGCGGGCCGGCTTCTCCGCCACCGCGGAGATCGACCGGCACGACTTCGGCATCGACCTCCGCACCCCGCTGGAAGCCGGTGGCGTCACGGTCGGCGACAAGGTGTCGATCAGCCTGGAGATCCAGGCCGTTCTCCAGAAGCCGGACGGCGTACCCGCCTCCGACGGCGAGTGAGGAGCGCGGCTCATGGTCACAACCGGCAGACTCCGCCGGGCCGCGTCGGCCCGATCCGATGCCGCGCATGGCAGACGGTCCTCTGCATGGACATTACGTGCGGTGGTCAGCGCGCACACCGTCGCGCTCTTCGGTCAGCCCGTGTTCGCCGGCGTCTATCTGAGCGGTGACTACGACGCCCTGCGCTGGCACGCGCTCGGCGCCGACGTCGTCACCTCCCTCGGCTACGTTCAGTTGGTCGCGGCGATCGCGGTCTGGGTCCGGCTGCGCCAGGTCTGGCCGTTCGCCGCCACGCTGGCGTTGGTGGCGGCCGAGACGGTGCAGTACTTCGCCGGCCTGGACGGAGCGCTGTGGCTGCACCTCCCCCTGGGCGTGCTGACCGTCGTGGCGCTCGCCGTGCTGTTCATCGCCGTATGGCGGCAGCCCCTCCTGCAGCCGGCCCCGCACACGGCTTCGGCCCAGCGCGAGGAGGACATCAGTGTCTGAGATGCATGAGGCTCGTGAACTCGGCAGGCGCCGGGTCCTCGGCATCGGCGGCGCGCTCGGGCTGACGGCGGTCACCGGACTGGCGACCGCGGCGCGCCTGGCACGCCGCCCGGCCGCCACCGGCGACCAGTTGCGAAGCGGTGTCCCGCTGCCGCCCGCGTTCCAGGTGCCGTTGCCGCTGCCGTCCGTCCTCGAGCCGGTCGGCGCCTCGGGCGGCGTGGACCGGTACGAGATCACCCAGCGGGAGGCGGCCCTGGAAATCCTGCCCGGCGTCAGGACGCCGATGTGGACCTACGGTGGGACGTTCCCGGGTCCGACGATCGAGGCGCGCCGCGGCCGCCCGGTCACGGTGACGCATCACAACGAGCTGCCCGTACCGACAGTCGTGCACCTGCACGGCGGACGGACCCCGGCCGCCTCCGACGGCTATCCGACCGACCTCGTCCTGCCGAAGAACTGGCCGGAACCCTCGACCCACACGATGCACGGCATGCGCGGCACGCACGGCACGAGCGGCATGGACGACATGCGGGGCATGCACGATCCGAAGGCCGTGGTGACCAGGCTGACGCGGGACTACACGTTCCCGATGGACCAGCGGCCGACGCTGCTCTGGTACCACGACCACCGAATGGACTTCACCGCCCCCGCGATCTGGCGCGGCCTCGCCGGGCTGCACATCATCCGCGACGATGCCGAGGACTCGCTCGGTCTGCCCTTCGGGCCGCGCGAACTGCCGCTCATGATCGCCGATCGGGCGTTCGACGACCACGGCAACCTGCGCTACCCCTCCCTCGACCCGGCCCTGCGCGAACAGCCAGGTGTGGAGGAGGCCTACCTCGCGGGAGTCCTCGGCGACGTGATCCTGGTCAACGGCGCCCCGTGGCCCGTGCACGAGGTCGACGCCGTCCGGCACCGACTGCGCGTCCTGAACGCGTCCAACGCCCGCCACTACGACCTCGAAGCGGTCACCGACGACGGACGCCGCCTCGACCTCGTCCAGGTCGGCGCCGACCAGGGGCTGCTCACCACGCCGGTCACCCACCGCTCCCTGCCGATCGCCCCGGCTGAACGCTACGACGTGGTCGTGGACTTCGCGGGCGTCCCGGTCGGCGGCCGCGTCCGGATCGTCAACCGGCTGGGCTCCGGGCGCACTCGGGACGTCATGGCCTTCCGGGTCGCGCGCAAGGCCGCCGACCACAGCCGCATCCCCCGCCGCCTCTCCCACGACCTGCCGGCCTGGCGCCGGTCGGACGCCACGCGGACACGCGACTTCTCCTTCCGCGCCGGACGCATGCGCGGAGGCCACGGATGGCTGATCGGAGGGCTCCCGTTCGACCCGTCCCGCTCCGACGTCACCACCCGGCTCGGCGACATCGAGGTGTGGCGGCTGATCGCGGACGTCCACCACCCCGTCCACCTTCACCAGGTCGGGTTCCGGGTGCTGGCGCGCAGCGGAAGCAGGCCGCTCCCCCACGACGCGGGACTCAAGGACACCGTCTCGCTCCGCCCGGGTGAATCGGCGGAGATCATCACCCGCTTCGACGGCTATCGCGGCCGCTACCTCTTCCACTGCCACAACGCCGAACACGAGGACATGGGAATGATGGCCAACCTCGAGATCATCTGACTCCCGGGTCGCATGGAGTCAGGTACGGGCCAGCGGGTTGGGCAGCGGCAGGTAGCGGGCGTCCGCGCCGTCCGCCCCGGTCCAGCGCAGCAGCAGGTTGGTCTTGCCGGGCAGGGTGGGCGAGGCGAGCAGCGCGGGGATCTCCGGGAGGTCGTGGGCGGCGAGGGCGCGGCGGGCGGCGGGCCACGGGTCCAGGCCCGGGTGGTGCTCGGCCAGGGCGGCGGCGATCTCGGTGAGGTGGTTGACGACGAGGCAGTACACCAGCCGTTCCCAGCCGGCCGCGCGGGAGACGTCGGGCAGCAGTTTCACGCCCTCGGCGTCCCGGAACAGCGCCTGGACCGGCATGCCGGAGGTGTCGACGGCGACCAGGGTGTTCTGCAGGTGCGCCTCCAGCACCACGCCGTGCTCGGCGAAGGCGGTCAGGGCCGGGGGGACGACCTGGTGCAGGTAGGCCTCCCACCAGGCCGCCGGGTCGGCGGCGTGTGCGAGGGGGTTGCCGTCGAAGCCCTCGACGAGTCCGGCGGCGAGCAGCGGGGTCGCGCCGGGGAGCAGGTGGTCGCGCAGGCCGTCGCGGACCAGGACGGCGAGTTCCTCGAAGGCGAAGGCGGCGGTGCGGTAGCCGCGGTCACCCATCCAGGCCGCCGGGCCGGTCCACACGGTGAAGGCGTGGGTCACGGCCGTGTCCGCACGGCGCAGTTTCGCCAGGTCGTGGCGCCACAGGCGGCGGATGTCGTTGGTGATGCGCACGTCCAGGCTGAACTTCAGGTGGAGGTCGCGGCGCGGCTCGTAGACGGTGCGCACCGCCGCCGTCGGCCAGACCGGGAACGGGGCCGTGCCCAGGCGGATCAGGCGGCCGTCGGCGAAGGCCGGTTCGAGGCCGGGGCCGGTGAGGTCGAGCTGCCAGGGGTGGGCGGGCAGCAGCCGGTAGCCGGGCGGGGCCGTGCCGAGGGTGTCGAGCGGGGTGGTGTCGCCCTCCTCGGCCACCTGGTCCTCGCGCACGCCGAGCAGCACCAGGGGGAACCGGGCGTGAGCCTCCGGGGCGTAGGGCAGCCATGCGGTGACGGGGCCCCCGCCGCGCGCCTTGGGCGCGGGATGGTGAGGATGGCCTGTGATGAGGGACTGTTCCGAACGCAGGTACGGGTCGGTGGGCGGCGTCGTCCGGGCGCGCGCGGCGAGCAGCGCGGCGACCGCCTCCCGGCTGTCGATCATCTCGGTGGGCAGGTCGTCGTTGGTCAGTCCGGTGTGCCGCCGCAGTTCCTCGGCGACCAGTTTGACCAGCTCGGCGTGGCCGACGCGCCGCCAGGTGCCCTCGTTGCGCACCTCCGGCTCGGCGGGCCGCCGCTCGCCGCGCACCCGCAGCAGGCGGCCGGTGCCGGGCAGCCGGTACACCCGCCGCTCCCCCGTCGTGGCGAGCGGTTCGGCGACCTCCCGCAGCAGACAGTTCAGCAGGGGCGCGGACGCGTACGCGTCGGCACTGGGGTGCATGTGGTCCACGCGATCCATTCGTTCTTCGTGCGGGGGCGGCTTAGCCCCGGGGTCCGATCGCGATCAGTATGTCTGTCGTCCCTGGCATTCCCGCCCGTTCTACTCCGTACCCGAGGAGCCGACCGTGTACCGCCCGCCCGTCTCCCAGCACCGCCCTTCCGAGGAAGGCCCTTCGGGCTCCCCCGCCGCCGAGGCCGAGATGGCCGAGGAACTGGCCGCCGTCCGGCCGGATCTGGTGCCCCGGTACACGGCCGCGCTGCCGGGTGCGCGGGCGGCGGTGCTGACCCGCCTGTGGCGGGCGCTCGCGCACGAGCCGCTGCCCTGGGTCACCCGCCGGGCGGCCGGGCCGGGAGGCGTGACGCTGTCGCTGGCCGACGGGCGGGCGCTGCGCGGCCCGTACGCGGACCCGTACGCGACCGACGCGTACGCCGGCGTCGTCCACCTCGACGGTGTGGCGTACGACGACCCGGCCCGGCTGATGACGGACCTCGCGGTGCCGCACTGCACCGCCTTCGCCGCCGAGCTGGGGAACAGTGCCGCGTCGATGGCGCTCTCCCGGGCGGGGGCGCCGAACCCCTCGGGGGATTGGCCGGGGCAGGACTGGGAGTGGGAGCAGCGGGTGGTCGACGGGCACCCCTTCCATCCCAACTGCCGGTCCCGGCCGGGTTTCTCCGTGGCCGAGCAACTCTCCCACGCGCCGGAGCACCGGCCGGTGGTGGAGCTCGGGACGGTCCCGGTCCCGGCCCGGGAGTGCCTGGTGGCCGGGGCGTGGCCGGACGAACTGCGGGACGGGGAGCGGCTGCTGGTACCGGTGCACCCGTGGCAGGCGGCACACGTGCTGAGGCGCCCGTACGACCCCTGGTCCCCCGCCCATCCCCTGATGTCGCTGCGCACCCTCTCGCTGCCCGGGGCGGTGCACGTCAAGACCGCGCTGAGCGCCCGGCTGACGTCCTCGGTGCGGGACATCTCGGCGTACTCGGTGGAGGTGTCGGCGACGCTGTCGGCGTTCGCGGAGGACCTGGCGGCCCGTACGGACGGCCTGTTGCACGTGACGCGGACCCTGGGCGCGGTGACCGCCGGCTCCCCCGACCTCGCGGCGGTGCTGCGCGAGTCGCCGCAGGTGTACGCCGCCGCGGGCGAGCGCGTCCTGCCGGTGGCCGCCCTCGCCGGCACGGATCTGCCCCGATCCCCCGCCTGGCTGGCCGACTTCGCACGCCTCGCCCTCCGGGTGGGCCTACGCCTGCTGGAGCTGGGCGTGGCCCTGGAGGCCCACGGCCAGAACCTGCTGGTCGTCCTGGCCCCCGACGGCGGCCCTCGCCGCCTGGTCTACCGCGATCTCGCCGACATCCGGATCAGCCCGGACCGGCTGGCCCGCGGCGGTGTCCGAGTGCCCGATCTGACGGGCCGGCTGATCACCGATGACGAAACGGCCCTGCGTCGCAAGCTGTTCGGCTCCCTGGTGGCCGGCGCCCTCGCCGGGACGGCCGGTTCCGGTGCGGCCCTGGGCGCGGCGCTGGAGGCGGCCGTACGGGATCTGACGCCCGGTCCGGACGTGACAGCCCTGCGTGAAGAGCCGGTTCCCGCCAAGGCGTTGACGCTGATGCGGTTGTCCCCCCGGACGCCCGGCGACCAGTGGGCGGCCCTGCCCAACCCGCTCGTTTTGGAGCACGGCACCCGAGATCAATAAGATCCGCCGATGATCAGAAGACAACGGCTGGCGGCAGGGATCTGTGCCCTGCTCGCCGCGCTGACGGCAGGGCTCGCTTTCCCCGCCGGGGCGGTGGCCGACGAGACGGACGACAAGGCCGCTCCCAAGGTGGAACTCGTGCTGGACGTCAGCGGTTCCATGCGTGCCCGGGACATCGACGGCGGGTCGCGGATGGCCGCGGCGAAGCAGGCGTTCAACGAGGTGCTCGACGCGACGCCCGAGGAGGTCCAGCTCGGCATCCGGACGCTGGGCGCCAACTACCGCGGCAATGACCGGAAGACCGGTTGCAAGGACACCGCGCAGCTCTACCCGGTCGGTCCGCTGGACCGGACCGAGGCCAAGACGGCGGTGGCCACCCTGACGCCGACCGGCTGGACCCCGATCGGTCCCGCGCTGCTGAAGGCGGCCGGAGATCTCGACGGTGGTGACGGTACCCGCCGGATCGTCCTGATCAGCGACGGCGAGGACACCTGCCAGCCGCTGGACCCGTGCGAGGTGGCCCGCGAGATAGCCGCCAAGGGCATCGGGCTGACCATCGACACGCTGGGGCTGGTGCCCGACGCCAAGACCCGTGAGCAGCTCAGCTGCATCGCGGACGCCACCGGCGGCACCTACACCGACGTGCGGCACAAGGAAGAACTCAGCGACCGCGTCGGTCAGTTGGTGGACCGGGCGGCCGATCCGGTGGTGACGCCGGTGGCCACGGAGGGCGCGAAGCAGTGCGCGAGCGCGCCTTCGTTGAAGTCCGGCCTCTACACGGACCGCGAGGAGTTCGGGCAGCAGCGCTGGTACAAGGTGGACGTCGACCCCGGCCAGGAGCTGCGCGCCTCGGTGAGCGTGGCCGACGACCGGGCGACCAACCCGGACTACGGCGTGCTGCTGCGGGCGGTCACGGTGCACGGCCGCGAGATCGTGCGCGGCGAGGCCGCGGGCAACGGCCGTACGGACGTGATCTCGACGGGGCTGCGCTACCCGAGACCGGAGAGCGACGACGAGGACGCTCCCGCCGAGACCGTTTGTCTGCAGGTCACCAACTCCTACTCGGCGCCCGCCGGTGTGAAGACCACGCCCGGTATGCCGCTGGAGCTCACCGTCGACGTCGTGGACGGTCCGGACAAGGCGAGCGACGTGGCCTCCTTCGGTCTCGGTCGCGGCTGGTGGCTGCTCGGCGTGCTGGTGCTCATCGGCTTCGTCGCGGGTCTGCTGTGGGGCTGGCTGTCGCGCTGGCGGGTCGCGGTCTGGAGGACGAACTGATGCGCATCACACGTGTACTGAGTGCCGCGTTGCTGGCCCTCGGGGCCACTCTGGGCCTGGCCGCGGGCCCCGCGGTCGCCGACTCCTCGCCGTCCCCGAGCGCCTCGGACGACGGCAAGGCGCCCACCCAGGCGGGCACCTCGTTCCGTACGGCGACCGAGATCGACCAGGGTGAGCAGGCGACCGCCAGCGGTTCCACCGGCGACTACCTGTACTGGTCGTTCCCGGCCGACTCCGGTCAGCGTCCCACGGTGAAGGCGAAGGTGAAGCTGCCCGGCACGCAGGCCGCGCAGACCTGGCAGATCGACGTGTACGACGGTCTGCGCCGCCGTCAGTCCTGCCAGTACGGCGCCCAGACCCGCACCGCCGCGCAGGGCGCCTCCGCCGTGGAGCTGGCCTGCGTCCTGCGCACGGTGCGCGCCTGGTCGGAGCCGTGGGCGAACGACCCGCTGCCGGGGGCGTACTACATCCGGCTGACGGTCCTCGACCTGGGCTCCTCCGACCTCGGCAAGCCCGTGAACGCCGAGGTCCGCGTCGACTCCAAGGACATCGGCGGCTCGGCCGCGGTGGACGGCTCGCTGGGCAAGCCGCTGGTCCCCGGGATCTCCGCCAAGTCCCAGGGGGGCGAGGACGGTTCTGGGAAGTCGGCCGTGCTGTCCGCCGTCGAGCCGGACGACGGCTGGTCCTCCGGCTGGTGGTCCGACCGCTGGGTGTGGACCGCGGTGGGCGGTGTGCTGGCCGCGCTCGCCGGTATCGGCGGATACGCGCTGACCCGCGGCTCGGGACGGCCCCCTGGGGTGCCACCGAACGCCTGATCCACCCGGGAGGGCCCGCCACCGGCGGGCCCTCCGCTCTTTCTCACGCCTCCCGCAGCGCCTTGGCCACCGCGCCGTCCCCGGTCACCTCGACCCGCCCGTCCCGCACCGCCTCCCCCAGCCCCAGCTCGCCGCGCGCGAGGGCCGTGCAGGTCCCGGCGTCCGTCACGAGCCGGGCGTCGGGCTCACCGGGAGCCGGTCCGTCGCCGTACACCGGCCCGTCCCCGGCGCCGGGGTGCAGGTGGAAAACACCTTCGTCCAGCCGGACTTCGACGAGCCCCGCCTCCCCCTCCAGCTCCCGCAGCAGCGGCAGCGCGAACCAGTGGGCGCGCACCGCGTCGGTGGGCCGCCGCTCCCCCAGCTCGGGCCCGCCCCACTCGCCCAGCGCCTGCAGCACCGGCAGCAAGTCCCGCCCCTGCCGGGTGAGTTCGTACACGTAGGCAGCCCCTGGTGGAGGCAGCCGGCGCCGTGTCGAGAGCCCGTCCCGCTCCATGTCCTTCAGCCGCGAGGCGAGTACGTCCGTGCTGACGCCGGGCAGGTCGGCGTGCAGGTCCGTGTAGCGGCGGGGACCGGCGAGCAGCTCCCGGACGATCAGCAGGGTCCAGCGGTCGCCCACGAGGTCGAGGGCGCGGGCGGCTGAGCAGTACTGGTCGTAGCTTCGGCGAGGTGACATGTCCCGCAGTCTAGACATGTCGTTGGACTTTCCAAGCGGGGACTTGGTAAAACCAAGCAACACACCGAACCGGAGGGGCGAGCGCGCATGGAGTTCCGGCAGTCGAACAAGCTCAGCGAGGTCTGCTACGAGATCCGCGGCCCGGTGATCGAGCACGCCGACGCGCTGGAGGCGGCGGGGCACAGCGTGCTGCGCCTGAACACCGGAAACCCCGCGGTCTTCGGCTTCGAGGCGCCGGAGGAGATCCTCCAGGACATGATCCGCATGCTGCCGCAGGCCCACGGCTACACGGACTCGCGCGGCATCCTCTCCGCCCGCCGGGCGGTCGCCGGGCGCTACCAGGCCCTCGGCCTGGAGGTCGGCGTCGACGACGTGTTCCTCGGCAACGGCGTGTCCGAGCTGGTGTCGATGGCCGTACAGGCCCTGGTGGAGGACGGCGACGAAATCCTCATCCCGGCCCCGGACTTCCCCCTCTGGACGGCGGTCACGACCCTGGCCGGCGGCAAGGCGGTGCACTACCTCTGCGACGAACAGGCCGACTGGTACCCGGACCTGGACGACATGGCGGCGAAGATCACCGACCGCACCAAGGCCGTCGTCATCATCAACCCGAACAACCCCACCGGCGCGGTCTACCCGAAGGAGATCGTCGAGGGCATCCTCGACCTCGCCCGCCGGCACGGCCTGATGGTGTTCGCCGACGAGATCTACGACCAGATCCTGTACGACGACGCCGTGCACCACTCGGCCGCCGCGCTCGCCCCCGACCTGGTCGTCCTCACCTTCTGCGGCCTGTCGAAGACCTACCGGGTGGCGGGCTTCCGCTCCGGCTGGCTGGTGGTGACCGGCCCGAAGCAGCACGCGAAGGACTACCTGGAGGGCCTGACCATGCTGGCCTCCATGCGGCTGTGCGCCAACGCGCCCGCACAGTACGCCATCCAGGCCGCGCTCGGCGGGCGGCAGTCCATCCGCGAACTGACCTTGCCGGGCGGGAGGTTGTACGAGCAGCGCAACGTGGCCTGGGAGAAGCTCAACGAGATTCCGGGCGTGTCCTGCGTGAAGCCCAAGGGAGCGCTCTACGCCTTCGCCCGCATCGACCCCAAGGTGCACCCCATCCACGACGACGAGAAGTTCGTCCTGGACCTGCTGCTGCGCGAGAAGATCCAAGTCGTCCAGGGCACCGGCTTCAACTGGCCCACGCCCGACCACTTCCGCATCCTGACCCTGCCGTACGCGGACGATCTGGAGGCGGCGATCGGACGGATCGGGCGGTTCCTGAGCGGGTACCGGCAGTAGCCGGGCCGGCAGGCCGTCATGCGGACCTGACCGTGATGTCTGCGTCGGATGTGCTCAGGTCCAACGCGTACTTGGCGGACGGGTCGGTGGGCACGGAGATGTGAGGGCTGCCGCTGGTGACGTTGGTGGATACCCGATAGGGGCCGGTGGGCGCGGTGACGGTGACGTCACCATCGGAGGTCTTCACCCACACGTTCTGCGCCACCGCCGGGCTGATGGAGACCGAGCCGTTGGACGTCCTGGCCCTGACCCCGCCGCCTCTGAGGCCCTTCGCCTCGACCTCGCCGTTCGAGGTGCGCAGGTCGACCGGCCCGGTCGCGCCGTCCACGGTCATGTCCCCGTTGGTGGTGGACACCTTCACCTCGCCCACGGCGGACAGGTCCACGTCCCCGTTCGTCGTCGAACCGGTCACCGGCAGGTCCGCCGGCACGTCGACGGTGTAGTCCACCGAGCAGTGCCGACCGCAGCCGGCGAGCACCAGGACACCGTTCTCGACACGGTAGGTCGGTGACGTCGGCTTGTCGCCCCGGTAGGTGACCTTGCGGTGGACCGACACCTTCGTGGCGCCCTCGGTGCCGCGCACCTCGAGCCCGCCGTCCTGGTCGTCCAGTCGCACCCCGGTGATCTTCCCCGACACGGCGTGGTCGTCCTTGAAGGTCTTGTCGTCGAGCGCACCGCACGCCCCGAGCACTCCTGTCGCGATCACGGTCACGGACGCAGCCGCGAGTAAGCGGAGCCGCTGGTGCATGAGTGTCTCCCCGTGTGCACAAGTCGCCGAGCGCGTCGGCGGTGTGGTCGAATCACCAGGTCGGACTCATGATCGAATCCGCCATGGCGGCGACGCTACAACGCGCGCGACGAGCCCCGCCATGGGGATATCCCCCCATGTCGCGAGGGCCCATGAGGCGGACGCCGCGCAGGTCAGTCAGTCACCTGTAGATCTTGCCGGGCTCGGCCTTGGACGGAGCGAGCAACTGGGAGACGGTCACGAAGGTGTAGCCCTGCTTGCGGAGCGCCTTCAGGATCGAAGGCATGGCCGGAACGGTGCCCTTGTGCAGCGGGTGGAGCAGGATGATCCCGTCTCGGTCGGCGCCGTCGAGCACGCGCTTGGTGATCAGCGCGGAGTCGTCCGTCTCGTAGTCCTTCGCGGTCACCGTCCACAGCACCTGCGCCATTCCCAGTTCCTTCGCGACCTTGGAGACGCGGTCGTCGGTGCGGCCCTGGGGCGGGCGCATCAGCGTCGGCTCACTGCCGGTGAGACCCGAGATGGCCCGTGCCGTGCGGCGCAGCTCCTCGCGGATCTGCGCATCGGAGACATCGGTCAGTACCGCGTGCGTCCAGGTGTGGTCCCCGATCTCGTGGCCGTCCTTGGCGATCCGCCGCACCACATCCGGGTACTTGTGGATGCGCCGGCCCTCCAGGAAGAACGTCGACGGCGCCTTGTACTTCTTCAGGAGGTCCATCAACCGGTCGGTGGGTTCGCCCGGGTTGCCGTCGAAGGTGAGCGCGATGCACTTGACCTTCCGGCAGTCCGACTGCCCCGCCGGTACGCCTGCTGAGGGCGCGGCCCGGTCACGTTCCTCGCGCGGAGAGAGCGTCTCCATCTTGTTCGCCTGGATGACCATGACGACGGTCACCGTCACGGCCGCCACAACGGCCAGGGTCAGGAGTATGAGCAGGCGAGGCCGTCTCTTCAGGATCTTCACGTCAAGGAGAAGATCTCAACACCAAAAGGGTTGCCCAGCGGTCTCGATAGTGAGGCAGAACACGTGCGTGCAGCGCTTTCAAGCGAGCTGCGGCGCGACCTCGGCCCCTTGCGTTGTGAGATGACCTCAAGTCCAAAGCCCGATGATCAAGGCAACGGCGGTGACGGTGCTGAGGAACGCCGTGGGGTGACGGCCCGATCCGAAGGCGCCCCCGGCCCGCGCCACGCCGTACTTGGTGGAGCCAAAGGCGCCTCGCCGTACGGCCCTTGGGAGCTCTACCTCAGCCAACCTGCCCCGTCGGCCGCACCGTGATGTGGTTGATGTCCACGTCCGCGGGCTGGTTGACGGCGAAGACGATGGTGTCCGCGATCTGCTCGGCGGTCATCGTGGCGGCTGCCTCGGGGGTGCCGCCCCGGGCCTGCCAGAAGGGGGTGTCCACGATGCCGGGGGCGACAACGGTGACGCCGACTCCGTCCTGGCCGACCAGGAGGCGGGTGTTCTCGGCGAGGGCGTGGGCGGCCCACTTGGTGACGGAGTAGAGGTTGCCGGGAGTGTGGCGGACGCCGGCGACCGAGCCGATGATCACGATTCGGCCCTTGGAGGCCCTCAGGTGGGGCAGGGTCTCCTGGATCAGCAGGGCGGGGCCCAGGACGTTGGTGAGGATCATGGCGCGCATGTCCTCAGGGGCGTGGGTCTCCAGGTTGCCGGGCAGGGAGAAACCGGCGTTGGCTATGACATTGTCCAGCCGGCCCCAGGTGTCCAGCACGTGGCGGACGGCGGCGGCGACGTCATCTGCTTCACCGGCGTCGCCGGTGATCGTCAGCAGCCGCTCGCCCGCCCCCGCGATGGTGGCGAAGGCGGCCAACTTGCCCACGTCGCGTCCGGTGACGGCCACGCGGTGGCCCTGCTTGAGCAGGGCGCGGGCGGTGGCGGCGCCGATTCCGGTCGAGCCACCCGTGATCAGCGTGACGGGTTCCATGGGACGGCCTCCTCGGCGACGGGGTCATCGGGGCAAAGCGCCTGCACTCTACCCAGCGGTCTTCGACGCTCGCTCCCGGCTTTCTCGGACGGCTTGGCCTCCACGGCCCGGCATCCGATCGACCAGGGGCCGTCCGACGCTGCTGCCGTACGCGGACGACCTGGAAGCGGCGATCGGGTGGATCGGGCGGTTTCCGAGTGGTTGTCGGCAGTAACGGAACGACAGTTGACCTCAACCGTGCTTCAGGTTCTACGGTCAAAGTCATGACAGAGATCATTCCCCAGCGCTACCACCGCTCGGTGGTGCCGCACATCATGGTGTCCGACGCGGACGCCGCCATCGCCTTCTACACCACCGCCTTCGGGGCGGTCGAGGAGTTCCGGCTCGCCCATCCGCAGGGAGGCATCATGCACGCCGAGATCCGGATCGGCGAGTCCGCGCTGATGCTCGGTGACGTCTCGGAAGGGCCGTTCACCGCTCCGGCCGCGCTCGGTGGCACCTCGGTCGCCCTGCACGTGTTCGTATCCGACGTGGACGAGCTGGCGAAACGGGCGGTGACGGCGGGCGCCGAGCTGGTCCAGGCACCCGCCGACCAGTTCCACGGCGACCGTACGGCGATCCTGCGGGACCCCTACGGCCACCTGTGGGTGTTCCTGACCCACCTGGAGAACCCGTCGGAGGAGGAACTGCTCCGCGGCCTGGCGGCATCCGACCACGGTCGCCCGTAGCAGGGCGGCGGCACGGCGGTCAGCCCAGGGCGACCTCGCACCAGACCGTCTTGGTGTACGGGTCCTGGCAGGTCGTGCCCCAGTGGGTGGACAACGCCTCGACGAGGAGGAGGCCCCGGCCGGACTCGCTTTCAGGTGAGGTCGACCGGAGGGTGCCGGGGGCGGGTGGGCGGCTGTCGGCGCGGGCGTCGGTCACCTCGATACGGACCGTGGGGCCCTCCCGGTGGAGGGTGATCCGCAGCCGGAAGTCCCGGCCCGGCACCCGGCCGTACACAACGGCGTTCGTGGCGAGTTCGGCCACCAGCAGTGTGGCGGTGCGGTTGGCCTCGCAGTCGTACGGCCAGCCCCATGCATGGAGCCGCTCGGCCGCGAGGTGGCGGGCGAGACGCGCGCCCTTGGGGGTGGCCGAGAGACGGATGGTGAAGTGGTGCGTGGGGACGGTGCGTTCATCCGTTGTGGGGGCGATATCGGCGTTCATGTCGCCCAGAGTGGTCGGCTCTTCCTACCTTGAACAGCAACGACGCCAGTACGGAGCGTTGCTGTCCGGTCACCGTCCGGGCTTGTCCGGAGGGTGACGCGTGACGCTGCGGTCCTGTGGGGCGTTGGGTAGCGGCTGGATGTGGAGGTGGGTGCATGGAAGCGCACGGCGGCGAGGACGAGGAGTCGGCGGCCGTACTGCGGACGGTCGGCAAGGTCGTCAAGATGTGGCGGGAGCGGAAGGCGCTCACCCAGGCCGAGTTGGGGGCGGCCATCGGGTACAGCGAGGAGCAGGTGTCCTCGGTCGAGCGGGGGCGGCGGGCACCGAAGCCGCAGTTCCTCGAGGCGGCCGACCGGGTGCTGGACGCGGGCGGGATGATCGCGGGGCTGAAGAAGGACGTGGAGGAGGCCCGGTACCCGAAGAAGGTGCGGGATCTGGCGAAGTTGGAGGGGGAGGCGGTTGAGATCTGCGCCTACGACAACTCCGTCGTCAACGGCCTCCTACAGACCGAGGAGTACCTGAGGGCCGTGTTCGGCTCGCGGCGACCCGCTTTCTCCGAGGAGGAGGTGGAGCAGCTTGTTGCCGCGCGGCTGGCACGGCAGACGATCATCGACGCAAAACAGATGACCCCCGCCTTCAGCTTCGTGCATGATGAGGCTGCGCTGCGGAGGCGGGTCGGGGGCAGAATGGTGCTACGCCGACAGCTCGAACGGCTGTTGGACATCGGGCAAAGGCGGAATGTGGAGATCCAGGTACTCCCCATGGATCGCGAGGACAACGCCGGTCTCGGCGGACCTTTCCACCTCCTGCGGCTCAGGGAGGGTGCCACGGTGGGGCACAACGAGGTACAGCGGACCAGTCGACTGATCTCGGAGCCCAAGGAGGTCCAGATCCTGGAGCTGCGCTATGGAGTCATCCGCGCCCAAGCCCTTCCGCCGCGAGAGTCCCTGGCCTTCATCGAGAAAGTCCTTGGAGAGACATGAGCGTGCAGCCCCCGGCCGGTCACGGCTCCGAGTTGGAATGGTTCAAAAGCAGCTACAGCACCGACGACGGGCCCGCCTGCGTCGAGGTCGCTTCCGCCCTGGGCACCATCCACGTACGGGACTCGAAGCACAGGCAAGGCCCCCAACTCGCCTTCGGCCGGCAGGAATGGGCCGCCTTCGTCTCGTACGCCGCTGATCACTGACCCTCAACCTGCCAGCGGTGACCCCACACGGTGAGCCGTGCCGTCGGCGTCCACGTACGCGAACTCCCGGAGGTTGTAGGGCGTGTCGGCCGGCTCGACGAAGCGGCCCTCGACACCGGAGGCCTTCCACTCCGCGTAGACGGCGTCGGCGTCGCTCACGTAGAGGTAGAGGACGGCTCCCGTGCGGTGAGGGTCGTGCTCGGACCACTCCGAGAGGTGGACCGACACCGAGCCCCGCTCGACGAAGCCGTAGCGATCCGGACCCTCGTAGCGTTGCGCCGTGAAGCCCAGACGGCGGTACCGATCCAGAGCGGCATCAAGGTCCCGGACGGGGACGACGGGGGCGACGCTGCTGAAGACGACTTCCGGCATCCGGGCAGTCTCGCAGACAGACACCCCCGAACGCAGCGGCGAATCAGGCCCCGTGGGCGCACCGGTCCAGTTCCTCACCGATGGCCGTGCGCAGCCCGTCGTGTCGCGGGCCGAGCCGGTGGCGCTCGTCGCTCCACGTCTCGCGTGGGTACAGCCACACCGGGAGCCCGACCAGGTCGGCCGGCTCCCATTCGTAGCGCGGCCACACGTGCGCGTGGAGGAAGTCGTCGGTGTTGCCGAGGATCTCCAGGTTCACGCGCCGGAAGGCGGGGTCCAGCCGTCGGCAGGCCCGCTCGACGGCCTCGCCGAGCCGGTCCATGTCCGCCAGGAAGTCCAGGCGCCGATGCCTGGGCAGGTCCGACAGCCGCCGCACCGCCGGGTCGTCCGCCAGCAGCACCGTGTACCCGGGAAGGAACTGGACGTCGCCGATCACGGCGAAGCCCGCGTCCAGGCGCCGCAGCACCGTGGGGTTCTCGCCCCGGAGGGCGCTGCCGATCCGGTCGTTGCGCCAGTCGTCGCTCATGACCCGCGACT
Source organism: Streptomyces sp. NPDC001843 (assembly GCF_042891955.1). Taxonomy (NCBI): domain Bacteria; kingdom Bacillati; phylum Actinomycetota; class Actinomycetes; order Kitasatosporales; family Streptomycetaceae; genus Streptomyces; species Streptomyces sp. NPDC001843. The sequence goes on along the minus strand of NZ_JBIATQ010000005.1, from coordinate 294,706 downwards.
TTATCGGGCCGCGGCGGCCGTCTGGCCCAGCCGGACCTGCGGCTCGCGGGTGGCCTGTGGCACGGTGCTGACAGGCGAGCGGGAAGGGCGCGGGCGTGGGTGATCTCTTTCTCGTCCGGCACGGTGAGACCGAGTGGTCGCGGTCCGGGCGGCACACCGGGTGGACGGACGTGCCCCTGACCGAGCAGGGGCGGGAAGAGGCGCGGCGGCTGGTGCCGCTGGTCCGGGAGCTGCGGATCGGGGCGGCGTTCGTCAGTCCGTCGCGGCGGGCGCGGGAGACCGCCGAGCTCATCGGGGTGGACGACGCCCGAGTCGATGCCGATCTACGGGAATGGGACTACGGCGGGTACGAGGGTGTCACCACCCCGGAGATCCAGCACACCCGGCCCGGCTGGTTCCTGTTCACCGACGGGGTCGCGCCGGGGCCGCCCGAGCACCCCGGTGAGACCCCGGAGCAGGTCGGGGAGCGCGCCGACCGGATGCTGGCCAAGGTGGACGCCGCCGACACCGACGTGCTGCTGGTGGCGCACGGTCACTTCCTGCGGGTCCTCACCGCCCGTCGGCTGGGGCTGCCGCCGCGGGACGGGGCGCTGTTCCAGTTGGCGACCGGGACACTGTGCCGAATGGGCACGGAGCACGGGCGGCCGGTGATCGCGGGATGGAACATCAGGCCGCAGACGTAGAGTGCCGATGCAACCCAGCTCCTACCGCTGGCCTCCGCCGAACCCTGGCTGACGCGCCTGACGCGGCAAGCGTCGGCAACCTGGGTTTGATCAGGCGCTCGGCTTGCGGCGCCGGCCCCGGACAGATGCACCAAGGGTGAAAGCGCGCGACTTGCCCGTTCTGCAAGGGCGGCTACTGACACTCTGCTGACGGTGGTGACCGGTCAGCCCGTCGTACCGCGCAGTCGGGGGCGCAGGTTGCCACACGGGGTGGCAGACATGCTGAGGGGGACGGCGTGAAACGGGCGCGCGAAGTGCCACGTCACGTGGCATGCGTGATGGACGGGAACGGCCGGTGGGCGGCGCAGCGGTCGCTGCCGCGCACGTCGGGGCATCGTGCCGCGGAGACCACGGTGATCGACGTCATCGAGGCGGCTAGGGCGGCGGGTGTCGAATGGTTGAGCCTGTACGCCTTTTCCACCGAGAACTGGCGCCGGCCGAACGCCGAAGTCGACTTCCTCATGCAACTGGTGCGCCGCGTGGTACGAAAGCACGCTCCGCTCCTGCACGCGCGCGGGATCCGCTGCCGCTTCCTGGGTGTCACGGACCCGCGGATTCCCCCGGCACTGGCCCGGGACTTCGCCGACCTGACGACCCTGACCGGTGACAACCGGGGCATGACGCTGACCGTCGCGTTCGATCACGGGGGGCGCAGGGACATCGTCGAGGCCGCACGGTCGCTGATCCACAGCGGAATACCGGCCGAGGCCGTGACCGAACAGAGCTTCGCCGCCCATCTGCCCTTCCCCGACACTCCCGACGTCGACCTGGTCATCCGGACCTCGGGTGAACAGCGCATCTCCAATTTCATGCTCTGGCAGGTCGCCTACGCCGAATGGGTGTTCCCGCCGGTGCTGTGGCCCGACTTCCGCGCGCCGCACTTCCTTCAGTGCCTGCACACGTACCGACAACGCGATCGCCGCTTCGGCGGCGTGCTGCCGAACCAGAACGGAGAAGTGTGACCGTGAGCAACGCAGACGGCGGCCACCCCAGCGGCGGAACCGGCGACGGCGCCACCGGCCAGGGGAGCGGCTCCCAGGAGGTGCCGGACACCGCCCAAGACGCGAGTCCCCTGTTCGGCCCGGGCTCGCAGTTCGGCGAACTCTGCAACGACCCGCGCTGGGCCCTGGCCATGATCCGGGCCACCGTGCTGGAAGCCGCTCACCCGCAGATCGGCGCGGCCCTGCTCGACAGCTCCACCTTCGTCGCCCATCCCTGGCGCCGGTTGCGCAACACCCTCCTGAGCCTGCAGCGCATGTTCGGCGCCGACGACCACGTGCGGCTCAGGGAGGCGGCACGGCTCAACCGCCTGCACGGACGGCTGAACGGAACCGACGCACGAAACCGGCCCTACGACGCGATGGACCCCGGTGTGCGGGCCTGGGTGGTCGCGACGCTGTTCGAGAGCACCGTCACCATGTGCCGGCTGAGCGGACAGCCCCTCGAACAGGCCGTCATGGAGCGGCTGTACCGCGAGTTCCAGGCGTTCCTCGGCGTGTTGGGGGACGCCCCCGGCCAACTGCCGGACAGCCTGAACGAGTTCTGGATCTACTACGACCGTGTGGTCGAGGAGGAGCTGGAGAACACGGAGGCGATGCGCGTCATCCTCTACAAGCTCTTCGACCACCTCCCGGCTCCGCCTCTGCTGAGCGGCCTGCCCACCCTGTGGGCGACGGGCCGCGCCCTGGCCGGTCCGGTCATCGGAGCGATCACTGTGGCGTCCCTCCCGGAGCCCTTCCGCCGACGGGCCGGACTGCCGGAAATGCCCGGCGCCCAGACTCTGATGCAAGGTGCCTACCTGGCCGTCGGCCTGACCCGTTTCCTCCCTGAGGACTGGATCCGGCCAGAACGTGTCGCCGACCTGCTGGCCCTCTCCCCCGGAAGTGACGACCCGCGAGCAAGGACGATCAGCGCCCTGGCCGACCGGATGAAGCGAGCCGGGGCCCTGCTCAGGCTCATCACCCCCCTCACGGCGCCACCGGAGCCCGCGGCACGAACCGGGACGCAGCGCAGCGCAGAGGAGTTCTTCCACGAGGTCCTGGACCAGACCGGCGACGGCCATGTGGACTGGCCGGACCTCGCCGCCATGGCCCGCGAGCTGTCCAGCCGCCTCGACCTGGACGAGCCCGAGGAAACCAGGCTCTACAACGCCTACGCCGAGTGGTGGCGCGAGCTCCAGTCCGGCCTCGACGCGGACGGAGACGGCCGCATCAGCGCACAGGAGTACGCCACGGCGGTTCCGTCCCTGGCCGGGCCCGCGCTGATCAGGGTGGCCGAGGTCCTCTTCGACGTCACCGACGTGGACGGCGACCAGAGCATCGACGCGGACGAATACCGGGCACTGTTCCGGACGGCGTTCCACCGCGACACCACCGGCTCCGACGGAACGTACACCCGCAGTGCGTTCGTCAAGGACTTCCTGTCCTTCATGGCCGGCCAGCAGCGTTCTACCCCTTACGACCCGCTGCTGGCCGAAGCCTGACCACCGACCGGGCCCGCGACGGCCCGGTCATGCAGTGGCCGAAGCCGACCGTGGCCCCGCGGTGCCGTACCGGCGCTGACGGTTGCCGTATTCGGTGATGGCTCGCCACAGGTCTCGCCGGTCGACGTCCGGCCAGTAGTCGGACGTGAAGTGGAGTTCGGCGTAGGCGGCGTGCCAGGGAAGGAAGTTGGAGGTGCGCTGCTCGCCTCCGGTGCGCCAGAGCAGGTCGACGCTCGGCATGTCGGGGAAGGGCAGGTGACGTGCGACGTCGTCCTCACCGACGAGGTCGGGGTCGAGGTCGCCGGCCCGCGCCGCTCGGGCGAGGGCCGCGGCGGCGCGGGTGATCTCGTCCCGGCCGCCGTAGTTGAAGCAGAGGGTGCAGACCAGGCCGGTACGGGTGCGGGTGGTGGCCTCCTTGTGCCGCAGGGACTCGACGAGGTCGGCCGGCAGTTTCTCCGGGCGGCCGGACCAGCGCAGGCACATGTCCAGGTCACGGAAGGGGTCGTCGTGCAGCTCCTGCTGCAGGGTGTTCATGAGGCCCGTGACCTCCTCCGTGTCGCGCCTCCAGTTCTCGGTGGAGAACGCGTACACGGTCAGGTGGGGCAGGCCGATCTCCAATGCGCCGTAGACGATGTCGTGCAGGGCGGCGACGCCGGCGCGATGGCCTTCGGAGCGGGGCAGGCCGCGGTGTTCGGCCCAGCGGCCGTTGCCGTCCATGATGATGGCCACGTGGGTCGGCATGGTCTCGGCGCTGATCCGCGGGGGCCGGCAGCCACTGGGGTGGCTGGGCGGTTGCTGGAACGTCCTCGCCCCCGGAGACAGGGGCGCCGTAGTACGGGATCCGCTTGCCGTGGGACGTCGTGGGGCGGGAACGGTGACCGGGGTCAGGCTCCAGGCCAGGGCCGACCTGACGCGCGCGGGAACGAAGATGCGTCCACGCGTCGCAAGCGAGGGACGCGCCTCGGAGCGGAGCAGGGCCGGGCCTGCCGACTCGACGGCGTCGAGCTGGGCGAGGAGCAGGTCGGCCAGCGTCCTGACCAGGGTGGCGGGCCCCGGGTGCATTCCGTGGGTCAGGCCGGGCTGGGTCACCCAGCGGCGGGCGATGCCCGTCAATTCGGTGACCAGCGCCGCCGCTCCCTCGGTCCACCGGCGGTGCCGCAGGTAGCGCCCGGCGTCGCGCAGCCGGGCGGCGAGTTCCCAGAACCGCTGGTAGGTGTCCCAGTCGAAGCCCTGGTAGGGCTCGTCCAGCAGCAGCACCTGCGGATGGTGCATGAGGGCCAGGGTCAGGTTCAGTTTTCTGTCGCGTCCCGCCGCTGAGCACCCCGGCGCGTACGTCGGCGTACTCGGCGAATCCCAGGACGTCCATCGCCTCCTCGGCATGGCCCAGGTCGGCCAGGCCGAAGGCGGTTCTGAAGAACTCCAGGTGCTGCCGAACGGTGAAGGCGTCGTTGAGGACGGCGTGCTGCGGGCAGTACCCGAAGCGGCCGCTGTGCCGGACGGTGCCGCGGCAGGGGCGCAGCTCCCCGGAGAGGATCCTGAGCAGAGTCGACTTGCCCGCGCCGTTCTCGCCGACGATTCCGACCAGCGCGCCGTGCGGCAGATCGAAGTCGATCCCGCGCAGCACCGTGCGCCGACGATAGGAGTGATGTAAGTCCCTGACCTTCACGCGGTCGCCCCGCTCAAAGCCCCTCCAGGCAGGTCGACTGTGGACAACCGGCACCGCCCCGAGAAGCACCAACAGGGTTGCGCGGTATGTGCGTTGCCGCCGCCCCGCTCGAGCGACACACAGACCGTACAGCCGCAGAAACGACGATTCAGTCGTCGGCGAGTCAATCCCCTCAATCGGGTGACAGCAGACGGTCGGGACCCGAGTCGGACTGACCGGATGCGCCGGCGGAAGGTTGCCGATCGAGTCGGCTGTCCGTGCCCGGTCGTAGGCTGCCAAGTGAGCCGATCGCCGGGGAGGAGCACGACGTGAGCCGTTCGCCGACCGCCGCGCAGCGGCGGGTGATCGATGCCGCCGATCCCGTCACCGGGCGGCTGAGGGGTACGGAGGCCCAGCTCGCGGGGCTGGTCGCGCGGGGGCTGGCCTTCCGGCATCCGCGGCCGCCGCACGACCACTTCCTGACGCCTGCCGGGCACCGGGTACGAGAAGCGGTGCCGGAGGAGGGCGGCGAGGCGGTGGTGCGGTCCGCGGCCGCGGGTGGTGGGGTTTTCGCGGCCCGCGTCGGAGGGGACGACGAGGAGGCCGCCGGGCCGTCCCGGGTGCGCGAGGTGAACAGCGCGTGGCAGGGACTCGTCGAGCTGCGCCGGATGACCAACCCGGACGGGGCCACGGACCGGCCGTGCTCCTGGGAGCGTACGCATCTGGTGCGGGCCGCCGCGCTCGCCCTGGAGGCGGCCGGGCACCGTCCGGCGGGCCGGGGCAGCGACGGCTACCGGGTGCGCGAGACCCCGCAGCCGGAGGCGGTCGCCGTGTACGCGCCGGACGGGGAGGCGCTGCGGGCCTGCGCGGCCACTCTGGAGCGGGCCGGCTGGCAGGCCGGGGAGTACACGGAGCCCCGGACGAGGGCGCGTTATCTGCTGGCATCGCCACGACGGGCGTGAGGCGCATGCCAGGATCGGTCGACCGGTAATCCGAACGCGAGAAGGGAAAGCAGTGACCGAACCGTTTTCCGTCCGTGTGACCGTCCGCGGCTACGAGACCGACGTACAGGGTCACCTCAACCAGGCGGTGTACCTCAACTACGCGGAGCACGCCCGCTGGACGCTGCTGAAGGCCGCCGGAATCAGCCAGGCCGAGCTGATGGGCCGGAGTGTGGGCCCGGTGGCGCTGGAGACCACCATCCGCTACCGGAGCGAACTGCTCGCCGGCGACGAGGTCGACGTGACGTGCGAGTTCGAGTGGGGCGGCGGCAAGACCTTCCGGATCCTGCAGGAGGTCCGCAAGACCGACGGCACGGTGGCCGCCGAGATCACGGCGGTGGGCGGGATGATGGATCTGAAGGCCAGGAAACTGGTCGCGGACCCGCGGGAGCTCTTCAAGGAGCTGACCGCGAACCCCGGCCTGTTCGGCCTGTAGGCCGCACCGCACCGCCTACGCGTCGAGCAGCTCCGGCCGGGTGCTGCCGGCCGGGCTCCTGCTGATCGCGGGGGGCATGGCCCTGCTGGGCCGCGCGCCGGCCGACGGCTCGTACCTCTCCGATGTCCTGCCCGCGCTGCTCCTGCTGTCCGCCGGTTTCGCCGCCGCGATGCCGGCCCTGACCGGAACGGCCATGTCGGCGGCGCGGGAGGAGGACGCGGGCCTCGCCTCCGGACTGTTCAACACCACACAGGTGGTGGGCGGTTCCCTGGGGCTGGCGGTGCTGTCCACGCTCGCGGCGGGCCGCATCGGGGAGCTGGTCGACCGGGGCGCGGACCTGGTACCCGCCACCGCGGAGGGCTACCGACTGGCGTTCCGGGTCGCCACGGGCATCGCGTCGCAGCGCTCACGCCGGCGGCGGTCGCCCTGCGGACGCCGCGTCAGGACGGTGCGAAAGCCGGCCTGTGATCCTCGGCCCACTCCCGGTAGGTGCGCGCCGGGCGTCCCAGTGCCTCCGGCAGGTCCTCGGTGACCACGGCGTTGCCGCCCTCCTCGATGAACCGGGCGGCGGCCGCCAGGCTGTCCGCGTATCCCTCGCCCAGGCCCGAGGCGAGCAGCAGTTCACGCCGCTGCTCCGGCGTCGGCTCCTGGAGGCGCACCGGACGACCGAGGACCTCCCCGAGGATGGTGGCCTGTTCACTGGGCCTGAGCGTCTCGGGGCCGGTCAGGGTGTACGTACGGCCCGTGTGCCGCCCGTCGAGCAGGGCGGCCACCGCGAGTTCGGACACGTCCCGGGGGTCGACGACGCCCTGCTCGCCGTCGCTCATGATGTTGGGTGCGGGGGCACCCACCCGGACGGCTTCGGCCCAGCTCAGCGTGTTGGAGGCGAAGGACGAGGGGCGCAGGACGGTCCATTCGAGGCCGCTCGCACGGACGGCCTCCTCGCCGGGCCGGTGCCAGGTGCCGAACAGGCCGTACCGGGGGTCCCCGGTGCCGATCGCGGAGAGTTTCACGAGCCGCCGCACCCCCGCCGCCTTCGCCGCTTCCACCAGCCCCCGGTCGTGTTCGGCGTCGTCCGGCCCGAACACGCCGACCAGGAAGGCGGCCTCCGCGCCCGCCATCGCCGCCTCGACCGAGGACCGGTCGCGGTGGTGGCCGGGCGCGGTCTCCACGCCCGAGGGCACCCGGGCCGCCGCCGGGTCGCGGGTCAGGGCACGTACCTTCTCGCCGCGCGCCGCGAGCTGTCGTACCACTTCACTGCCGATGGTGCCCGTGGCACCCGTCACGAGGATCATGTCCACCACGATGCGGTGCGCAGGTCCCCAACTCTTGGAAATTCCGGCACGGTTGGTGGACCCGGACGGTCCCGCGTCGCGCTTACGGTGGAGGGGTGACGAACACGGTGTTGCGAGAGGTCCTGCCCACGCCCGAGGTGCTGCGTCCGTGGGTGGCGGGTATCGGATCCGTGTCGGTGGCCGCCGGGCAGGCCGAGCCGTACGTCCATGTGCCGGACACCGCCACCAAGGTGGTCCTGCGGGTCGGCGCGGACGGCCGTCGAAGCGTCCTGGTCGTGGGACCGCAGGCCCGCGCCTCGTACCACCTGACCAAGCGCTTCGCCTCGTGCGTCGAGGTGCGGCTGGCACCCGGCACCGCCCGGCCCCTGCTCGGTGTCCCCGCGGTCGAACTCATGGGACGTGCGGTGCGCCTGGACGAACTGCCGGCCGGCGCGGCCCGCCGGCTGGCCGACGAGCTGCGCCGGCTGGACCCCGACGAGGCGGTCGGTCACCTGACGGAGGTACTCCCCGAGCGGCTCGCCACCGCCGCCGACCGCTCGCGTACCGAGCTGGTCCGGGCCGGGGTCGACGCGTTGTCCTCCCGGATCGGACGGGTCCCCGGTCCAGTGACCGAAGTGGCCCGTGAATTCGCCGTCAGCGAGCGCCAGTTGCGCAACCTCTTCGCCGAGGGCGTCGGCCTCTCCCCCAAGCACTACGCGCGTGTCGACCGGGTCCGGACGGTCCTGCGCCGGGCCGGAAGCGTCGCCTGGGCCGAACTCGCCGCCGCCACCGGCTACTACGACCAGGCGCACATGACGTCCGACTTCCGCACCCTGATGGGCGTTCCGCCCCGCTCCTACTTCACGGGCCGGCTCCCCGAGGCCACGCCCTGCGCGATGCCCCGGCGCGCCTCATGACGTGGCCGGGGCCACACGGGTCGGTACCGGTACCTGGTTGAAGCCGTAGTACAGGGCGATCAGTCCGTGCGCGGCCAGGGTCAGCGGCGCCGAGACGAAGGCCAGGCCGACCGTCACCGGATAGGCCAGGGACCCCAGGGCGAACCGTACGCGCGTCGCCCTGGCCGCCGGGACGTCGACGCGGGCGTCGAAGAGGTGCCCGGTGCGGGTGAGGTGCCACCACAGGGCCTGGAAGGTGAACGCCATGGCGACCATCACCAGGCTGTAGACCGCCGCCGCCACGTGTGAGGCGCCCTCCTCCCGGAGGTACTCCGCGAGCATCGCCGTCGGCCAGGGCACCGCGGCCACCACCATCAGCACCAGCAGGTTCAGGAACATCAGCGTGCGGTCGACGCGGGCGACATAGCTGAAGAGCTGGTGGTGGTTGACCCACATGATGCCGATGACCAGGAAGCTCACCACATAGGCGGCGTACGACGGCCACTGCGCGCCGAGCGCGTGCCAGAGTCCGCCGTGCGCACCGGCGTCGGGGACTTTGATCTCCAGGATGAGCAGCGTGATGGCGATGGCGAAGACACCGTCGCTGAAGGCCTCGACACGGCCGGACTCGTTCATGGCACACAGGGTGCACCATCGGGGACGAGGTCCTCCCCCGCTTTCTCAGCCCCCCGCTTTCTCAGCCCCCGGCGGCGATCCGGGCGAGCCGCTGGGCCTCCTGACGGGTGGAGCGGGCGATCGCGTCCTCGTCGACGGTGAGGAGGCGGCCGTTCTCGACGATCTGCCGGCCGTTCACGAAGGACGCGGTGACCGGGGCGGCCGCGCCGAGGACCAGCGCGGTCACGGGGTCGGCGATCGAGGCGTGGGCGAGGGTGTCGAGCTTCCACAGCACCAGGTCGGCGAGTTTGCCGGGCTCCAGGGAGCCGGTCTCGGCGGCGCGGCCGAGCACCTGGGCGCCGCCGTACGTGCCGAGGCGCAGCGCCTGCCGGGCGTTCAGGGCCGCTTCGCGGTGCTTGCCGAGGCGGTTGACGAGGAGGGCGTTGCGCAGTTCGGTGTGCAGCTCGCCGGACTCGTTGGAGGCGGTGCCGTCGACACCGAGGCCGACCGGGACACCGGCCGCGAGCATGTCCGGGACCCGGGCGATACCGGCGGCGAGGCGGGCGTTGGAGGAGGGGCAGTGGGCGACGCCGGTCCCGGTGCGGGCGAAGGCGGCGATGTCGGAGTCGTTCATGTGGACGCAGTGCGCCATCCACACGTCCTCGCCGAGCCAGCCGGTGGACTCGAGGTAGTCGGTGGGGCCCATGCCGAACTGTTCCTGGCAGAACTTCTCCTCCTCCACGGTCTCCGAGCCGTGGGTGTGCAGCCGTACGCCGAGGCGGCGGGCCAGTTCGGCGCCTTCCTTGAGCAGTTCGGTGGAGACGGAGAAGGGCGAGCAGGGGGCGACGGCGACCTGGGTCATCGCGTCGGAGGAGGGGTCGTGGTGCTGCCCGACGGTCGCCTCCGTCGCGGCGAGGGCGCCTTCGAGGGTCTCGACGGCGAAGTCCGGGGGCAGGCCGCCGTCCTTCTCGCCGCGGTCCATGGAGCCGCGGGCGAGGGTGAAGCGGACGCCCGTCTCACGGGCGGCGCGGATGATCGCACCGGACAGGTCGCCGGCAGTCTTCGGGAAGACGTAGTGGTGGTCCATGGCGGTGGTGACACCGCCGCGGGCCATCATCGCCAGCGAGCCCTGGGCGGCCGCGTACACCATCGGCTCGTCGATGCGGGCCCACGTCGGGTACAGCGCGACCAGCCAGTCGAAGAGGTTGTGGTCCGTGGCCAGGCCCCGGGTGATCCACTGGTAGAAGTGGTGGTGGGTGTTGACCAGGCCCGGGGTGACCAGGTGCCCGGTGGCGTCGACGCGGCGTACGACGTTCTCCAGGCCCTCCGGGGCCCTGCCCGCGCCGAGCGACTCGATGCGGTTGCCGGCGATGACGACGTGTCCCTCGGCGTACTCGGTGTCATGGGCGTCGACGGTGGCGATCGCGGCGTTCTCGATGACGACGCGCTGGGCTGCTGCCATGGTCAGGTCCTTCAGAGGTTCGTGAGGTCCGTCGGGATCTTCGCCTCGCAGCCGTCCCTGAGGACGGTGGCCTCGATCAGGCCGTAGGGGCGGTCGGCGGCGAAGTACACCGCACCGTCGGCGGTGTCGTTCTCCAGCCCGAACGGCGCGAGGTCGACGAGGAAGTGGTGCTTGTTCGGCAGCGAGAAGCGGACCTCGTCGATCTCGCCCCGGTTGTCGATGACGCGCGCGCCCATGGCGTAGAGGGTCTGCTGCAGCGAGAGGGAGTACGTCTCGGCGAAGGCCCGGAGCAGGTGCCGCTTGGTCTGCTCGTAGGAATCGTCCCAGTCGGGCGCCTCCTGCTCGTCGTCGGTCCAGTGGTAGCGCCAGCGGCCGGACACCTCCGTGGCGAGGACGCGGTCGTGCGCTTCGGGAAGCGTCGTGTACTTGTCCTTCACGAAACCCCAGAACTCGGAGTCGGTCGAGTTCAGCACGGTGAGGTCCGTCAGCCCGGAGACCACCTCCCACGCCTCGCCGTCGTAGGTGATCTGCGCCAGCCGGGTCTCCTGGCCCCTGCGGACGAAGGAGTGCGCGCCCTTCCCGGAGTGCTCGATCCGCTCCCAGGCGTACTCCTGGATGCGGATGCGGGCCCGGTGGATGGGTTCCTGCGAGGTGACGAAGTGGCGGGCGAGATGGATGCCGAACTGCTCGGCGGACTCGATGCCGTGCTCCTTGGCGAACGCGTACACCGTGTTCTTGGTGGTGTCGGTCGGCAGGACGTTGGCGTTCGAGCCGGAGTAGTGGACCTCCTCCATGTCGCCGCTCAGCGACACCGACACGCCCAGGTCCTTGATGTGGTGGGTGGCGCCGTCCCGCGTGATCTTCACGACCCGGTTCTCGGCCTTGCCGTACTGGTTCTGTCCCAGGATGGGCATCTGGCTAGCTCCCTCGGTATACGGAGTAACCGAACGGGTTGAGCAGCAGCGGCACGTGGTAGTGCTCACCGGGCCGCACGGCGAAGGTGACGACCACTTCGGGGAAGAACACCGCCTGCCCGTCGTCGGACTTCTCCGGGTACGACTCCAGGTACGGCTCCACGGCGAAGTCGAGCCGTACGTGGCTGGTCCCCTCCGGCGGCGCCGGAAGGTCCCGGCACCGCCCGTCCGCGTCGGTCACGGAGCCGCCGAGCGCCTGCCACCGCGCGTCGCGGCCCGCGCGGGCGGCGAGGTGGACGGCGACGCCCGCGGCGGGGCGGCCGGCGGAGGTGTCCAGGATGTGCGTGGACACGGAGGCCGTGGTGCTGGTGCTGGTGCTCATGCGATCAGGCGTCCTCTTCGACGAGTCGGGCCAGCCGGATGCGGTTGATCCTGCCCAGTTCGGCGCGGACGATCTCCCGTTCCTGCTCCGGCGCGTTGCCGATCCGCTCCTTGAGCGCGTCCCGCATCTGCTCGCCGGTCAGGCCGGTGGCGCAGATGAGGAAGACGTGGCCGAACCTGTCCTGGTAGGCCAGGTTCAGTTCGAGCATCTCCGCCTTCAGCTCCTTGGTGGTGCCCTCCATGCCGCTCTGCTCCCGGGCGGAGGCCGGATCGCCCGGCTTCGGACGGCCGATCGGCGGATGCCCGGCCATCGCCTCCCCCAGGTCCGCGGCGCTCAGCCCGGCCGTGGCGGCGTCGCCGGCGGCGTAGAGGTCCTCGGCCGTGGCGTACGGGCGGGCGGCCAGCAGCGTCGTGGCCCACGCGGTGGCGGCGCACACCTCGTGGAGGGCGGCGAAGGCCGCGTGCTCCTCCAGCGCGTTGAACCGGGCCAGGCCCGAAGGCATGGAAGTCGAAGTCACCGGAGCCTCCGTGGCAGCGACGGGCCTATGTGCGGAACGGGCTGCCGACAGCTAACGCCCCTCGGAATCATCGCGTCAACAGTTTGTTGAAAATTCCGGGTTACGAGACCGCCGCTCAGCGGCGGTTGAGGTAGTTGTAGACCGTGAAGCGGCTCACCCCGAGGGCGCTGGCGACGGTCTCCACGCCGTGCCGTACCGAGAAGGCGCCGCGTGCCTCGAGTACCCGTACGACCTCCTGCTTGTCCTTGCGGTCCAGGTCGGCCAGCGGCTTGCCCTGCTTGCGCTCCATGGCGGCCAGGATGTGGTCGAGGGAGTCGGCGAGCTGGGGCAGGCGTACGGCGACGACGTCGACGCCCTCCCAGGCGAGCACCACGTCGTCGGGGCCTGCCTCGTCCGGCGGCAGCAGTTCCCCGCCCATCGCGTCGACCAGCGGCTTCACGGCCGTGATGAACGGCTCGTCCCCGCTCACGTGTCGCTCTTCCCGGTCACGTCACCCTCTCCGATCACGTTGACCTGGAGCGAGATCCGGGTGGCGCCGGCCTCCATGGTCCTGCGCAGCAGCGTGTCCACGGCCGCGAGGACGGCGTCCGCGCCTCCTTCCACCGTGTTGCCGAAGGGGCCGACGTCCACGGAGTCCAGCCCGGCCGTCTCCACGACCTCCCGGGCCACCAGCGCGTGCGCGGGTGTCTCGTCCAGGTCGAAGGGTTCGGTGGTGAACTCCACTCTCAGTCGCACTGTGCCCCCAAACACCCCTTTGACCTGTACTTGTACCCCGAACACCCATTGCGGGGGCACATCAGGGCACGATGCGACCCTAGCCGACCGGAGACGTTTTGAGAGGGGCGTAGCAACGATGACGAACGGCGATGCCGTCGTACTCGACGACCCGGTGGGCGAGTCGCTGCGTGGTCACCACGCGGTTCTCGCCCGCCGGCTCGGTCGGGGCGGGTTCGCCGACATGTTCAGCTGCCCGGCGACCCCGCCGAAAGGCTCCGGCCGCGCGGATGGACGGAGATCAGCGCCGTCTGCACGGCTCCCGAGGCGCGCGGCCGAGGCCACGCCGTCCGCCTCGCGAGCGCGCTCGTCGCACGGACACTCCGCCGGGACGAACGCCCCTTCCTGCACGTGGCCGAGGCGAACACCGGTGCGATCGCGCTCTACGAGCGGCTCGGCTTCACAAGCCGGAGGGAGGTGACCTTCCGCGGGTTCCGTACTCCGTGACGGCTCCGGGGCGAGGGTCACCGCGATGCCCTCCCCTTGCGCAGGAACCGCCGCAGCCGGGTCAGCGGCCAGGTGTTGATCACCTCGTCGGCGGTGAGCCAGCCGCGCTGCGCGGTGCCGATGCCGTAGCGCAGGTTGGCGAGGTGGAGGACGGAGTGGGCGTCGCTGTCCACGGCGAACCGCACCCCGTGCCGCCTGGCCCGCAGGATGTCCTCGTCGCGCAGGTCCAGCCGGTCCGGGTGGGCGTTGATCTCCAGGGCCGTGCCGGTGCGGGCGCAGGCGGCGAACACCGCGTCGAGGTCGGCGTCGACACCCTGCCGTTTGCCGATGATCCGGGTGGTGGGGTGGCCGATGACGTTGACGTACGGGTTCTCGCAGGCGCGTACGAGCCGGCGGGTCATGGCCTCGCGGTCCTGGTGGAAGTGCGAGTGCACCGAGGCCACGCACAGGTCGAAGCCGGCGAGGAACCGGGCGGGCCAGTCCACTTCGCCGTCGGGGCCGATGTTCAGTTCGGCGCCGTGCAGCAGCCGGAGGCCGCCGCGTGCCCCGCGGGTGGGGTACGCGCCGTCGAGTTCCCGGACCTGCTCGCGCTGGGCCAGCATCCGCTCGTCGGTCATGCGCTGCATGGCCATGTCGGGGCCGTGGTCGGTGATCGCATAGTAGGCGTAGCCGCGCCGGGCGGCCGCCTCGGCCATCTCCTCCAGCGGGGCGAGCCCGTCGGTGAGGTCGGTGTGGCTGTGCAGGTCGCCCCGGACGTCCGCCTCGGTCACCAGACCGGGCAGCTCGCCGCGCAGCCCGGCCTCGATCTCCCCGCGGTCCTCGCGCAGCGTGGGCGGGATCCACGGCAGGCCGAGCCGGGCGTACACCTCTTCCTCCGTCTCGGAGACGACCTTCTCTCCGCTCTCGACGTCGAAGACGCCGTACTCGGAGAGCTTCAGCCCCTGGTGGACGGCCAGTTCCCGGGTGCGGATGTTGTGGGCCTTGGAGCCGGTGAAGTACTGCAGCGCCGCTCCCCAGGAGTCCAGCGGCACGACACGCAGATCGACGGCGAGGCCTTTGGCGGTGCGCACGGACGTCTTCTTCTCGCCGTGCGCGATCACTTCGGTGACGTACGGCAGCTCGGTGAACGCCCGCATGACCGGCGCCGGCGTCCCTGAGGCGACGAGGACGTCTATGTCGCCGATCGTCTCGCGCAATCTGCGCAGCGACCCGGCGTACGCGCACCGCAGGCAGCCCGTCAGCTCGGACAGCGCGGCCACGATGGAGTCGGCGAGGTCGGATGCCACGTCGAGCTGGACCCGGTCGCCGGAGGACCGCAGGAGTTCGATCCCGTGGAGGATGTTCTCCTCGGTCCTCGGGCCGAAGCCCTTCAGGTCGCGCAGCCGCTCCTGGTGGACGGCGTCGGCCAGCTCGTCGACCGAGGAGATGCCCAGCTCCTCGTACACCGTCAGCGCCTTCTTCGGTCCGAGCGTGGGGATGGCCGTCAGCCGCCGGACCCCGGCGGGGATCTTCGCCCGCAGTTCCTCGACGGCGGACACGCTGCCGCTGTCGAAGTACTCGAGGACCTTGTGGGCGATCGACTTGCCGACGCCCGGGATCTCCTGGAGGCCCTTGAGGTCGAGCGTGGAGACGTCGGCGTGGTGGCCGCCGATCGCGCGGGCGGCCTTCTCGTGGACGCGTGCCCTGAACGCGTCCCCGCCGGTGATCGAGATCAGGTCCGCGTACTCCTGCAGCAGCGCGGCGACCTCGTCGTTGGACCGAGCCACACCTTCAGGGTAGGCAGGCGGCGACGGACGCGCCGCCCTCCCGCGTAGAGCTGACGAGAGCAGTCCGCGGTTCACAGGGAGGGGTCACGACGTGGCAGGGCACAGGGTCAGGGGCGCGCGGGGTACGGCGGTCGCGGCGGCGGCGATGGCGGCGCTGACCGCCTCACAGGCGCCGGGGGCGGTGCCGGCACGGGCCGACATGCCGGTGGGGCGGCCGGCGGCCGGGTACGGACAGGACGTGTCCGGGGGCGGCCCGTACCGTACGGAGCTGCCGCCGCTGACGCGGAAGCACCCGGGTGGAGCGTCGGTGCCCGGCGCCGCGGCGCTGCCCGCGATCGTCTTCGCGGCCTACCGGCACGCCGAGGCGGAGCTCGCCCGGACCGCGCCCGGCTGCCGGCTCCGGTGGCAGTTGCTGGCGGCGATCGGCCAGGTGGAGTCGGGGCAGGCGGACGGCGGCCGGGTGGGAGCGGACGGCACGACCGTCACACCGATCCTGGGCCCGCGGCTGGACGGCGGCGCCTTCGCCGTCGTACCGGACACGGACGGCGGCGCCTACGACGGGGACGGGACGTACGACCGCGCGGTCGGGCCGATGCAGTTCATCCCGTCCACCTGGGCCCGCTGGGGCGCCGACGGGAACGGTGACGGGCGGGCCGACCCGGACAACGTGTTCGACGCGGCGCTGGCCGCCGGGCGGTATCTGTGCGCGGCCGGGAGGGACCTGTCCGATCCGGCCGGACTCGACCGGGCGGTGCTCGGCTACAACCACTCGGAGGCGTATCTGCGGACGGTGCGGGCCTGGTACGCGTACTTCCTGGAAGGTCACCTCGTGGTACCGGACCGCCCGGCCACGGTGGCGTCGCGGCCCCCGGCCCGCCGCGCCGCCCCTCGGCCGGAATCCACCCCGAAGGCGGAACCGTCGCCCCGCCGCAGGGCCACCCCGTCCCCGGCACCCTCCGCCCCGGCCTCACCGGCCCCCTCCAACTCCCGTCCGCCGACCGGGAAAACGGCGAAACCGCTGGTCCCCGTACCCGACCCGGTGACCGTTCTGCCCACCGGCGACCTGCTGCCCAGCGGCGGTCCGGTGCCCCGTGTCGGCAGGGAATCGATGGGCCTCACCCCCTCCACAACCGCGCCTACCGGGCGGTAATGTCGCGCTCACCCGCCGGACGGGACGATTCCGGCGGGGGAGCGCGAAGGGGCCCCTCATGGCGAGTGACATGCCTGCGGAGACGCCGGCCGCCGACGAGCGCTGGCAGCGCATGTGGAGCCACCGCGAGCACCTGCTCAAGGTGGCCCGGCGCCGGTCGATGAGCCAGGAGGACGCCGAGGACGCGGTGCACGAGGCGATGCTGCGCGCCGCCGAGCGGCCCGACCTGGACGACGAGCGGCTCGCCGCCTGGCTGACGACCGTCACGATGCGGCTGTGCGTGGACCGCTACCGGCAGGTCAACCGTGAGGCGGAGGTGCGCACCAGCCCGACGCTGATCACGCCCGGGCCGGTGCCGGTCGAGGAGGCCGTGTGCGACCGGGCCGAGGCCCGATGGCTGGCCGTGCGCAGCGGGGAGCTGCCCGCCCGGCAGGCGGAGGCGCTGTGGCTGAAGTCCGAGGACCTGGACGTGGGCCAGGTGGCCGTCAAGATGGGCCTGAGCTACCGGACCGTCGAGTCGCTCCTCGCCCGGGCCCGGCGGACGCTGCGGAACTCGCTGGCCGCGACGCTCGGGGTCGCCGTGTTCCTCGCCGGGCGGGTGCGGCTGCGGGCGGGCGGCAAGGCGGTGGCGGTGGCGTCGACGGCGGCGACCCTGGCGGTGGCCGGGTTCGTGCTGCCGTACGCGATGCACGGTGACCCGCCGCCGGGTACGACGCCGCTGCCCGCCGCGTCTCCCGCGTCCGGGACCACCCCCGAGGCCGTACGGCCCGGCGGCTCCCGGCCGCCCGTCCCGGCCGTCCCGGCCGTCCGGGAGTTGTCGGCCACCGCGACGCCTCGCGGGGCGGCGCCGTCGGCCGGCGCCCCCGGGCGATCGCTGCTGCCGCTGTCGGTGCCACCCCTGCCGGCCGCCTCGCTGTCACCGGTGCCGACCGTTCCCGAGGTGCCGAGCGTGTCGAAGCTCCCGAGCGTGCCCGCCCTGCCCGCCCTCCCGGGCGCGTCCGCGGCGCCCACGACGCTGCCGGCGCTCCCGAAGGCCTCCGTCACTCCCTCTGTCCCGATCTCCGTACCGCCCCTCACCCCACTGCCGTAGGCAGCCGAAAAAAGTTCCCCTCTCCCGCGACGGACCCCCGCCCCCTCCCCGTAGAGCAGATGTCGGAGCTGCTCCACGGGCCGAGAGGTGGACCGGATGGGTGTCGAGATCTGTGTCGAAGGGCTGACCAAGTCCTTCGGTCACCAGGTCATCTGGCAGGACGTCTCGCTGACGCTGCCCGCCGGGGAGGTCTCCGTCATGCTCGGCCCGTCGGGCACCGGCAAGTCGGTCTTCCTCAAGACGCTCGTGGGCCTGCTGAAGCCGGACCGGGGCTCGGTGACGATCGCGGGACGGGACATCACCCGGCTCCGCGAGCACGAGCTGTACGAGGTGCGGAAGCTGTTCGGCGTGCTGTTCCAGGACGGCGCGCTGTTCGGCTCGATGAACCTGTACGACAACATCGCCTTCCCGCTGCGCGAGCACACCCGGAAGCCGGAGAGCCAGATCCGGCGCATCGTGCTGGAGAAGATGGACATGGTCGGGCTGATCGGCGCGGAGGGGAAGCTGCCCGGTGAGATCTCCGGCGGGATGCGCAAGCGGGCCGGTCTCGCCCGCGCCCTCGTCCTCGATCCGGAGATCATCCTGTTCGACGAGCCCGACTCCGGCCTCGACCCGGTGCGCGTCGCCTATCTCAACCAGCTCATCGTCGACCTCAACGCCCAGATCGACGCGACCTTCCTGATCGTCACGCACGACATCGCCTCGGCCCGCCAGGTCCCGGACAACATCGGCCTGCTGTTCCGGCGGGAACTCGTCATGTTCGGGCCGCGCGAGGAACTGCTGACCAGTGACGAGCCGGTGGTCCGGCAGTTCCTGAACGGCCGGATGCAGGGCCCCATCGGCATGGCGGAGGAGAAGGACGCGGCCCAGGTCGAGCAGGAGCTGGCCGAGCTCGGCGACGGCGGCACCGCACAAGCCCCCGGCAGCCAGGCACTCCCTCCCCGCCTGCTGCCGGGACCGGCCATCACCCGGCCGCCCCGCTGGGAGGCGATCGCACGGCACGAGGCCGAGCTGCGCCACCGGAAGGCGGTCGCCGGGGCATGAGACTGTCACCGACCGGAGCTCTCCGGCAGTCGGGGAACCTGTTCGCGATGGCGTTGGACGTCATGCGCACCATCCCCCGACGGCCGTTCCAGACAAGGGAGTTCATCCAGCAGGCCTGGTTCGTCGCGAGCGTCACCATCCTGCCCACGGCCCTCGTGTCCATCCCGTTCGGCGCGGTGATCGCGCTGCAGATCGGCAGTCTGACCCGGCAGCTGGGCGCCCAGTCGTTCTCCGGGGCCGCCTCGGTGCTGGCGGTGCTGCGGGAGGCGTCGCCGATCGTCACGGCGCTGCTGATCGCGGGCGCCGGCGGCACGGCGATCTGCGCGGATCTAGGGGCGCGGAAGATCCGCGACGAGATCGACGCGATGCAGGTGCTGGGCATCGACCCGATCCACCGGCTGGTCGTGCCGCGCGTACTGGCCTCGATGGTGGTGGCGGTGCTGCTCAACGGCCTGGTGTCGGTGGTCGGCGTGGCGGGCGGCTACTTCTTCAACGTCGTGCTGCAGCACGGCACACCCGGCGCCTACCTGGCGTCGTTCACCACCCTCGCCCAGCTCTCCGACCTGTGGGCGGCGGAGATCAAGGCGCTGGTGTTCGGGGCGATCGCTGCCGTCGTCGCCTCGTACAAGGGGCTCACCGCGAAGGGCGGCCCGAAGGGTGTGGGCGACGCCGTGAACCAGTCCGTGGTGATCACCTTCATGTTGCTGTTCGTGACGAACTTCGTGATGACCGCGGTGTACTTCCAGGTCGTCCCGCAGAGGGGCTGAGGCATGGCACTGCTGAAAGAACTGGAGGAGCTGGGCGGCCAGCTCTCCTTCTACGGCCGCTCGCTGGCGTGGACCGGCCGGACGCTGCGCCGCTACAAGAAGGAGATCCTGCGGCTGCTCGCCGAGGTGAGCTTCGGCCGCGGCGCCCTCGCCGTGGTGGGGGGCACGGTCGGGGTGATCGCCTTCCTGTCGTTCTTCACCGGCACGGAGGTGGGCCTGCAGGGCTACGCCGCGCTGAACCAGCTCGGCACCTCGAACTTCGTGGCGTTCCTGTCGGCGTACTTCAACACCCGGGAGATAGCCCCGCTGGTGGCGGGACTCGCGCTGTCCGCGACGGTCGGCGCCGGCTTCACCGCGCAGCTCGGCGCGATGCGGATCAGCGAGGAGACCGACGCCCTCGAGGTGATGGGCGTGCCCTCGCTGCCGTTCCTGGTGACCACCCGGATGATCGCCGGTTTCGTCGCCGTCATCCCGCTGTACGTCATCGGGCTGCTGTCCTCGTACCTGGCCGCCCGCACCATCACCACCGGCTACTACGGGCAGTCGGCGGGCACCTACGACCACTACTTCCACCAGTACCTGCCGCCGGTCGACGTGCTGTGGTCGTTCGGGAAGGTGCTGGTCTTCGCCGTCCTGATCATTCTGGTGCACTGCTACTACGGCTACCACGCGAGCGGCGGCCCGGCGGGCGTCGGCGTCGCGGTGGGCCGCGCCGTGCGGACCTCGATCGTCGCGATCAACGTCCTGGACTTCTTCCTGTCGCTGGCGATCTGGGGCGCCAACACGACGGTACGGATCGCGGGGTGAGCCGGGTGAGAGTACTGAGACTGCGGTTGTACGGCGTGCTGTTCATCGCCGTGCTCGCCCTGCTGCTGTCGCTGTCGGTCGCCGTGTACCGGCAGGTGTTCACCCCCGCCGTACGGATCGAGCTGCGGGCCGACAGCCTCGGCAACCAGCTCGAGCCGATGGCCGACGTCAAGCTGCGCGGGCTGCTGGTCGGCGAGGTGCGCGGGGTGCACGCCGACGGCAGGAAGGCGACGCTCGACATCGCGCTCAAGCCGGAGTACGTCGCCGACATCCCCGCCGACGTGCACGCGCGCCTGCTGCCGAAGACGCTGTTCGGCGAGAAGTACGTCGACCTGGTCGAGCCCGCGCACTCCGCCTCCCCGGCGGTTCGTCCCATCCGTGCCGGTGACGTCATCACCCAGGACCGCACCCGCGTGGGCATCGAACTGCAGCAGCTGATGAACGACCTGCTGCCGCTGCTGCGGACCGTGCAACCCGGCAAGCTCGACGCCACGCTGTCCGCCTTCGCCACCGCCCTGGAGGGGCGTGGCGACCGGATCGGCGACAACCTCACACGCGTGGAGGCCTATCTGCACCGCCTCAACCCCCATCTTCCCACGCTCACCGAGGACTTCGCCCGGCTGGCCGACGTGGCCGAGGTCTACGGCGACGCCGCTCCGGACCTGCTGTCGATCCTGCGCGACACGGTCACCACCAGCCGCACCCTGGTCGAGGAGCGCGAGCACATCGCGTCCGCGCTCACCACGACCACCGGGATGGCCGCCACCGCCGGGGACTTCCTGGACGCGAACGGCGACCGGTTGATCACCCTCGGCCGGGTCTCCCGCCCCACGCTGGAGCTCTTCGCCCGCTACTCCCCCGAGTACCCCTGCCTGTTCGCCGGCCTGGTCCGCGAGGAGCAGGCCTCCGAGCAGGCGTTCCGGGGCGGCGAGATGCACATCACGCTGGAGGCGGTGCGTCCGCAGGGGGCGTACCGGCCGGGTGAGGAGCCCCGCTACGCCGACCGGTCCGGGCCGAACTGCCGTGACCTGCCGCATCCTCCCGTGCCCGCGCCGGGTGTTCACCTCGACGACGGTTCGAAGCAGCCGGGTTCGTCCGGTCCGCCCGGCGTCTCCGCCACCCGGGCCGAGCAGCGTGCCGTCGGCTCGCTGGTGTCTCCGGTGCTGGGTGTGCCCGCCGACGAGGTGCCGCCGGTCACGACGCTGCTGTTCGGGCCGCTGGCCCGCGGGACGGCGGTGAGTGTCGCATGAGCACCGCAGGAGCCCGGCAGACCGCCGCCCCACTGATCAAGTTCTCTCTCTTCGCGCTGGTGACGATCCTGGCGACGGCGCTGCTCGCCGCGACCATCGTCAATGTCTCCTTCGCCCCCGAGCACACCTACCGAGCGGTGTTCAGCGACGTCACCGGGCTGGAGAGGGGCGACGACATCCGGGTGGCCGGAGTGCGGGTCGGCGAGGTGAAAAGCATCGGGATCAAGGACCGGACGCTGGCGGAGATCACCTTCAGCGTCGGCGCGGACCGGCCGCTGCTGACCAGCACGCACGCGGTCATCCGGTACCGGAACCTGGTGGGGCAGCGGTACGTCGCCCTGACCGAGGGTGCGGGCGACGGCACCCAGCTGAAGCCCGGGGCCACGATCCCGCTCTCGCGCACCCAGCCGGCCCTGGACCTGAACGCGCTGCTGAACGGCTTCAAGCCCCTGTTCGCCGCGCTCAGCCCAAGGGACGTCAACCAGCTCGCCAGCGAGATCATCAGGGCGCTGCAGGGCGAGGGCGGCACGGTCGACAGCCTGCTGGTGCACACGGCCTCCCTCACCACGACGTTGGCCGACCGGGACAAGCTGATCGGCTCGGTGATCGACAACCTGAACACGGTGCTGGGCACGCTGGACAAGCGGGGCGCCCGCTTCTCCGAACTACTGGTCCAGTTGCGGCGGGTGGTCTCCGGTCTGTCCGCCGACCGCAAACCCATCGGTGAGTCGCTGGTGAACATCGGCGACCTGACGGACGCCACCTCGGGGCTGCTGAAGGACGCGCGGCCGCCGCTGAAGGACGACATCGCCGGGTTGGCCGGCCTCACCGGAACGCTGAACGACAACGAGAAGACGGTGGAGGGCGTGCTGAAGCGGCTGCCGGACAAACTCAACGCCCTGACGGGGGTCGCGTCCTACGGCTCCTGGTTCAACTTCTACCTCTGCGACTTCGACGGCCGGATCGTGCTGCCGAAGACGAAGCAGGTGCTCACCCCGGATCTGCGGGTGGCGAGGGCGAGGTGCGGAGCATGACCGGTACGAAGCGCATGCCCCGCACCAAGCGTCCGGAGCCGCTGATCAAGGTCCGCGTCGACCCGCCGAAGCTGCCCAGGCCACGGCTGCCTCGCCGGGTGCCCCGACCCCGCGGACCCGAGCCGTTGGTGAGAGTGCGCGTCGATCCGCCGCGGATCAGGCTTCCCCGGATCCGTCGGCCCCACCCGGTTCCCTTCCGTGACCGCAACCCCGTGGTGATCGGTGCCGTGGGTCTCACCGTCCTCGCGCTGCTGGCCGTGGCCGCGTTCAACGCCGACAGCCTGCCGTTCATCGGTGACGGCAGGACGTACAGCGCGGCCTTCTCCGAGGCGGGCGGTCTGAAGCCCGGGGACGAGGTGCGGATCGCCGGGGTGAAGGTCGGCAAGGTCGAGGACGTCGACCTGGACGGCGACCACGTCAAGGTCACCCTCAAGGTGAAGGGCGATCCGGCGTTCGGCACCGAGACCGGTGCGGCGATCCGGGTCAGGACGATCCTCGGCGCGAAGTACCTGGCGCTCCTCCCCAAGGGACCGGGGCAGTTGAAGCCCGGCAGCGAAATCCCCCTGGGACGGACGGTCGCCGCGTACGACGTCGTACAGGCGTTCAGCGACCTGACCACCACCTCGGAGAAGATCGACACCGGGCGGCTGGCGAAGGCCCTGGACACCATCTCCACCACCTTCCAGGACTCGCCCCCCGAGGTACGCGCGTCCATCAAGGGCCTGTCGAGGATCTCCCGGACGGTGGCCTCGCGGGACAAGGCGCTCGGCGAACTCCTCCGCCACGCGAAGGGCACCACGGGTGTGCTGGCCGACCGCTCCGCGGACCTGACCGCGCTGGTCGACGACGGCGACAAGCTCTTCCAGGAGATCAGCAGGCGGCGCACGGCGATCCACAAGCTGCTGAAGACCTCCGCCGCGCTCGGCATCGAGCTCTCCGGCGTGGTCCAGGACAACGACAAGGAGATCGGGCCCGCGCTTAGGGGCCTGAAGCAAGTGGTGCAGATGCTCGAACGCAACCAGGCCGGTCTCGACCGCAGCGTCAGGCTGCTCGCGCCCTATGTGCGGGTGTTCACCAACACCCTCGGCAACGGACGCTGGTTCGACTCCTACGTCCAGAACCTCGTCGCCGCTCCGGTGGCACCGCGGACGGGAGGCACCCGATGAGAAGGATGCGCGGACGCCTGGCCCTGCTCACCGCGCTGGCCCTGGTCGCCGCCCTCGCCTTCGTCCTGTGGCCGCGGCCCGCGAAGACGCACGTCACCGCGTACTTCCCGCGCACCGTCGGCATCTACCCCGGCTCGGACGTCCGCGTCCTCGGCGTGCGGATCGGCCAGGTCGGGAAGATCACCCCAGAGGGCGACCGGGTGCGGGTGGAGCTGGAGTACGACGCCGGGCGCAGGGTCCCCGTCGACGCCAGGGCGGCGATCATCAACTCCTCGGTGGTCAGCGACCGTTACGTGCAGTTGCTGCCGGCGTACCGGAAGGGCCCGGCTCTGCGCGACGGCGCCGTCATCCCCGAGTCGCGCACCGCGGTGCCCGTCGAACTCGACCGTGTCTTCGACAGCCTGCACACGACCGCCGACGCGCTCGGTCCCCAGGGTGCCAACAAGGACGGCTCCCTGTCGCGGCTGCTCAAGGTGAGCGCGGACAACCTCGACGGGCAGGGCGGGAATCTCAACCGGACGGTCCAGGACCTCTCGCAGGCGGTCACCACACTGTCCGACGGCCGCACCGACCTGTTCGGCACGGTGCGCAACCTGCAGGTGTTCACGGCGGCGCTCGCCGCCGACGACCAGAACGTGCGGTCCTTCAACACCAGCCTCGCGGGCGTCGCGAAACAGCTCGCGGGCGAGCGCGAGGACCTCGCTGCGGCGCTCACCAACCTGGGGACGGCGCTCGGCGACGTCGCCGCCTTCGTGAAGAGGAACAAGGAGTCGCTGACCTCGAACGTGCGCGGCCTCAGCAAGGTGACCAAGGTGCTCGTCACGGAACGGGCCGCGCTGGACGAGCTGTTGCGGGTGGCCCCCACGGGTCTGTCGAACCTGAACAACGCCTACAACCCGTCCGCCGGCACCCTCGACACCCGCGACAACGCCCAGCAGGCGCAGGATCCGGCGTCCGTGCTGTGCTCCGTGCTGAGGACCACCGGCGACACGGGCGGCAAGAACCCCGACTGCACGGAGCTGAAGCAACTCTTCGACTCCCTGCCCGCGTTGCCGAAGACCGGCGCGGTGACGGGGACGACCGACCGGACGCTCGGCGGGATCCTGGGGGCGGGGGCATGAACCTGCGGCGCAAGGGCGGCTCGATCGTCTGGGCGGCGGCCGGTTCGCTGCTGCTGTCCGGCTGCGCCTTCAACGGCTGGTACGACATTCCGCTGCCCGGCGGGGCCGCCGACGACGGCCACGCGTACCACGTCACCGTCGAGTTCCGTGACGTCCTCGACCTGGTGCCGCAGTCGGCGGTGAAGGTCGACGACGTCACCGTGGGAGCCGTGGAGAAGGTGCAGCTGGACGGCTGGCACGCGCGGGTGCGGCTGCGGATCGCCGACTCGGTGAAGCTGCCCGCCAACGCGGTCGCCGAGCTGCGGCAGACCAGTCTGCTCGGCGAGAAGTACGTGGCGCTCGCCGCCCCGGCCGGTACCGCCGCGGTGGGCCGGCTCCAGGACGGCGACCGCATCCCGCTGTCCCGCAGCGGCCGCAACCCGGAGGTCGAGGAGGTGCTGTCCGCGCTGTCCGCCCTGCTCAACGGCGGTGGGGTGGCCCAGCTGAAGACGATCACCGTGGAGCTGAACAAGGCCCTGGACGGCCGGGAGAACCGGGTCCGGTCCCTGCTGAAGGAGCTCGACACCTTCATCGGCTCCCTGGACGACCAGCGCAGGGACATCGTCCACGCGATCGAAGCCGTCGACCGGCTCGCGGGGCGGCTCGGGAAGGAGAAGAAGACCATCGCCGAGGCCGTCGACACCATGCCGCCCGCGCTGAAGGTCCTCGCCGGCCAGCGGCGCGATCTGACGAAGATGCTCACCGCCCTGGGGAAGCTCGGCAAGACCGGCACCCAGGTGGTCACCGCCTCGCACGACGACACGGTGGCCGACCTCGAGCAGCTCCGGCCGATCCTGCAGCAGCTGAACAAGGCGGGCAGCGACCTGCCGAACTCCCTCGAGCTGCTCACCACTTACCCGTTCCCCCGCAACGCCGCGGACGCCGTCAAGGGCGACTACGTCAACCTGCACATCACCGCCGACCTCGACCTGTCCGACCTCTACGGCAATCTGGCGAGTGGCGACTCGGGGAAGGGCAAGGGTGGTTCGAAGAAGCCCGGGGCCCCCGGCGTGCCGGATCTCCCGGGCGTCCCGCACCTGCCGAGCGTCCCGACACCGAGCGCGCTGCCGAGCACACCGAGCCTGCCGTCGGCGCCGTCCGTGCCGTCGGCCCCCTCCGGCGGCGGGCCGAGCGGGCCGCTGTGCCCGCCGGTGTGCACCAGCGCCTACACCACAGGCGCGAGACCACCAGAGGGGATCGACCTCGCGCTCGCCGAGCTGATGCTGAAGGGGGTCCAGCCGTGATCACCCGTACCGTCAAGGCGCAGTTGGTCGCCTTCTGCGCGCTCACCGCCGTCGGGGTGGGCTATGTCGGCGCCGAGTACACCGGCCTGGCCGACGACGTCCTGGACCGCGGCTACACGGTGCGGGCGGACTTCGCCGACTCCGGGGGCGTCTTCCCCGGTGCCGAGGTCACCTACCGCGGGGTGCCGGTGGGCCGCGTCGGCGCGCTGGGACTGACCGGCGCCGACGGCGTCTCCGTCGCCCTGGATATCGACGACGGGGCGCCGCGGATCCCCGCGGACACCCTTGCCGTGGTGGCGAACCGTTCGGCGGTGGGCGAGCAGTACGTCGACCTGCAGCCGCGTACGTCCAAGGGTCCCTATCTCCTCGACGGCAGCACCATCCCGCGCGACAGCACCCGTCTGCCGCTGCCGACCACGGACCTGGTGCTCAGCCTGGACCGGCTGGTGAACTCGGTCGGCAAGAACGATCTGCGGGTCACCGTCGACGAGTTGGGCAAGGCGTTCTCCGGCACCGGCCCGAACCTGAGCCGGCTGGTGGACTCGGGCAACGCGCTCGTGGAGTCGGCGTCCGAGTCGCTGCCGGAGACCGTCTCGCTGATCGACGACTCGCACAAGGTCCTGAAGACACAGGCCGACCAGGGCTCGTCGATCAAATCGTTCGCACACGATCTGGCCCTGCTCACCGCGCAGCTGAAATCGAGCGATGGCGACCTGCGGAAGCTGATCGGCAACGCCACCCCGGCCGCCCAGCAGGTCGACTCGCTGCTGAGCTCCACCGGGCCCCGGCTGTCGGTCCTGCTGGCCAACCTGATCAGCGGCGGCCAGGTCACCCTGGCCCACCTGCCCGGCGTGGAGCAGGCCCTCGTCACCTTCCCGGCGCTGGTGGCGGGCAGCTACACGGTCGTACCGGGCGACGGCACCACGCACTTCGGGCTGGTGCTGAACGTCGACGACCCGCCGCCATGCACCCAGGGGTACGGCACGAGCCGGCGGGACCCCGCCGATACGAGCACGCGCGCGGCGAACACCGACGCGCGCTGCACGGCCCCGCGCGGCGGCAGGACGTCGGTGCGGGGCGCGCAGAACGCCCCCGGCGCGCGGACCGCGTCCGGCGGGGCGAACCAGGCGGCGTACGTCACGCCGTACGACCCGGAGACCGGCACCGCGACCGGTCCGGACGGAAGGCCCGTCGAGATCGGCTCGACGGGCGGCCAGCAGACGGTGTTCGGAAAGGAGTCGTGGCAATGGCTGCTCGTTGGACCGATGGAGTGAGCAGGCGCCTGTCGGGCAGAGCCGTGCCGGTGGGGCTCGCCCTGGCGACCGCGCTGACGGCCGTGCCGGCGGTCTGGCTGGGCCTCGCCCTCCACCAGCAGCACGAGACGGCACAGCGGCGCCAGGACGTGCTGGCCGCGGCCCGTCAGTCGGCGCTGAACTTCACCTCGCTCGACTACCGGCACTACGACCGGGACAGCGCGAACGTCCTCAAGGGCGCCACCGGCGACTTCAAGAAGCAGTTCACCGCGCAGACGGCGCAGTTGACCAAGCTCGTCGCCGAGAACAGGTCCGTCTCCGAGGGCCAGGTCCTCGACGCCGGCATCATCCGGTCGGACGCCCACTCGGCCCGCGTTCTGGTGGTCGCCGACAGCAAGGTGACCAACACCGCCGCGCCCAGGGGGCAGGCCCGCACCTACCGGCTGCAGCTGGAGCTGGTGCACCGGGGCGGGCGCTGGCTGACGTCCGACGTCGAGTTCGTGGGCTGACAGCCACCACCAGTGAAGGAGTCCGACCATGGCGATCCCGACCACCCGAAGCCGCGGCCCGGCCGCCCCGGCCCGCCGTAGGATGACCGCGGCCGCCCGCGCCGCGGCCAAGCGGGTCGAGCAACGCAGCCCGGGCGTCCGGGACGCCCCGCCCGAGCCGTCACCGAGGTCCCCCGAGGGCGGGGCCGCGCCGCCTCCGTCACGGCGGTGGCTGCTCACCGTGGTGCTCGGCGCCCTCCTCGTCATCGCCCTGGTCGTGGTCTGCCTGCTCGGGTGGCAGTACCGGGAGGGACGGCGCGCGGAGGCCGCGCGGGACGCGGCGCTCACCGCCGCGCGGAAGGCCGCACCGGTCGTGCTGTCGTACGACTACCGGCACTTGGACCAGGACTTCGCCCGCGCCCGGGAGCGGCTGACCGGGCACTTCCGTGACGAGTACCGGAAGACCACGACGACTGTCGTCGGGCCGACGGCCAGGAAGTACCACGGGGTGGTGCGGGCGACGGTCGCCGAACCCGCTAGCGGTGGCGTCCCCGCGGCCTCCGTCGTGTCGGCCTCACCGGACCGCGCCGTGGTGCTGCTCTTCGTCAACCAGGTCACGCAGAGCACCCAGGTCTCGGGCTCCCGCCTGGATCTGAACCGGGTACGGATGACGATGACCCGCACGTCCGGGGGCTGGAAGGTGAGCGCCGTCGACGCGCTCTGAGTACCCCTCGTCTCTGGGCGGGCTGGAGGGAGAGCTGCGCCAGGTGTGCCGTCTCGGGACGTTCAGCGGTCGCCCGGCCCCGTTCGCAGCAGGGCCGCTCCTAGGGGGGTCAAGGTGTGCAGGACCGTGTTCGCGTGGCGGTGGCTGGTGATCAGGCCGGCGTCGCGCAGTACGGCGGTGTGATGGCTTGCCGTCGTGGGTGTCACGCCGGCCCGGCGGGCGGCCTCGGTGGTGGTGGAGCCGGTCGCGCTGGCTCTCAGGATGGCGGCGCGGGTGGGGCCGAGCAGCACGTTCAGCGGTGGTGAGTCGGCGTGCGGGGTCGTCGCCGGCAGGTGGTGGAGGGGGTAGAGCAGAACGGGCGGGAGTCCGGGGTCG
The DNA here is from genome assembly GCF_042891955.1 of Streptomyces sp. NPDC001843. Lineage (NCBI taxonomy): Bacteria > Bacillati > Actinomycetota > Actinomycetes > Kitasatosporales > Streptomycetaceae > Streptomyces > Streptomyces sp. NPDC001843. The sequence continues at coordinate 265,821 of NZ_JBIATQ010000005.1, read as the reverse complement.
GCCAGGGCGACGGGCGCGTGCCAGCAGAAGTAGGAGGGGATCAGCAGCAGTCCCCGTCCGTCGAGGTGGACGTCGCGGTGGTCCGGATACGGGTCGATCTCCAGGACCGGTGGCCGCCAGCGGATCGTGGGGCCCAGTCCGGTGAGCACGCCCTCGGTCCCGGCGTGGAACAGGGTGTGGGCGTGCCGGGCCCGCTCGGCGTGCAGGCATTCCTGGATGCGGTCCTCGTGGGGGGCGATCACGGCACGGTGGTAGGCGCGCAGGGCGCCCACCAGTTGCTCACGCATGTCCTGCTCGCCGAGCCGGTGCACCCAGGCCGGGGCACCGACGGCCCGGGTGAGTGCCTCGACCTCCCGCACGACCCGTTCGTACGGCGTCGCCAGCACCGCCTCCAGCCCGGCGTCCAGTCCCTGGGTGCCCTCCGGCGGCGTCAGGAAGTCGGGGAAGTAGCCGGCGCGCGGGAAGAGCGGCAACAGGAAGGTCTTCACGGTCCGTTCGAGCCCGGTCCGGCGCAGCGAGGCGCGTGAGGTACGGAACCAGTGCGCGTAGGCCCAGCGGCCTTCGCGGGTCTGGAGCCGGTGCAGACTGACCGCGATCTCCCAGAGCGCATGCGGTTCGGTCGCGACTCTGACTCTGGTGAGGTCCTCGGACGTGAAGTGAAAGCGGAGCATCCGTTTCCCCGTGCGTCACCGTTGCCGACCTGCGAACTGTCAGTGCACTCGCACGAGCATGACAGTGACATGCCGAGCGTGAAACATGGATTCCCGCCAGCCGTAGGAGCCTCGGCACCGTCCACCAGAAAGGGCACGGGATGTCCTCGTACGAGCAGGAGCACGACCGGAAGTCCAGCCGCACACCCCGCCGGGGCCGCAGGGCCCTCGCCGCCGCCGCGCTCACCTTCGCCACGGGCGCCCTGGGCCTGATCGCACCGAACACCGCGAGTGCCTCGACGCAGGCGGCGTGGGACTGTCCGAGCGGCAATCTGTGTGTGTGGACCGGCAGCAACGGCACGGGCCACCGGTGCAACTGGTTGGACGCCGACCCGGACTGGTGGAACGGCAGCATCCAGTGTTCGTGGTCCGACACCCAGAACGTCGGGTCGGCCAAGAACAACGGCACGTCGTCCTCGTACAACTTCGTCGTCCTCTACACGGGCGCCAATTACAGCGGTGACTACTACTGCCTCGCGCAGCACGGCGACACCTGGTCGGACGTCGGCATCAGGTTCCGCTCCCACCGCTGGCGGACCACCTGCGGCTGACCGGACAGCACGCGTCGGCGGGCCCCGGCACTCCGGGACCCGCCGACGCGTGCCGCCCGGCGTGCGGATCGGTGCCGCACGCAGCAGCCTGAAGACATGGCACATTCACCGACCCCGCATCCGCACATCGTGGTGCACTCCCCGGCCCTGGACGGCTCGCGGCGGGTCACCGAGGGTGACGTGACCCTGGGGCTCGCCTCCCATCTGGACGACGTGATCGAGATCCTGCGGCTGGCCGACCTGGACCGTGCCGAGGTCGAGGAGGGCGACCTCGTCGAGTGGCAGGGCGGCGGACCGGACGACTGGCCGGGACTCTCCGAGTACGACGTGTAGGAGCGGTTCTGCGGCGGACGAGACAGGGCCATTCGGCGGACAAGCGGGTCCGGCTGGACGACGATGGGGTCATGTCCGAGAGTGTGCCGGTGCGCTGCCCGGCCTGCCGGCGTGAGCACGTCTACACCGCGCCTTCGTACCCTTGCGCCTGCGGGGCCCCGGTCAGCCCGCCGCTGGCCAGGGGGGCCACGCCCGTCACCGTCGTGCACCGGGCCTGGGACGACGACTGGGTCACCGTGCGCTGCGCGTCCTGCGGCCGCCACGACCAGTGGCCGCACCCGGAGCTGGGCTGCCCGTGCGGGACCGTGCTGCGCCTCCCGGTCTCCGGTGTGCCGTCGGCGACCGGACCCCGGCCGGGCCCCCTTCCGGCCCCCCGCCCGCCGCTCCGTCCGATGACCATCCGCACCCCGCGCGACGCGGTCACCGCCGCCGCGCTCTACCTGCGCCGGCTCGGCTACCGCGACATCCGCCGCGCCGACCGGCGTCCCCCGTCCGGCGTCGGTCTGGCCGCCCCCGGGCTGCTGGCCCAGGTCGACCCGATCGTGCGCGCGGCCTCGCTGCGGGACGTGGAGTGCCTGTGGCTGACGGCCATGGCACAGGCCGCGAGGTGCGTCTACTTCTCCCTCGCCGGGTACGCCGACGCCGCCCGGGACCGCGCCGACGGCCTCGGCGTCCCCTTGTTCGTGCTGGACCTCACGGGCACCCCGCAGCCGGTGAACCCGGTCGCCGACGACCTGGACGCCACGGCCGTCTGAGGGCCGGAGAGCTACTGCCTTCCGTACCTCTCCCGCAGCTCCACCTTGCGGACCTTCCCGGACACCGTCATCGGGAAGGTGTCGAGGATCTCCACCCGGCTCGGCACCTTGTAGTGCGCGAGCCGTCCGGCACAGAAGCCGCGCACGTCCTCCAGCGTCGGCGGGTCGGCCGGGTCGCGCGGGACGACACAGGCCAGCACCTCCTCCCCGTACGTCTCGTGCGGCACGCCGACGACCTGGACGTCCCGGATGCCGGGATGGGTGTAGAGGAACTCCTCGACCTCGCGCGGGTAGACGTTCTCGCCGCCCCGGATGATCATGTCCTTGATACGGCCGACGATCTCGACGTACCCGTCCTCCCGCATCACCGCCAGGTCCCCGGTGTGCATCCAGCGTCCCGCGTCGATCGCCTCGGCGGTCTTCTCCGGCTCGTTCCAGTAGCCGAGCATCACGCTGTAGCCGCGGGTGCACAACTCCCCTGCCGTGCCACGCGGTCGGGTCACCCCGCTGACCGGCTCGACGATCTTCACCTCCAGGTGCGGGAGCACCCGGCCGACCGTGCCCGTGCGGTGTTCCAGGTCGTCGTCGATCCGTGTCTGCAGCGACACCGGGGAGGTCTCGGTCATGCCGTAGCAGATGGAGACCTCCGCCATGTGCATCTCGGCGACCACCCGTTTCATCACCTCCACCGGGCAGGGCGAGCCCGCCATGATGCCGGTGCGCAGCGAGGAGAGGTCGTACGTCGCGAAGTCGGGGAGGTTCAGCTCCGCGATGAACATGGTGGGCACGCCGTACAGCGAGGTGCAGCGCTCCGACTGGACCGCCTCCAGCGTGGCCTTCGGGTCGAAGGACGGTGCCGGGATCACCATGCAGGCGCCGTGCGAGGTGGCCGCCAGATTGCCCATGACCATGCCGAAGCAGTGGTAGAAGGGGACCGGGATGCAGATCCTGTCCTGCTCGGTGTAGCGGATCAACTCTCCCACGAAGTAACCGTTGTTGAGGATGTTGTGGTGGGAGAGGGTGGCCCCCTTGGGGAAGCCCGTCGTGCCCGAGGTGTACTGGATGTTGATGGGGTCGTCGCAGGACAACTCGGCCGCCCGCGCCAGCAGTTCGGGACGCCGGTCCGGTGTCCCGCGCCGGAGCACCGCGTCCCAGCTCGGGTCGCCGATGTAGACGGTCTCCCGCAACTTGGGGCATCTGCCGCGCACTTCCTCGACCATCGCCCGGTAGTCACTGCTCTTGTGGCTGAGGGAGGAGAACAGCAGGGAGATCCCGGCCTGGTTCAGGACGTACTCCACCTCGTGGGTGCGGTAGGCCGGGTTGATGTTGACCATGACCGCGCCGATCCGGGCGGTGGCGTACTGGACCAGCACCCACTCGGCGCAGTTGACCGCCCAGAGGCCGACCCGGTCACCCTTGGCGACGCCGCTCGCCAGCAGCGCGCACGCCAGCCGGTCGACGTCGGCGGCGAAACCGGCGTACGTCCAGCGCCGCCCGGACGCCACGTCGACCAGTGCCTCGCGGTCCGGCCAGGCGGCGACCGCCCGGTCCAGGTTCGCCCCGATGGTGTCGCCGAGCAGGGCGGTGGCGCCGGTCCCGTGCGTGTACGACGGTTCGCTCACCGGAAGTCCTCCTCGCGGTACTCCCTGTCCGAACCCGCGGCCGTGGCCTCGCGCAGCTCGATCCGGCGGATCTTGCCGGAGACGGTCTTGGGCAGCTCGCCGAACTCCAGCCGGCGGATGCGCTTGTAGGGGGCGAGGACCTCACGGGAGTGCTCGAAGAGCACCTTCGCGGTGTCGGCGCCGGGCTGCCAGCCCTCGGCGAGGACGACGTACGCCTTGGGCACGGCCAGGCGTAGCTCGTCCGGCGCGGGCACGACGGCCGCCTCGGCCACCGCCTCGTGTTCCAGCAGGGCGCTCTCCAGCTCGAACGGGCTGATCTTGTAGTCGGAGGCCTTGAAGACGTCGTCGGAACGCCCGATGTACGTCAGATATCCGTCCTCGTCGCGGGACGCGACGTCGCCTGTGCGGTAGTAGCCGCCGGCCATCGCCTCCGCCGTGCGGTCCGCGTCGCCGTGGTACCCGGCCATCAGTCCGACCGGCCGGGCGGACAGGTCGAGAGCGATCTCGCCCTCGGGCGCGCCGGGGGCGCCGGAGACCGGGTCCAGCAGTTCCACCTTGTAGCCGGGGCTGGGCCGGCCCATGGAGCCGGTCTTCAGGGGCTGGCCGGGGCTGTTGGACACCTGCACGGCGGTCTCGGTCTGGCCGAAGCCGTCCCGGATGGTGACGCCCCAGGCCTGCCGCACCTGCTCGATGACCTCGGGGTTGAGCGGCTCACCCGCGGCGGCGGCCTCGCGGGGCGGGGTGGCGAGCTGACCGAGGTCGGCCTGGATGAGCATGCGCCACACGGTCGGCGGGGCGCAGAACGTGGTCACCCGGGCCCGGTCCATCTCGGCCATCAGCCGGGCCGGGTCGAAACGGGTGTAGTTGACGATGAAGACGGTCGCCTCCGCGTTCCACGGGGCGAAGAGGTTGGACCAGGCGTGCTTGGCCCAGCCGGGCGAGGAGATGTTCAGGTGGACGTCACCGGGCTTCAGGCCGAGCCAGTACATGGTGGCCAGGTGCCCGATCGGGTACGAGGTGTGGGTGTGCTCGACCAGCTTGGGCTGGGCGGTGGTGCCCGAGGTGAAGTAGAGCATCAGCGGGTCGTCGGCGAGGGTGGGCCCGTCGGGGAGGAACTCGGCGGGCGCGGTGTACCCGTCCTCGTACGGCTCCCAGCCCTCCTCGGGCAAGCCGCCGACGGCGATCCGGGTGTAGGCACCGGGCACCTCGGCGAACTTCGCGGTGTCCTCCGCGCGCGCGATCACATGCCTGACCCGGCCCCGCTCGACACGGTCGCGCAGATCGGCGGGGCCGAGCAGCGGGGTGGCGGGGATGACGACCGCGCGCAGCTTCATCGCGGCCAGCGCCGTCTCCCACAGCTCGGTCTGGTTGCCGAGCATGACCAGTACACGGTCCTCGGCCTCGACGCCACGCGCCCGCAGTCGGTTCGCGACCCGGTTGGAACGCTCGGCGAGCTCCGCGAAGGACAGCCGGGTCTCGGTGCCGTCCTCCTCGACGATGTGCAGGGCGGTGCGGTCGTTGCCGTACGCGATGACGTCGAACCAGTCCAGCGCCCAGTTGAAGTGCTCGGGGCGCGGCCAGTCGAAGCCCTCGTACGCCGTGGCGTAGTCGTCGCGGTGCTCCAGCAGGAAGTCCCGCGCACTGCGGAAGAGCTCCGTCGCCGTCATCTGTCCTCCTTCTTGCCGGACCATTGCCGGGCGGCTCTCTGGCATCGTGTAATCCGTGATGCAGGTCTCACTACCCCCGAACGGGGGTGTGGACTGCACGATGCCGCGACGAAGGGGCGAAGAGGTGACAGCAGACGCCGCCGGAGCGGTGGAGATACGCGGTGCGCTGGCCCGGCTGCGACGTGCGACCGGGCTCCCGGTCGCCTTCGGCGGCCTGGTCGACGCGGGCCGGCCGCGGATGCGGATCAGCGAACTGAGCGGCACGGCCACCGTGGCCCTGCGCTCGCTGGCGGTGACCTCCGGCAACGGGCTGGGCGGCAAGGCGGTGGCGCTGGCCCGGCCGTGCGCGGTGACGGACTACTCCGTCTCCCGGCAGATCAGCCACGAGTACGACATCCCGGTGGCCGCCGAAGGCCTGCGTTCGGTGCTGGCCGTGCCGGTGGTGGTGCGGCGCCGGGTGCGGGGCGTGCTGTACGGCGCGCTGCGCACGGCCCAGCCACTGGGCGACCGGACGCTGAGCGAGGCGGTCGCGGCGGCACGGGACGTGGAGCAGGCGCTGGTGGTCCGGGAGGAGGCGCGGGGCCTGCTGGCCGCGGCCCGGCCGGAGCCCGCGCCCGGTGCGAGGCAGGTGAGCCGGGAGCAGGTGCGCGAGGCGCACGCCGCGCTGCTCGCGCTGGCCCCGCGGATCACCGACCCGGAGCTGCGGGCCGAGCTGCTGGCGGCCTGCGGCCTGCTGACCGGGCCGAGTCCGGCCGCCGGCCCGAGCCTGGCCCCCCGCGAATTGGACGTCCTGGCCTGCGTCGCGGACGGTGCGACCAACGCGGCGGTGGCCGGGCGGCTGGGCCTGCGACCGGAGACGGTCAAGGGCTATCTGCGTTCGGCCATGCGCAAACTGAACGCCCACACCCGCGGCGAGGCGGTCGCCACGGCCCGCCGCACCGGTCTGCTGCCCTGACCTGTCGGCGGCGCACCATGAGCCCCCTTTCTATTCATGCGGCCGTGCTTTGAATTTACTTATGCCTGGCCGCTGTAATTACCCTCACCACGCCTTCCGCCAGTATTTCGGGGTTTGTTGCCTAGAATTTGGCCCGGACACGACACACGAGGGGAGCGGTGACCGTGCGACGGGACTTCCAGGAGCCTGCTCGATGCCGCCCCGACCTGGTCATCGCCCGGGAGGAACTGTTCACGGCCGCCCACGAGCAGCTCACCCGAGGCGGCAGCGTCCTGCTCCACGGCCCCGCCGGAATAGGGAAATCGACCGTCCTGCGGGCGCTGGCGGCGGAATACGGCGGTGCCGCCCACACCGTGTTGCGCTGCTCGGCCACCGAGTCCGAATCCCACCTCCCCTTCCTCGCGCTCGCCGACCTCCTCGGCCTGGTCCTCGACCGGGTGTCCGCCCGGCTGCCCTCCGCCCAGGCCACCGCCTTGGAGTCCGCGCTCACCGGCCGCGGCGAGTCCAGCCTCCAGCGCGACGGCCTCGCCCTGCGGCTCGCCGTGCTGTCCGCGCTGCGCGCGCTGGCCGCCGAGGGCACCGTCCTCGTGGTCGCCGACGACCTGCAGTGGCTGGACCCGGCCAGCGCCGAACTCCTCGGCTTCGCCGCCCGCCGCCTGGGCGACACCCCGGTCCAACTGCTGTGCGCGGTGCGCACCGAGGGTCAGGAGTACGACCGTCATCTACGCGCGTCCCCGCCCGACACCCTCGCCGTCCGGCTGGGCCCCCTGACCCGCACCCAGGTCTCCGCCCTGCTCGACCACCGCGGCTACTCGGGCCTGCCCCGCTCCACCGTCCGCGAGATCCACCGCACCAGCGGCGGCAACCCGCTCTTCGCCCTGGAGCTCGGCCGCGCCATCGCCGAGAACCCCACCCCGCCGAGGCCCGGCGAGCCGCTGCCGGTGCCCACCTCGCTGCGCGCCCTGGTGCTCAGCCGCCTCGACATGCTCTCCGTGGAGGCCCGCCGCACGCTGCTGGTGGCGAGCGCGGGGGCGCGGCCCACACCCGCCCTGCTGCACGCGGCCGGCCGGGAGAACGCCGAGGCCGAGTGCGCCCAGGCCGCCGAACTCGGCCTGCTGGCCACCGAGCCGGAAGACCCCGCCGTACGGTTCGCGCACCCGCTGATCTCCGCCGCCCTGTACGCCGAGGCCCCCGCCCACGAGCGGCGGGCCGCGCACGCCGCGCTGTCCACCGCCGCCCCGGACCCGATAGAGCGGGCCCGCCACCTGGCGCTGGCCACCACCGGCACCGACCCGGAGACGGCCGCCCGGCTCGCCGAGGCCGCCGCGCTGTCCCGGGACCGCGGGGCGCCGTCCGTCGCCGCGCAGCTCGGTCTGCTCGCCGCCCGGCACACCCCCGCCGACGGCCTGCCCGGCCCGGACGAGCGCCGGTTGCAGGCCGCCGAGGACGCCATCACCGCCGGGGAGGTCGACCTCGCCCGGGACATCGCCCGCGAGGTGCTGACCCGGGCGACCGTGCCCGCCGACCGGGTGCGGGCCTGGATGGTCGTGATCGAGACCGCCGGCCACACCATGACCGAGGTCGACGCGGTCTTCCCGCAGGCCCTGGCCGACGCCGGCGACGACCCGCGCCTGCTCGCCCTCGTGCACTACCAGATGGCATGGCGGGCGCTGATCGTGGAGGGCGACTTCACCGAGGCCCGCCAGGCCGCCGCGCACACCGCGGAGCTCGCCGAGCGTGGCGGCGACCGGCGCACCGAGCTGCTGGCGCTGGCCTTCCTGGCGCAGATCGAGACCCTGATGGGCCATCCGGCGGCCCCCCTCACCATCAAGCGCGCCATGAAGGAGCCGCAGGACCCGAGGGTGGCGTGCCATCACAACGGCGCCGGCAGCGCCCGGTTCCGCTGGCTGGTCATGGGCGACCAGCTGGCCGAGGCGCGAGCGACGGTCACCGCCCTGCTGCGCGAGGTGCGACGGCGCGGCTCGGTGGAGAGCGAGGTGCACTTCCTGCGCGGGCTCGCCGAGACCGAACTGCGCTCCGGGCACTGCGGCCGGGCACTGGAGCTGGCCCGCGAGAGCCTCGCCCTGGCCCGGGACTCCGGGATCGGCGAGACGGCCTCCGGCATGCTCACCTCCCTCGCGGAGGCCTCCGGCGGCGATGTCGACCGGGCGCTCGCGCTGGCCCGGGAGGCGGTGGAGCACGCCGAGCAGGACGGCGACCAGATGTACCTGTCCCGGGCCCTGGGCGCACTCGGCTACGCCCAGCTGGTGGCCGGGGACCCGGCGGGCGCGGTGCGCTCGCTGCGCCGGGTGCGGGAGCTGGAGGGCGCCCTGGGCATCACCGACCCGGCACGCGGCCGCTGGCACGGAGACCTCGCCGAGGCTCTCGTGCGGATCGGCTCGCACGATGAGGCACAGGACGTCATCGAGGTCACCCGCGCACACGCGCTGCGGCTCGGCCGGGAGAGCGTGCTCGCGGTGCTGGACCGCGCCGAGGCCCTGGTCCGCGCCGCCCAGGGCGAACGCGACGCGGCGATCGCCCAGTTGACGTCGGCCCAGGACCGGCTCGCCAAGCTCGGCCACGGCCTGGAGGAGGCCCGGGCCGCCTTCCTGCTGGCCCAGCTGCGCGCCGCACGGCCGGGACCGACGGCGTACGACGAGGCCGCCCGGCTGTTCCGCCGGTGCCGGGCACTGCCCTGGCTGCGCCAGGTGGAGGCGGCCGTCAGCGCGCCTGAGCCCGATCCGGAGCCGGTGGTCGCCCCGCCCGCCGCGCTCGACGCGCTGGAGGGACTGGCCTCGATGGAGCGTCAGGTCGCGGCCCTCGTCATGGAGGGCGCCACCAACCGGGAGATCGCCGCCCGCCTGTTCATCAGCGTCAAGACGGTCGAGGCGACGCTGACCCGGGTCTACCGCAAGCTGGGGATCCGTTCGCGGGTGGACATCGTCCGATTGGCGGCAGGACGCCGCGCGAAGTGACAACCCGCCAGGTTTACTGAGCCGGACCGAGGGTTTTCCCTGCCCCACTCCACTAGGGGGTTCCCTCATTGGGAGGAGGCTGTTCCGGGTCCTAGCTTGAACCCATGCCGCTCGCCCGGGCATACGGGGGTCGGTCCCGCGACCTTCGTGCTTCACCCCACCCGCGCGTCCCCCCACCGGCAACCCCACTGAGGAGACTCATGTTCGGGCTCAACCGCGCAAGAAAGACCGCCGCCGTCGTCGCGGCGACCGCTGCCGCCGCCGCGACCGCACTGCTCGCCGCCCCCACCGCTGTGGCCGCCCCCGAGCCCATCGTCGGTGGCACGACGACCACGACGACGGCGTACCCGTTCATGATGCAGATCACCGACGCCTCCGGTAACCAGTTCTGTGGCGGCACCCTGGTGGCGGCGAAGAAGGTCGTCACGGCCGCGCACTGCATGGTCGGCGAGACCACCGGCGGCGTCCGGGTGGTCGGCGGCCGGACGTACCTCAACGGCACCAACGGCACGGTCAGCAAGGTCAGCAAGATCTGGATCAACCCGGACTACACCGACGCCACCAACGGCGACGACGTGGCCGTGCTGACCCTGTCGACGTCGATGTCGTACACCCCGGCGTCGTACGTCTCCTCCTCCCAGACCGGTGTGTACGCGGCCGGGACCACGGCCCGCATCCTCGGCTGGGGCACCACCTCGGAGAACGGCAGCTCCTCCAACCAGCTGCGGACCGCGACCGTGCCCATCGTGTCCGACTCGAGCTGCAAGAGCTCCTACGGTTCGGACTTCGTCCAGACCGACATGGTTTGCGCCGGATACACCTCCGGCGGTGTGGACACCTGCCAGGGCGACAGCGGCGGTCCCCTGCTCATCGGGGGCGTCCTGGCAGGGATCACTTCCTGGGGAGAGGGGTGCGCGGAGGCCGGTTACCCGGGTGTCTACACCCGGCTGACCACCTTCTCGAACCTGGTGACCGCGCAGGTCAACTCGTAACCGGGAAAGCTTCCCGAGCATCCCTCGGGTAGATGACAGGGGGGCGCTGCGGGCCTCCACGAGCGGCCCGCAACGCCCCCCTTTCCATGGTCCCGGGCGGCCTCACCGCCCTACGACGGTGCCGAAGCGTATGTCGTACGACTCCCCGGGGTGCATCGTCTCCAGCATCCGGCTCCCCTCCTGGGCCACCTCCTCGCGCTGAGCCCCGGTCAGCGGGCCGAGGAGCTCGACGACCAGCGCCTCGCCGTCCAGCTTCCACAGGCCGGCCAGGAAGCCGTCAACGAGCAGGACGCGGTGGGCCTGGTTGCCCTGCCAGTTGCGTCCCCGGTGCTCCGGGGGGACGACGCGTGTGCGGTCGGCGTGGGACAGGAGCAGGTTGTCGAACTCGGGCAGGAAACGGGGCGGGGCCGGGGTGTCCGGGTCGGGGCGCGGCGCGTCGGGCAGGTCGAAGAGTTCCACGCCGCCCACGTCCCGGAAGGTGACGAGCCGTGGGCGCAGGCGTTCGAAGGCCGCGCCCAGCCGGGTGAGGCCCGCCCAGGTCTGCATGTCCTGCACGGATGCCGGCCCGAAGGCGGCGAGGTAGCGCAGTACGACGGCGTCCGGGGCCGGGGAAGGCTCGGCGGGACGGCCCAGCCAGTGCTCGGCGGTGGTCAGGGCGACCTGGCCGCTGTGCCCCCACAGGCCGCGCGGGGTGACCTGGACGAGCGGCAGCCTGCAGCGGGCGGCGACGGCGAGGGCCCGGGCGTCGGCGTGGGGCCATCGGGCGGACAGGGCCTCGCGCAACTGTGCCATGGTGCGCGGCTCGGCCTCCACCAGATCACGGGCGAGCGCGGCGAGTTCGTCCAGGTCGACTCCGGTGAGCCCCTTGCGGAAGGAGTTCAGCTCACGGTCTCGGGCCGGCTGCACCAGCGGGCGCAGGGTGAGGCAGTCGTCGGCCGTATGGGTGTGGATGGTCGAGCGCAGCGTGACGACTCGGGCGACCGTGCGGTCCGCCATGAGCCGGGAGAGGTCCTCGGGCAGGAACCCGTCGAGCCGGGCGGCGAGCGCGTAGTAGGGCGGTTTGACGTTCTGCGCCTGCAGCCCCACCAGATGCTCCACGGCATCCCGGGCGGACAGGGCCGAACGGCGCAGCAGCAGTTGCCGGTCGAGGGTCGCGCGGCTCAGGGCGCGGGGGCCGAGCACCGGGGCCGGCGCGGTCGTCGTCCTGTTCGTGCTCCGCTTCGTCATGACCGCACGCTAACGCCCATCGCGGACACCCTCGGTCCGCAATCGCTCGGCGACTCCCACCGGTTTCCGCACCGCGCATCCGGCCCCGGTCGGCGGGCCGTGGGTATCCTGCTGGCTGATCACGCCGACGCAGGCCTACCGAGAGGCAGCTCTCGATGCACGAGCGACGCGCCCTCCCCGTCTCGAGGACCCTCCGTAGATCCGTCTGGCGGCGCGGCCTGCCCCCGGAGGAGCCGGCGGCCGGGGAGTCGCCGGCGCCGTCCCCCGGGCCTGCCGCCCCGGCCGAGACCGCGAGCGTCGTCCAGGCGGCCCTGTACCGCGACGGGGTGCGCGTCGGCACCCCCGAGACCCTTGCCGACACCTATCACGAGTTGCGCGAGCAGCCGTCGGGCATGGCGTGGATCGGGCTCGCCCGCCCCACGGAGCAGGAACTCCATTCCCTCGCCGCGGAGTTCGGTCTGCATCCGCTCGCGGTCGAGGACGCGATGGAGGCGCACCAGCGGCCGAAGCTGGAGCGGTACGGCGACACGCTGTTCGTCGTGCTGCGCGCGGCCCGCTATCTGGACGCGCCCGAGGAGGTCGACTTCGGCGAGCTGCACGTCTTCGTGGGCCGCGACTTCGTCATCACCGTCCGGCACGGCGCCGCCCCGGACCTCTCCGCCGTCCGCCGCCGTATGGAGGACTCCCCCGAGCTGCTGCGGCTCGGCCCGGAAGCGGTGCTGTACGCCATCCTCGACGCGGTCGTGGACGGCTACGCGCCGGTCGTCGCGGGCGTCCAGAACGACATCGACGAGATCGAGACGGAGGTGTTCCGCGGCGACCCCGAGGTCTCCCGCCGTATCTACGAACTCTCCCGCGAGACGGTCGAGTTCCAGCGCGCGACCCGGCCCCTGGTCGGCATGCTGCACGCCCTGATGGCCGGCTTCGCCAAGTACGGGACGGACGAGGAACTCCAGCGCTACCTCCGCGACGTCGCCGACCACGTCACCCACACCAGTGAACGCGTCGACGGCTTCCGCCAGGCCCTCACCGAGATCCTCACGGTGAACGCCACCCTGGTCTCCCAGCAGCAGAACGCGGAGATGCGGGCGCTCGCGGAGGCGGGCTTCGAGCAGAACGAAGAGGTCAAGAAGATCTCGAGCTGGGCGGCGATCCTGTTCGCGCCCACGCTCGTCGGGACCATCTACGGCATGAACTTCCGGCACATGCCCGAGCTGGGCTGGTTCTTCGGGTATCCCTTCGCGATCGTCCTGATGGGGGTCGTCTGCACCGCCCTGTACGTCGTCTTCAAGCGGCGGGACTGGCTCTAGGCGGGGCTCCTGCCCCCCTCAGGATCCGGTGGCGCACACCGACCCCAGCCAGGTCAGGTCCGACTCGCTGCTGAGCGCGACCAGGTTCCTGAGCAGGGAGTCCAGGCGGCGCGGGTCGGCCAGGAAGTCGATGGTGGCCCGGGCGAAGGCGTCGCGCACCGAGGGGGGCATGGCGTCGGAGGCGTCGAAGCAGTGCATGGCCTGCTGATCGCGCAGGGTGTGGGCGAGCGAGCGGCGCTGCTTGTCCGGGTAGTCGCTCTCCTTGACACCGGCGTTGACGGAGAAGCCGGTCCCCCCGCGACTCCACTGCCGCTGTGCCTCGGCGGACGCCAGGTAGCGGATGAGCTCCCGGGACTGCGGAGTCGAGTTCAGCAGGGCGACCAGGTCACCGGAGACCTCCCAGTCGTGGGAGTCGGCCTTTCCGCCCAGCAGCGGGGAGGACGACCGGTACACGCCCTTCCTCTTCTGCCAGCCCTTCTTGGCGCCGACGAAGGAGCCCTGGTGTTCCAGACTGCACTTCCCCTCGCCGGCCAGGGCGGACGCATCGCCGTAGTCGGTCTCCAGAGCGCGCCCGACGAGGTCCGGGTCACCTTCGGCGCGGACCATGTTCCTCCAGGCGTTCCAGGCTTTCCGCACGGGCGGGGAGGTCCAGGGGAGCGCGCCGCTCGCCCACTGGTCGTACGTCCGCGAGCCGTAACGCTGGAGGAGGATGTCCTCGATCCAGTCCGTGCCCGGCCAGCCGCTGGTGGCGCCGGAGCCCATCCCCAGGCACCACTGGCCCGGCTCATGGGCGGCTCTCACGAGCTGCTTCTCGCTCGTCCCGCTGGGGTACCAGACGATGCTCTTGAGATCCGCCTTCAGCGGGAACCAGTAGACCTTGCCGCCGAACGAGGGGGTCCAGGAGGCGCCGAAGGCGTTCTTGGGTATCAGATCGCCGACGGGCTTGAGCCGGCGATCGTGATAGTAGGAGGCGAGTTCGCCGGGACCGGTGAGGACGGCGATGTCGGGCTGGGTGCCCGCTTCCACGTCGGCGCTGAGCACCTGGCTCTCGGCGGAGCTGCCCTGGTAGTCGACGTGGATGTGATGCCGCTTCTCGAAGGGGGCGAGCACGTCCGCCTGGAACCGCCGCGCCTCGGCGCCGGTCCAGTTGGCCAACAGGGTCACCGTCGGTTCCTTGCCGAAGTGGCGCACGGCCACGACCGCGGCGACCGCGACCAGGGCCAGACAGCTCGCCACGGCGACGACGGTGCGGACCATGCGGCGGGAGGGGCCGCGCCGGCGGGCGGGGACGGCCGAGGTGCGGCCGTCGTCAGGGGCGCTCACCGGGGGACGAACCGGTAGTCGTTGAGGTGGCGTCGCAGGACCGAATCGGTCAGTGCCATGAGCACGATCCCTCCTATGAGGATCCACACGGCTGCCGCCGCACGGAAGCCGGTGTTCGCCAGGTGGTCGGCGACCTGCCGCCCCACCTCGGGGATGTCGGACCCGTGTCCCCCCGGGAGCCGGTGGCGTGTGTCCGCCATACCCTGGTGCGTCCACAGGGTGAAGAGCACCAGCGTCACGGTCCCGCCGCCGAGGAGGGCTCCGGCCGCCAGCAGGGGCCTGCTGTACCGGCGGTGGAACCGGCGGCGCAGGAAGACCTGGGTCTCCAGCAGCGCGGCGGCCAGGGTGAGCACGAGCAGCAGGGCGACGCTCCAGCCGAGCCAGAGCGACCAGCCGAAGCGGGTCTGGCTGTTCACCATGGCCAGCTGCCGCTTCTGCAGCGTCTCCAGCCGGGGCAGGATTCCGGTGTCCTTGTCGCGCAGCATGCTGCGGGCGTAGTGGAGGTATGCCCTTCGTAGCGGGCTGCCGTCGGGCTCGCCCAACGCCTTGTAGACGTTGCCGGTGTAGCCGGCGATCAGTCCGGTGACCGTGTTCAGGGTCTGCCGGCCGGACGCGCCGCCCACCACGTCGGCGGCGGCTGCTGCCAGGCTCTGCGAGGCAACCGAGATCTGCGTCTGCATCTCATCGATGGAGGGAGTGCGGGACTTGGCCTCGTCGTCGGCATTCGTGAGCGCGAAGTGTGCCGTGTCGATGGCCAGTACGGCGGGCGCGCTGTCGGTGCGCAGCGGGTCGGCGTCGCCGTGCACCCCCTCGTAGGAGAGGAACAGGGCGAGGGTGAGCGCTGCGCTGAGGCCGAGCAGCAGCCGGTGGCGCAGGGTCAGCTCGCGGGCCGTCGTGCTGCCCGCGCCGCCACCGCGGTGGCCGCCGATCCGGTCGAGGAGGCGGGACAGGGCGGCCGGGGCGGGCTGTTCCACCGTGTCGCGGGCCGGTGTCGCCGCCCTCATGCGGACTCGCCCAACGGCCTGCCGCACTTGCCGCCGCAGAAACGGGACCCGGTCGGGCCGAGCCAGCCGCAGTGCGGGCACTCCATCAGCCCGCCGGCGCCGTCAGCGGCCGGTCCGGGGCCGACGGGAGGGTATTCAGGGGCGCCCTCCGGTTCGTGCGAGGTGGTCCTGGCGCTGGAGAGGAGCTGATGCTCCCAGTCGACGCCCTTCAGTCCGTCGCGGACATGGACCTCGTGCGGGGGTTCGGCGTCCCGGTCGGCGACCCGCAGCAGCTCGTCCCGCAGCCGCGCGTCGCCGAGCCGGTCGGCGAGCGAAAGGGCCCTGGCGAGTTCCTCACCCGCCCGCGCACGGCCGTCCGCGCCCCGCCGCCAGGCCCGGTAGGCCTCGGCGACCGCCTCGTAGCACTGCCGGTAGAGCCGATGGCGCTCCACACCGGGGTGGGGCGCGGAGACGTCGTCGGGGTTGTCGCTCCAGTTGACCAGGATCGGCTGCGGGGCGGGCAGCCGTACGGAGGGCTTCGTGCCGGGTACGAGCAGTTCGACGGCGGCGAGCTGGAGGTCCTCGCCGAGTTCCCGGCCGGAGGGGTCGGCGGTGAGGACGACCTGGTACTGCCGGACCTCGTCGGTCCAGCCCCGGGTGACGTAGTCGGTGCCGCCGGCGTCCGGCTCGGCGCCGGCGGGGCGGAGCTCCTGTTCGCTCGGCACCACCTGTTTGACCTCCCGGATCTCGGTGCCCCGGGCGGGGGTCAGCCGGATGCGCACCTCGGGGAGCGCGGTGCCGAGCACTCTGCCCATCAGCTCCTCGTACGCCGCGGGCAGCTCGGACTCCTCCCGGACCGCGGCCGCGTGTCCCTGGAGCCGGCCGGCGATGTGCAGCAGGAGCTCCGCGTCCCAGTCGTCGCCGATGCCCCAGACGTCACAGACGAACTGCTGCTCGCAGGCGCGGAGCACGGTCTCCAGCCGTTTGTGCGTCCTGCGTTCGTCGTGCTCGTTGCGTCCGTCCGTGAGCAGCAGGACGTGCTTGACGGGCGCCTGCTGCTCCTGCAGCAGCAGCCGGGCGAGGTCGAGCCAGGGGCCGATGGCCGTGCCGCCGTCCGCGTCCAGCAGCCGTACGGCGTACTCGGCGGCCGCGCGCTCCCGCGGGTCGGCGACGGCCAGCACTCCGGTGCCGGAGGGATGGACCACGGTCGCCTCGTAGCGCCCGGACAGCACCGCGAAGGCGGCGCCGTCGGGCAGCAGCCGGACGGCGGCGACCGTGGCGTCCTTGGCGGCGTGCAGTTTCGTCTCGGGGTGCAGCATCGACTTCGAGGTGTCGATGATCAGGACCTGGGCCAGGGCGGCGCCCAGCCCCTCGCGCCGGCCGGACGCGGGGCCGCCGGTGCTTCTGACCCCGACCTCCAGGATGGCGTGCATCTCCGCACGGCCGGGCGGGCCGGCCGATGCCGGCACGGTGGACAGGTGCTTGTTCTGGCCGACCTTCAGAGTCACCTCTACGGCGCCGGTCTCGCTCATCGCGGAACTCCCCCTCGGTCCACGCTCGTTCGGTACACGCTCATGCGCTGCGCGCTCATGGCGCTCGGTCAGAAGTTGGTCATCGGACGGACGGTGTTGGCCAGGTCCAGCAGCCGGCCGTGCTCGTCCGCGGTGTGCGCCTGTCCGGCCAGCCGGCGGAAGGACTGCTCCAGCAGTTCCCGGAGCGCGTTCTCGGTGCCGGACCCGAACAGCGTTCCGGCCGGGAAGTCGGGCCCCCAGCCCTGCTCTGGCCAGCAGCCGAGGACGTTCTCCCGCACCTCGGCGACCAGCCGTGCCCGGGACGCGCCGTCGCTCTCTCCGCCGTCGAGGCGGAGCAGGGGCAGCCGCCGGGCCGCGTCCCTCAGGTCGGCGACGGACGGCGGGCGGCCCCGCAGGGTGCCGGCCCGGATGCGTACGGCGGCGACCCGGGCGGTTTCGTAGTGCCGGGAGGTGGAGGGGACGTCGTCGAGGACCCGTACCGCCTCATCGCGCCGGCCGGAGGCCAGATGGCCGCGGGCCAGTCCGAACGCGGCCGGGGCGTGGCCGAAGTCCCTTTTCCACACGGCCTCGTAGAACCTCATGGCCCGGTCGGTCTGGGCCTCTCGGTTCAGCTCCTCACCGCCGGCCGCGTAGGTCTCGGCGTGCCGCTCCGCGCAGTAGCCGAGGGCGAGCTTGGGCACGTACTCGCCGGGCAGCGCCTGGAACACCGCGTCGAAGCGCTTGCCGGCCGCCTTCACGTCCGATCCGCTGAGGTGCAGGACACCGCGGTGCCAGGAGATCCGCCAGTCGTATCTGGCGTCCTGCTCGCCGAGCTGGGTCGCGGCCTCGGCGAGCCATTTCTCGGCCTTGTCCTGCCGCCCTGCGCGGAGGTAGGCGCGGCACAGCCACAGCGCGGTCTCGACGGTGCCGAGCCGGGACTCGCGCCGCCACTGCTCGGCGACCCGGTCGGGGGCGTCCGGCGGGAAGGTGTCCAGCAGCAGGGCCGCGCCGTCGCCGGGGTCGGGGACGGGCTGGGGCAGGGCGCCGGCCACCTCGGCGGCGGGCGGTGCGCTGAAGGAGAGTCCGCGCGGGGGGCCGCCACCGGTGCGGTCCGTCCAGTGACCGAGTGGGGGAATGGCACCGAGACCGGCGTCGAGCACGGCGTCCGTGAGCGAGAACCGGGTGGAGCTCTCGGGCAGTTGCTCACCGAACTGCAGTGAGCGGAACTCCCTGAGTACCTCCCACAGTTGGCGGGACATCTCGGCCGCCGAGTGGAATCTGGCCCGGGGTTCGCCGTGGGTGGCCCGCTCGATGATCAACCGGAAGGAGTCCGCGGCGAGGCCGGGAGCCGGCTCGGCGCTGCGGGCCAGTTCGCCCAGGGTCCTGCCCACCGTGTAGAGGTCGGTGTCGACGTGCCAGCCGCGCTTCTTGATCTCCTCGGGGGGCGGCGCGTAGTGCTTGGTGTACACGGGTCTGGAGTGGTGGTCGCCGATCGCGCGGACCGCGCCCAGGTCGACGACCTTTATCTCCCGTCCGAAGTGGACGACGTTGGAGGGCTTCATGTCGCAGTAGAGCAGCCCGCGTTCGTGCATGTACTGCAGCGCGCCGAGGATCTTGCAGCCGTAGGTGAGGACGTGGTCGAGGCGGGGGCGGCCGTTGAAGACGTGGGTGAGGTCGGCGGAGTCGAAGAGCCGTTTCAGGGAGCGGCCGGCGATGTAGTCCATGACCAGGTAGCCGCTTCGGGGGCGGTCGGGGACCTGGTGTTCGGTGTAGGTGATGAGCCGGACGATGTCGGGGTGGTGCAGCTCGGTGAGCGAGCGCTGTTCCTCGACCGCCTTGTGACGGGCCAGGGCGTCGTGGACGTTGAGGAGGCCCTTGAGCACCACGTGCATGCCCTGCGCCTGGGTGTCCGCGGCGAGGTGGACCCAGGAGAGGCCGCTGTCCGGGAGGGAGCCCAGGATCCGGTAGTGGTCGACCTCGTCGCCGGGGTTCAGTTCGGGCAGGAAGGAGTAGGGCGTGCCGCACCGCGGGCAGCGGCCGGTGAGCCGGGGCTGCTGGCCGCCGTAGCCGACGCCGACCGTCATGGTGCAGCCGTTGAAGCCGCACGGGCGGCCCTCGGTCGGTGGCAGGTGCTCCTCGGCGAGGAGTTCGTCCAGGTCCGGGACCGGAACGTCGGGCAGTACGACGAGGCCGTGCTGGTCGAGTCCGCCGGTGCCGGCCACGGCGTGGACGGGGGACAGGGTCTGGCGTGCACGGCGCTTCCCGGCCGGGGGGCGCGACGGGTCGCGGGGTTTGTCCTGTCCCCGTTCGCGGGGCGGGCTCGTGTCGCGGTGGCCGCAGGTGCCGCAGAAACCCGTGGCCATGATGCGGCCCGTGCAGCCGGGCCGGTTGCAGGTCGTCACGACGCCCCCTTCCCGCCGGCGCTGCCGGGACCGGGAGCCCCGCCCGCGCCGCGCAGGCGCCACGGTCCCCGGGCGGCGGGGGCGGCCGGGGAGACGCCTGCCGCACTCGCGCCGCCGTGCGCACCCGGGACGCCTCGACCCGGGTCCGGGTCGGCGCCGCGGTCACGGGCCGTGTCGTCGGCGTCGGCGTCGGCGTCGGCGAGGGCGTCGGCGGGGGCCGCCACCCCGGGGCCGTCACCGGTGCCGCCCGGTACCGCCTCCCCGTCCGGACGTCCGGCCCCGAAGGCGACGAACGCCTCGACCGCGGCCTCGGCCTCCTCGATGTCGCAGGGTGTGCGGCGCAGCAGGCGCAGGGCGGATTCGTAGAGCCGGTAGGCCTCCAGGTCCCGGGGGATGTCCGGCGGCCCGGGTCTCTGCCGCCACAGGGCCCAGACCCCGGCGACCCGGCCGCGCAGTTCGTCACGGCGCCTCAGACGGGAGTCGAGGGCGTCGACGGCCTGCTCCAGGCGCCGTCTGCGGCGGCGGGCGGCCGCCTCGTAGACGAACAGGTCCTCGGCGTGCCGTGGTTCGGGTACCTGACGGGCCGCCACCTGTTCGCGCAGGACGAGGGTGCGCCGGAAGCCGTCGTCGGCCCGGGCGATCAGCTCCTGGGTGCCGGGCTGCGGCAGCACGCGGTCGAGACGCTCGTGCAGGGCCGGGCCGAGCCGGTCGGTGATCCGGTCGAGTTCGGCGCGCATCCTGCTCCAGCGCTCCGGCAACGGCCGCCGCACCAGGGTCTCCTCGGCCTGTGCGGCGAGCCCGTCCTCTTCGCGGAACACCAGCAGCAGCCGGGCCCCCTGGTCGGCGAGCCGCTCCAGCAGGCCGAGCAGCGGGGCGGGCTCGGCCGCCATGTCGACGCCCACGAGGACGGCGGCGAGCGGTGTGCGCGCCTCGGCGATCTGCTGCGGCAGACCGCCGAGCGGATCCATGGGGACACCGAGCCGTTCGGCGACGCGTTCGCAGACCTGGTCGACGGTCATGCCCTGGACGCCGAGGGCCAGGTCGTGGCTGCCGGCCGGGGGAACCGTGGCAGGCGGGTCGTCGGAGAACCGGCTGGTGTTGCGCCGGGTGCGCAGTTCGCGGTCGGCCAGCGTGATGGCCCGGCCCAGGGTCCAGGCCCGGCGGCCGCTGGCCGGGACGACGGTGACCAGCACCGGCCATCCCTCGCCGCGGAACCAGCCCGCCAGTTCGGTGGCGAACTCCACGTCCAGTTCGCCGGTGCCCTGCTTGGGGTGCAGCCCGGGGTCGACGGCGGACCGGCCGGCGGTCCAGGCGCCGACCTGAGGGAGGTGGCGGAGGATGGTCTCGGCGGGGCTCATGTACGTGAAGAGCGAGGGACGCCCCTCGTCGACGCTGAGCACGATGCCGATGACCCGGCCCGTCGCGAGGTCGACGACGCCCCCGCCGCTGAATCCGGGGCTGGCCAGTTCCCCGGGGGTGTCGGGACGGAGCTGGACCTGACCGTCCCGGCCCCGGCCGCCGACGACGGTGCCGCCGTGCCACCGGCCGCCGTCGTCGCCCCACGGGAAGCCGTACATCCGGACGCCCTGCCGTGCGGTGGCGAGACGGTGCAGCCGGGTGGCGTCCTCGGCGGGTCTGGGTTCGGCGAGGCGGAGCAGGGCGAGGTCGCCGGCGCGGTCGCCGAAGGCGTCCGTCTCCTCCGGGATCCACTCCCGCTCGCTGACGGACGCCGACACCGCCGGAACGGTGTCGGCCGCGGCCCCGACGAAGCGGACGACGTAGTGCCGTCCCGGCTCGACGACATGGGCGCAGGTGAGCACCCGGTCGGGGCTCAGCAGCACCCCCGCGCCCACCACGTGTCCCTCCGCGTGGTGGATGCGGGCGATCCACCGCGGTGTGCGTAAGTCCAGTTCGACGGCTCGCTCCCCCGTGCCTGCCATGTCTTGTGAGGTTACTCCCGATGACTCTCAGGTACCACTGATGTGCACAGAGTCCCCGCAGACGGAGGTGACGGCGGACGACGCCGGACAGCGGGAGACCGGCGGGTCAGTGCGCGTGCAGGGCGTCGAGCACCTCGGCGTCGGTCATCTGCCCGAAGTCCTCGTACCACTGGCCGACGGCGGTGAAGGAAGCCGGCCGGTGCACGCAGACCACGTCGTCGGCCTCGTCGCGCAGCAGGTCCAGCGAGGCGGGGGGGCCGACGGGCACGGCCAGGACGAGGCGGGCGGGCGCCCGGCGGCGTACGTGTCGCAGGGCGGCGCGTGCGGTGGAGCCGGTGGCCAGCCCGTCGTCGACGACGATCACGGTGCGTCCGGTGAGGTCGGGCGGCGGGCGGCCCTGCCGGTAGCGCCGCTCGCGGCGGTGCAGTTCGGCGCGTTCACGCGCCACCACCGGGGCGAGCGCCGCCTCGCTCAGGCCGAGCCGCCGCACGGTCTCCTCGTCGAGGAGCGGCGGGTCGTCCCCGGCGATCGCGCCGACGCCGAACTCCTCGTGGAAGGGGGCGCCGATCTTGCGTACGACGAGTACGTCGAGGGGGGCGTCCAGCGCCCGCGCGACCTCCTCGGCCACCGCGACGCCACCGCGGGGCAGGGCCAGGACGAAGGGGTCCGGCAGGGTGCCCTGCTCCTGCTCGACGCGCAGCCGTGCGGCCAGTTCCCGTCCGGCCTGTCTGCGGTCCTGGAAGCGCATCTGTCTTCCTCTCGCGGGGCTGGGTCTTCTCCTTCCATGGTGGCTGCAAATCGCCGTATACGGGACATACGAGGTGTACCGGCGATGGAGCCGGCGGTTCCCTACGATCGTGCCGTGGTCACCTTCCTCCTCGAACGCACGGCACCGCTTCCCGCCGACGAGGCGTGGCGCCGGCTCACTCGGTGGTCGCGGCACGGCGACGCCGTCCCCCTGACCCGGATCAGCGTGGTCACGGACCCGCCGACCCGTGAGGGCACGCTGGTCGTGGCGCGTTCCGGGGTCGGACCGCTCGCCTTCGACGACCCCATGGAGGTCACCGTCTGGCGCCCGCCGCGGGACGGCGAGCCCGGACTGTGCCGCCTGGTCAAGCGGGGCCGCGTGGTGCTGGGCTGGGCCGAACTGGAGGTGCACCCGGGCCCCGGCGGCCGTACGCGCGTCCTGTGGCGGGAGGAACTGCGGGTACGCGGACTGCCCGCCGCCTTCGACCGGCCCCTGGCCGCGGCGTCCCGCGCGGTGTTCGGACGGGCGGTGAACGCGCTGCTGCGCAGGCCGTGACGGGGCTCCCCCCATCAGTGCGGGGCTAGGCCACCTCGCCGATCCGCCGGGTCGGTGCCGGGTTCGTGTCGTGGTGGATCGGTGTGTGCGCGCCGGTCAGCGGCACGCCGGTGCCGCCGCGCCGGTGCGCGACGATCTCCGCGGCGATGGACAGAGCGGTCTCCTCCGGCGTACGGGCGCCGAGGTCGAGCCCGATCGGTGAGTGCAGACGGGCCAGTTCCAGTTCGGTGACACCGACCTCGCGCAGGCGCTCGTTGCGGTCGAGGTGGGTCCGGCGGGAGCCCATCGCGCCGACGTACGCCACGGGCAGACGCAGCGCCAGCTTCAGCAGCGGTACGTCGAACTTCGCGTCGTGAGTCAGCACGCACAGGACGGTACGGCGGTCGACGTGCGTGCGCTCCAGGTACTGGTGGGGCCACTCCACGACGATCTCGTCCGCCTCGGGGAAACGGGCCCGGGTGGCGAAGACGGGACGGGCGTCGCACACGGTCACGTGGTGGTTCAGGAACTTGCCGACGCGGACCAGCGCGGACGCGAAGTCGATCGCGCCGAAGACGATCATCCGGGGCGGCGGGACCGACGACTCGACCAGTACCGTCAGCGGGGCCCCGCAGCGGGAGCCCTGTGCGCCGATCTCCAGGGTGCCGGTACGGCCCGCGTCCAGGAGGGCCGTCGTCTCGGCGGCCACCGTGCGGTCCAGCTCGGGCCGCCCGCCGAAACCGCCCTCGCGGGAGCCGTCGGCCCGCACCAGCAGCGCCCTGCCGAGGAGTGCGGCCGGGCCCGCGACGATCCGCGCCACCGCCACCGCCTCCCCGCGCGCGGCGGCGGCGAGCGCGGCCGCGGCCACCGTACGGACGGGGTCCCCCGCCCGCACCGGCGTGACCAGGATGTCGATGACTCCGCCGCAGGTCAGGCCGACGGCGAAGGCGTCCTCGTCGCTGTACCCGAAGCGCTCCCGCACGGGCTCGCCGTCCTCCAGGGCCTGCCGGCACAGGTCGTACACGGCGCCCTCCACACAGCCGCCGGAGACCGAGCCGATCGCCGTGCCGTCGGAGTCCACCGCGAGGGCGGCGCCGGGCCGGCGCGGGGCGCTCCCGCCGACCGCCACCACGGTGGCGACGGCGAAGTCACGGCCCTGTGCGACCCACCGGTGCAGTTCCTCGGCGATGTCCAGCATCTGTCGGTTCTCCTCGATCGCGGCGGCTCTCCATCAGGTTGGAGGGTGAAACGGCCCGGGAAGATGCCTCAGCACACTCACCTGCTCGACTCTCGTCGGATCATGTACCCGTGAGGTGTTCCGGACGGACCGGCGTCCGGTTCAGCTCCAGCCCCGTCGCGTCGCGGATCGCCGCGAGGACGGCCGGGGTCGACGACAGGGTGGGGGCCTCGCCGACGCCGCGCAGCCCGTACGGAGCGTGGTGGTCGGCGAGTTCGAGGACGTCGACCGGGATGGCCGGCGTGTCCAGGATGGTCGGGATCAGATAGTCCGTGAAGGAGGGGTTCCTGACCTTCGCCGTCCTCGGATCGACGATGATCTCCTCCATCACCGCCACGCCCAGACCCTGGGTGGTGCCGCCCTGGATCTGGCCGGTGACCGACAGCGGGTTGAGCGCCTTGCCGACGTCCTGGGCGCAGGCCAGCTCGACGACCTTCACCAGGCCGAGCTCGGTGTCGACCTCGACGACGGCCCGGTGCGCGGCGAAGGAGTACTGGACGTGGCCGTTGCCCTGGCCGGTGCGCAGGTCGAAGGGCTCGGTCGGGCGGTGCCGCCACTCGGCCTCGACCTCGACGACCTCGCCGTCGAGCACGTCCGCCAGGTCGGCGAGGACCTCGCCCGCGTCGGTGACGACCTTGCCGCCCTCCAGGAGCAGCTCGGCGGTGGCCCAGGCGGGGTGGTACGTACCGAACCTGCGGCGGCCGAGGTCCAGGATCCTCTCGCGCACCAGCGCGCAGGAGTTCCTGACGGCGCCGCCGGTGACGTAGGTCTGGCGTGACGCGGAGGTGGAACCGGCGCTGCCCACCCGGGTGTCCGCCGGGTGGATGGTGACCTGGGCGACTCCCAGCTCGGTCCGGGCGATCTGCGCGTGCACGGTGACGCCGCCCTGGCCGACCTCCGCCATCGCCGTGTGCACGGTGGCGACGGGTTCGCCCGCGACGACCTCCATACGGACCCGGGCGGTGGAGTAGTCGTCGAAGCCCTCGGAGAAGCCGACGTTCTTGATGCCGACCGCGTAGCCCACACCTCGTACGACGCCTTCGCCGTGCGTGGTGTTGGACAGACCGCCGGGAAGCTGCCGTACGTCCGCGCCCTCGCTGCTCTCCCACTGGCGCTCCGGCGGCATGGGCATCGCCTTGACCCGGCGCAGGAGTTCGGCGACGGGAGCGGGCGAGTCCACCGGCTGGCCCGTCGGCATGAGCGTGCCCTGCTCCATGGCGTTCAGCCGGCGCAGCTCCACCGGGTCCATGCCGAGCCGCTTCGCCAGCTTGTCCATCTGCGCCTCGTACGCGAAACACGCCTGGACGGCGCCGAAGCCGCGCATGGCCCCGCAGGGTGGGTTGTTGGTGTAGAGGGCGAGGGCCTCGACGGCGACGTCGTCGACCCGGTACGGGCCGACGCCGAGGGAGGCGGCGTTGCCCACGACGGCCGGGGATGAGGACGCGTACGCGCCGCCGTCGAGGACGATCCGGGCTCTGACGTGCGTCAGCCTGCCGTCCTTGGTGGCGCCGTGCTCGTAGTACAGCTTCGCGGGATGGCGGTGGACGTGCCCGAAGAAGGACTCGAAGCGGTTGTAGACGATCTTGACGGGTTTGCCGGTGCGCAGGGCCAGCAGGCAGGCGTGGATCTGCATCGACAGGTCCTCGCGGCCGCCGAAGGCGCCGCCGACGCCCGCCAGGGTCATCCGGACCTTGTCCTCGGGCAGACCGAGGACGGGTGCGATCTGGCGGAGGTCCGCGTGCAGCCACTGGGTGGCGATGTAGAGGTGGACGCCGCCGTCCTCCTCGGGTACGGCCAGCCCGGACTCCGGGCCGAGGAAGGCCTGGTCCTGCATGCCGAAGTGGTACTCGCCCGTCACGATCACATCGGCCCGCTTCGCGGCCTCGTCGGCGTCGCCGCGGACGATCGGCTGGCGGTGCACGATGTTGGGGTGCGGGACGTGGCCGATGTGGTGGTCGGTGCGGTTGTCGTGGACGAGGACCGCGTCCGGTGCGGTGGCGGAGGCCTCGTCGGTGATCACCGGCAGCTCGCGGTACTCGACCCTGATCTTCGCGGCGGCGCGGCGGGCGGTCTCCGGGTGGTCGGCGGCGACGATCGCGACCGGCTCGCCGTGGTGGCGGACCTTGCCGTGCGCGAGGACCGGGGTGTCCTGGATCTCCAGGCCGTAGTTCCGTACGCCGGTCGGCAGGTCGTCGTAGGTCATGACGGCGTACACGCCCGGCGTGGCCAGGGCCTCGGCCGTGTCGATGGAGACGATCTCGGCGTGGGCGACGGTGGAGCGCAGGATCTGGCCCCAGAGCATGTCCTCGTGCCACATGTCGGACGAGTAAGCGAACTCGCCGGTGACCTTGAGGGTGCCGTCGGGGCGGAGCGTGGACTCCCCGACGCCGCCCTCGGTCCGCGCGTCCTGGGTGATCTCGGTGGGAGCGCCGTTGGGCATCGGGGTCAGACCGCCTCTCCCTGCCGGGCGGCCGCCAGGCGGACCGCGTCCATGATCTTCTCGTAGCCGGTGCAGCGGCACAGGTTCCCCGAGAGGGCCTCGCGGATGTCCTCGTCGGTCGGGTCCGGGTTGCGCTCCAGCATCTCGTCGGCGGCGACCAGCAGGCCCGGGGTGCAGAAGCCGCACTGGACGGCGCCGGCGTCGATGAAGGCCTGCTGGATCGGGGCGAGCCGGGGGCCCTCGCCGGTCCGGGAGTCGGTGCACCCGCCGGTCCGGGAGTCGGTGCCCGCCGCCCGCGTCGTACCGCACGACCGCTGCTCGGCGTGGTCCGCCAGCCCCTCGACCGTCACGACCTCACGGCCCTCCACCTGCCCCGCCGCGACCAGACAGGAGCACACCAGTACGCCGTCCAGCCGGACCGTGCAGGAACCGCACTCGCCCTGCTCGCAGGCGTTCTTCGAACCGGGGAGGCCGAGGCGCTCCCTGAGCACGTACAGCAGGGACTCGCCCTCCCAGACGTCGTCGGCCCGGTGCGGACGTCCGTTGACGGTGAATTCGACGCGCATCAGGCGGCTCCCTCCGTGCCACGGCGGGCGCCGCGGTACGACTCCCAGGTCCAGGTCAGCGTGCGCCGGGCCATGACGCCGACCGCGTGGCGGCGGTAGCTCGCGGTGCCCCGGACGTCGTCGATCGGGTTGCAGGCGGCGGAGCACAGGTCCGCGAACCGCTTGGCGACCGAGGGCGTGATGATCCTGCCGTTGTCCCAGAAGCCGCCCTCCTCGAGCGCAGCGTTCAGGAACTCCTCGGCGGTCTTCGCCCGTACGGGGGTCGGGGCGGCGGAGCCGATGCCGGTGCGCACGGTGCGCGTCGCGGGGTGCAGTGCGAGGCCGAAGGCGCAGACCGCGATGACCATGGCGTTGCGGGTGCCGACCTTCGAGTACTGCTGCGGGCCGTCGGCCTTCTTGATGTGCACCGCCCGGATCAGTTCGTCGGGCGCCAGCGCGTTGCGCTTCACACCGGTGTAGAACTCGTCGATCGGGATCAGCCGGGAGCCGCGCACCGACTCGGCCTCGACCTGCGCGCCCGCCGCGAGCAGCGCGGGGTGGGCGTCACCGGCCGGGGAGGCGGTGCCCAGGTTGCCGCCGACGCCGCCGCGGTTGCGGATCTGCGGGGAGGCGACCGTGTGCGAGGCGAGGGCCAGGCCCGGCAGTTCGGCCCGCAGGTCCTCCATGATCCGGGTGTAGGGGACCGAGGCGCCCAGCCGCACGCTGTCCTCGCCGACCTCCCATTCGTAGAGGTCGGTGACGCGGTTCAGGTCGAGGAGGTACTCGGGTCTGCGGTGGTCGAAGTTGATCTCGACCATCACGTCGGTGCCGCCCGCGATGGGCACGGCGGTGGGGTGCTCGGCCTTCGCGGCGAGCGCCTCCTCCCAGCCGGCGGGGCGAAGGAAGTCCATGACCGGCTCTCTTCCTCGTCTCGGTCGTACGGTTCGAGCCAGATCGGGTGCGGTGGGCCCGGCTCGCACTTGAGCTGTTCACGCTGGACGGGGCCAGTACACCGCGCTGTGCTCCGACGGGGTCAGTCACGGAAACCATGAAGGAGTTCGCTGGCCAGAGCGATCGTCTTGTAGATTCGTATGAACCGAGGTCATCGGCAACCTCTGCGTCTTCCCGTGGAAACATCACCGGGCCCGGACCCCACGAGACCCACCAGACCCTCCAGAATCCATCGTAGTTTTCGAGACACAGAACGGCGGACGAGAATGCGGCTGCGCGCACTGCTGGACACCGACGCGCTGGGCCTGCGGCTGCTCGGCGGCGAGGACGAGCTGGACCGCGCCGTCCGCGGCGTGATGACCACCGACCTGCGGGACCCCAGCCGCTACCTCTCCGGCGGTGAGCTGGTGCTGACGGGTCTGGCCTGGCGCCGGGACGCCGCGGACTCCGAGCCTTTCGTACGGATCCTGGTGCAGGCCGGCGTGGCCGCCCTCGCCGCCGGTGAGGCCGAGCTCGGGGACGTCCCGGACGACCTGGTCGTGGCCTGCGCCCGGCACCGGCTGCCGCTGTTCGCGGTGCACGAGTCGGTTGCGTTCGCGACGATCACCGAGCACGTCGTACGGCAGGTCTCCGGTGAGCGCGCCGGGGACCTCGCGGCCGTGGTGGACCGGCACCGCCGGATGATGACGTCCGGCCCGGCCGGCGGCGGCCCGGACGTCGTCCTGGACCTGCTCGGCTCGGACCTGGACCTGCGCGCCTGGGTGCTGTCGCCGACCGGCCGCCTCATCGCGGGCCCCAAGACCCCCGGCCCGGCGCTGCCCGCCGATATGTGCGCCCGGCTCGCCGCCGAGCACCTCGCCGCCCAGCGCACCGGCCGCCGCGGGCCGCACCGGACCGCGCTGGGCCATACGACGTACTCCCTCTTCCCGATCCGCAGCGGCGGCCGCTCCCCGCAGGCCGCTCGGGACGTACGCGAGACGGTGCTGTCGGACTGGCTGCTGGCCGTCGAGGCCGACGCCGGTGACTGGCCCGGGGAGCGCCTGGACCTGCTGCAGGGCGTCACGCAGCTGATCGCGGTGGAGCGGGACCGGCGGGACGCGGCGCGCACGGTCCGGCGGCGGCTCGCGCAGGAGGTCCTGGAGCTGGTGCAGACGGGTGCGCCGCCCGCCGAGATCGCGGCCCGGCTGCGGGTCGCGGCGCCGGTGCTGCTGCCGGGCCTCGGCGCGGCCCCGCACTGGCAGGTGGTGGTGGCCCGCGTCGAGTGGGACGGCGGGGAGGTCGACGGCGGACAGGTGGCCCAGTCGCTGCTGGAGGAGGTCCTGGTGGATCCCCGGACGACCGGGCCCGAGCCCTCCGACCGGATCGCCGTCGCGCACTCCGGTGACGAGGCGGTCGCGCTGGTGCCGCTTCCGGCGGTGTCCGTCGAGCACGACGGCTCGGAGGCCGGGGTCCTCGCCGAGGCGCTCCTGGAGTCCGTGCGGCAGCCGCTGTCGGCGGGGCTCGACGACGACGGGCGGGTCACACTCGGCGTCAGCGCGGCCGTGCACTCGGCGGAGGGGCTGCGTGGGGCGCTGGAGGAGGCCCGGCACGCCCGGCGGGTGGCGGCGGCCCGCCCGGGCCGGGTGTGCGCGGCGGGCCACCAGGAGCTGGCCTCGCACGTATTGCTGCTCCCCTTCGTCCCGGACGACGTACGCCGGGCGTTCACCGCACGGCTCCTGGACCCCCTCCGGGACTACGACCGCCGGCACCGGGCCGAGCTGATACCGACCCTGGAGGCGTTCCTCGACTGCGACGGCTCCTGGACCCGCTGCGCCACCCGGCTGCACCTGCACGTCAACACGCTGCGCTACCGCGTGGGCCGGATCGAGCAGTTGACGGGGCGTGACCTGTCCCGGCTGGAGGACAAGCTCGACTTCTTCCTGGCGCTGCGGATGAGCTGAGCGCGGCAAGTGATCCGGGAGCAGATCACTCCCGTCACTTTGTGAAAACTTTCACCCAGCCCCTTGGCCCGGCCGTCGATCGGTGCTGGAATGCGGCCACCACTCAGAAGCTCGATGGCGTGCTCGAGGAGGGCAACGTGGCGCACTCCGCCATGTCTGGGAACGGAACGACCGCCGGTGACGATCCTCTCCAGACCGCGGTATGGCGGTTGCGCTCGCGGGCCTGCTGGGCCGACGCGGCGGCCCTGCTCCGGCCGGACACCGCCGCCGCCGCGCTGCAGCGCGCCGGGCTGCTCGTGGAACGGTGCCTGTACACCGAGCGGGGGTGGCAGGAGGCGGAGGACGCGCTGCGCACCGCCGAGGCGCTGGCCCGGGACGACGAGGCGCGGGGGGCCGCCGCCTGCGAGCGCGGGCAGCTCGCCTACGCGGCCACCCTGCACGGGGTGCGCGACCGGGCCGACGAGGCGCGGGCCGCGCTCGGCCGGGCCGCCGCGCTGATCCCGCCGGACGCTGCCGGCCGGGCCCTGCTGGACTTCCGGCGCGGGCTGATCGCCGAGAACCTGGCCCGTTCACCGCAGGCGGCCCGCGCCGCCTACCGCCGGGCCCACGTCGGCGCCGCCGCGCACTCCGATCCGCTGCTGCTGTCCTTCACCTGGCGGCATCTGGCGGGACTCGCCCTGCGGGACGGCGAGTTGGCGGAGGCCCGGCACGGTTTCGCCGAGTCCCTCCGCATCCGCGAGGAGCTCGGCTACCTGGTGGGCACGGCCCCCGCGCTGGCCTCCCTGGCGGACACGGAGACCGAGCCGGAGGCGTCCCGCCTGCGCGAGGAGGCCCGCCGTCTGTTCCGCCTGCTCGGCGGCGTGCCCACGTGGCTGGCCCGGCAGCTGGCGCCGCCGACGCCGGGGGTGGCCACCGCCTGAGGGGAAACTCAGAGCCGCCTGAGAGGTTGCTGTGCCAGGCTGGCGCGCCCGAGCCCCGGAGGGAACGCCCCGATGAACCTCATCAACGGACTGCCCGCGCACGTCCTCCTCGTCCATGTCGTGGTCGTACTGGTGCCGTTGACCGCGCTGGCCCTGGTGGCCAGTGCGCTGTGGCCGCCGGCCGCCCGCAGACTGGGCGTGCTGCTGCCGCTGCTCGCGCTCGTGTCGCTGGTCAGCGTTCCGCTGACCACGCACGCCGGTGAATGGCTCGAGGCGCATGTCGAGAGCAACGCGCTGGTGCGGCGGCACACCGAACTGGGCGACGGGCTGCTGCCCTGGGCCCTCGGACTGTTCGTGCTGGCGGCGGTGGTGTGGTGGGCGGGCCGGCGGGCCGGTGCGGCGTCGGCCGGTGCCGTGGAGGGCGACGGCGCGGGGATTGCCACCCGGTGGGCGGCCTCGCCGGTGCGGGTCGTCGTGGCGGTGCTGTCGCTGGCCGTTGCCGCGGGCGCCGTGGTCGACGTCTACCGCATCGGCGACTCCGGCGCGAAGGCCGCGTGGCACGACAGCTTCTCCAAGACCGCGAGCCACTCGGGGGACGGGGACTGACGGGGGGCTGACGGGGTTTTTCGCCCCCTCCGCCCCTACCCTTTCCCGTCCCAGGGGCTCCGCCCCTTCAGCCCCGCCAGGGGGCTGTGCCCCCTGGGACCCCCGCGGGGCTCCGTCCCCGCACCCCGCCAGGCCTTCGGCCCCGGACCCCGCCAAGCCTTCGGCCGCGGACCCCGCCGGGGCTTCGCCCCCGGGCCCCACCAGGGGTTCGCACCGGGGCTCATCGGCCTGGACGGCCTCGCTGTCGAAACTCCCCGGGGGACCCCGAGAGGGGCTGGGTGGGGCAGGCCAGTGTTCGGCCCTGCCTGACGAAGTGGGCGTGCCCTCAGACCGCGCCCGCGAAGTGTTCCCCCACCAGGGCCCGCACGGTCGCCAGGTCCTCGGCGATCAGCGCGTCCAGCAAGGCCGTGTGCTCGGCCGCGTCCGCGACGAGGTCGGCGCGGCCATGCCGTACGGGGCCGCCGACGAGGGGCCACTGCGCCCGTCGGTGCAGATCCTCCGCGATCTGCACGAGCTGCTCGTTCCCGGACAGGCCCAGCACCGCCCGGTGGAAGGCCCGGTCGGACTCGGCGTACGTCGCCGGGCACCCCGAGGTCGCCGCACGGGCCGTCTCCTCGGCCAGCGGTCTGAGCTCGGCCCAGCGTTCCGCGGGCACCGTGCGGGCGAGCCGCATCATCACCGGCACCTCGATCAGCGCCCGGACCTCGGCCAGTTCGGCCAGCTCCCGCGCGCCGCGCACCGCCACCCGGAAACCCCGGTTGGGCACGACCTCCACCGCGCCCTCCAGGGTCAGCTGCTGCATGGCCTCCCGTACGGGCGTCGCGGAGACCCCGAACCGCTCCCCGAGCGCTGGCGCGGAGTACACCTCGCCGGGCTTCAGGTCTCCCGCCACCAGCGCGTGACGCAGGGCGTCGAGGATCTGGCCGCGCACCGAGGACCGCTGCACCGCCGAGCGGGGCCGCGGGACGGGCGGCTCGCCGTGCGTGTGCTCGCCGCGTGCCACCGGGGGACGTGGGTTCTCCCATTGCCGGTCCACGTCCTGCGCCCGGGTCTGCCGCGGCACGCGGGCCCCGTCCCGGAGGCCCGGCACGCCCGTGTCGCCGGAGCCCTGCACGCCCTGCTTCACGGGGTCCTCCTCCGGCTTGTCGGCACTTGGGGTCATTACGACGAGTTGTTACTCGTCCGTCAAGCACCTTAGGCGCACGGGGCGACAGTTCAAACTTCCCCACCTGTCAGTAAGGTTAGGCTTGCCTGGCTTCAAATGCCGTTCGCCCGCCCGTCCCCCGAATCGGTGGTGCCCCGTGCCCGTCCCGGCCTCGCCCTTCTCCGCCGCCTACGCCCGCCTCGCCGAGGTGTACCCGGGCCTGACCGTCACGGAGCTGGGCCCCGAGGAGCCCGCCCCGCGCGGCGGCGACTGGATCCGGACCGCCTCGCTCACGGACGACGGGGCGGACCTCGCGGCCTTCCTGGCCTGGGACGAGGCGCAGGTGCTGCGGGACTACGGACAGCGGGCCCGGCCCGACGTCGTGGCGAGCTTCGGGCTGCACCGCTACGCCTGGCCCGCCTGCCTGCTGATCACCGTGCCGTGGTTCCTGAACCGGCGGGTGCCCCGGCTGCCCGTGACCCACGTCTCGTACGACCGCACCGCCGGCCGCATGGCCGTCCGCCCCGCCTCCTTCGCCTGTCTCCCGGGCGATCCGGCGGCGGCGTCGCCCGGCGCGGTCGTGGTGCCGGACGAGGAGGCGCTGCGGGCCGAGGTGCGGGCGGCGGCGGCCGAGCACCTGGAGCCCGTGCTCGCCGGGTTCGGACCGCGGATGCGGCGGCGCGGGCGAGCACTGTGGGGCATGGCGACCGACGAGCTGGTCGAGGGGCTGTGGTACGTCGCCCACCTGCTCGGCGAGGAGGAGCGGGCCGTGCGGGAGCTGGAACTGCTGCTGCCGGGCGCCACCCGGCCGTACGTCGGCTCCGCCGCCTTCCGCACCCTCGCCGGCCCGGACGGCGACCCCCTGCCCACTCGGGACCGGGCGAGCTGCTGCATGTTCTACACCCTGCGCCCCGAGGACACGTGCGCCACCTGCCCGCGCACCTGCGACACCGACCGCATCGCCAAACTGACCTCAGCCGCCGCCGCTTGAGGCACCCTCAGGGTGGGACCGGTTTTCCGGTCCACTAGGATCACCGCGGTCGGAGCACCCACAGGGATCCGCCGCACGTCCCGCAGACGGGCAGGTGATTCACACATTCCTCACCCGTCACGGGAACTTTCCGCGGAACCATCCGCACGGGTACTCTTATTCGAACGCAACTCCCGCCCCTCAAGCGGCAGTTCGAGCAGAACGCTGCCCTGCGCATCCCCTTGCACCTCCTTGGCGGCCTCTTGCCCCGAAACCCCCTGAGGGCCGGTGGGGTTGGGCCACTATGGCGGGCGTTACGCCCTATCCCAATGCAAGGGACCCCAGATGAGACTGACCGACATATCGCTGAACTGGCTGCTACCCGGCGCCGTGCTGCTCCTGGGCATGCTGGCGGCGGTGGCGGTGCTCGCGCGCGGCAAGCGCTCCTCCGGGGAGAACGCGAGCGCGGACGACTCGTGGGAGCGCAGCGAAGAGCGCCGCAGGCGCAAGGAAGCCATATACGGCACGGCCTCCTACGTCCTTCTGTTCTGCTGTGCGGCGGTCGCCGCCGCCCTCTCCTTCCACGGCCTGGTCGGCTTCGGCCAGCAGAACCTCGGTCTGACCGGCGGCTGGGAGTACCTGGTCCCGTTCGGCCTGGACGGGGCGGCGATGTTCTGCTCCGTGCTCGCGGTGCGCGAGGCCAGCCACGGTGACGCGGCACTCGGCTCCCGCATCCTCGTATGGACGTTCGCCGGCGCCGCCGCCTGGTTCAACTGGGTGCACGCCCCGAGGGGCGTCGGCCACGCGGGCGCCCCGCAGTTCTTCTCCGGTATGTCGCTGTCGGCGGCGGTGCTCTTCGACCGCGCCCTGAAGCAGACCCGCCGGGCCGCGCTGCGCGAGCAGGGCCTGGTGCCGCGTCCGCTGCCGCAGATCCGTGTCGTCCGCTGGATGCGGGCACCCCGGGAGACCTACAAGGCCTGGTCGCTGATGCTCCTGGAGGGCGTACGCAGCCTGGACGAGGCGGTCGAGGAGGTGCGCGAGGACAAGCGCCAGAAGGAGGAGACGCGCCGTCGTCGCCGCGACCAGCAGCGGGTCGAGCGCGCCCAGCTCAAGGCGATCAGCCGCGGCCACCGGGGCTTCGCCGGCCGCGGGGGCGGCCGCCAGGTGGAGGCCCAGGCCACGCTGGAGCGCGTCTCCGACCAGGTCACCGCGGAGCCTGCCATATCCACGCCCGAGCCGCTGCCCGTTCGCTCACGGCCCTCCCTTCAACCGGCCCGCACAGGGGCTGACCCAGTGACGGTCGACCTGACCGCGGAGGACGACACCATGGCCCTGCCGCGCCTCGACTCCCTGGAGCGCAAGCTCAAGGACCTCGAGCAGCAGTTCGGCTAGCCATCAGGAGCCGGACCACCGGGGCGGGGGCGTGACCTTCAAGGTCACGCCCCCGCCCCGTTCATGACCCGGTGCCGTTCACGCGGCCTCCGCGTCGAGTTCGAACCACACCGCCTTTCCCACCCCGTGGGCCCGTACGCCCCACGCGTCCGCGAGGGACTGCACCAGGAGCAGGCCCCGGCCATGCGTGCCGTCGTCGGCGTCCGGCATGCACAGGCGGGGCCTGCGGGCGACGAAGTCCCGTACCTCCACGCGTAATCCGTGTTGTCCGACCACGGCCGTCAGTAAGGCCTCGTGGTCGGTGTGCACGAGCGCGTTGGTGACGAGTTCGCTGGTGAGCAGTTCGGCTATCTCGGAGCGCCCCGGCTTTCCCCAGTGCGTGAGGAGTTCGCGCAGCGCCCTGCGGGCCTCGGGTACCGCCCGCAGGTCCGCCCGTCCCAGTCTCCGCCTCAGTTGGGGCGGTCGCGTCCGTTCCGTCTCGTCGGCATCTTCCCCCGCCTGCCTCGTGGAGGAGACCCCGATGGTCACGGGTCCGCCTCCTCGTGCCTGCCTCTTCATGTCCCCCGCCCGCACGCCGTCGCCGTTGCCCCTCCTGGTCGAACACGTTCACGGGGATCCATGCCCCATGAGCCGATGGGCAGTCATGTCGTGTCCCTGATGACCAGCGGTTCGGCCACGGGTCCACCGCGGCTGAGGCGCGGCTCGAGCGCCGGGGCAAGCGCGTTCCGGGCGAACCTGCCCCTCCAGTACGTCACGGGCGTCCCGGCACGCCGGAGTCGGGCACCCGCTTCCCGTCCCGGCGACCGCGGTCGGCCCCGTGAATCTGGCCGGAATCCACCGGTCGCCGGGCGCCTGGCCGGGCACGGCGGCCGTCACGGAACCGGGGTCATGCCTCCCACACCGCGGCCACCGTGCGGTCGTCGGCGTAGCCCTTCACCCGTACCTGGGTGTCCGCGAGGAACTCCGCGAGGCCGGGCGCGGCGCGGCCGGACCAGCGTCGTGCCAGATAGGCACAGAGGGCGGCCTCGCCGCGCAGCGGGTCGGCGAGGCCCTCGGTGCACATCAGCAGCGCGTCACCCGGCCGGGCGACGGAGGCGCGGAAGCGGAACGGTTCGCGAGGCGGCTGCGGGGCCGGTTCGAAGGGGCTCGGCGGTGTCGGTATGCCGAGGTCCATGGTGAGCCGGTCGCCCTCCGGCGTCTCGGCCGGCGGCGAGCCGAAGCCGACGACGGGCTCGCCGGCCGTGGCGGCGGCGGTGACCTGCGGCTCCATGTCCTGCCACTGGCCGCCGCGCAACCGGAACAGTCCGCCCGCGCCGACGCCGAAGAACACGCGCGTACGGCAGTCGGGATGGGCGGGCAGCAGCAGGCACCGCAGGGTGGCCCCGTACTCCTCCGGGTCGACGCCCTGTTCCGTGGCGCTGGCGCGGAGTCTGCCGAGGCTGCGGTCGGTGAGCCGGTGCAGGCCTGACTTGAGGTCGCCGCGTCGGCCGGCCCGGATGTCCTCCACCAGCCTTGCGTGACTGCGTCCGACGGCCCGCCCGATCCACTGACATGCCTCGGCCGCCGCCCGGTGCGCACCCGGCGTGGCGCGGGCTCCGGTCGCCATCGCCACCAGGACCAGAGCCTGTTCCCCGCTGCCGAACCGCGCGGTCAGCAGCGAGTCACGGCGCGGCTCACCCCTGAACCGCGCGGAGTCCCCGCGCACGGACGCGGCCCGCAGTGTGCAGGCCCCGTAGCGCGCCCCGTCCAGCACGGTGTCCGCGACCAGTTCGGCCAGCTCCTCCGGGTCGGCGGCGGGCAGCGCGGTGGGTTCGGGGTCGTAGGTCGGCGGCCCGGAGCCGACGTAGTCGACGCCGACGGGGGGCGGCGGCTGGGCGGGGAGGTCGAGGTGGGTGGCGGGGTGAGGGTCCGCGGGGGCGTCCACGGTGCCCTCCGGGGCGGAGGGGGTCACGGCGAGCTCGGCCGGCTCGGCGGGCTGCGGTGGTGCCGAGGGCGGCGGCGGTTCGGCGGGGGCGCGGGACGCGGTCGCCGCCGGGGGCTCCTCGTGCGGCGCCTCCGTGAACCCGGGAGGCTTTGGACCGGGCGGGAGGGTGGTGGGGGCGGGAGGTGTGGCGGGGAGCGGGTTCCACGGGGGGCGCTGCGGCGGGACCGCGTTCCCGCGGGGCGCCTCCGGTGGTGCGGTTGCCGCCGTGGGCCGGTCACCGGAGTTCTCGTCGGGCCCGCCGGGGCCTCCGTCCGTGCCCTCCTCCCGCACACCGGTTCCACCCGGCGGGTCGCCGACCGCTCCCGCCGCCGAGGCGAAGCGGTCGTCCAGGGAATCGGCCTCGGCCGTGGGGCCCGTGTCCGGGGCCGACTCGTCGTACAACTGCCGCCACCAATCGTCTTCATGACGGGTCGGCCTGCCCCCCTGCTGCTTCATGCCCCCAATTGTCCACCGCCCGGGCCGGATGAAAACGGGGCATCCGGAAAATCCGGCGCGGCTTCCGGCCTTGCGTGACGCGCCGAGTGAACCGTCGAACGGCCGTACGTGGGAGGCGAGTTGATGAAGGGAGGTGCGGTGGTGCCGAGTGGGTCACCTCATCCGAGGACCAGGCCCGCCAGGTCGACCGTGTGGGCCAGCGCCCGTGCGCCCGCGTCGTCGAAGTGCAGGTGGTCCCCGGAGTCGTAGGCGGGCAGGATCCGCTGCGGCCGGCGCGGATCGCGGACGGCCGCGTCGAAGTCGGCCACGGCGTCGAAGGTGCCGCCCGTCCGGATGAAGGCGTTGACCTGCTCCCGTACCGCCTCCCTCGCCGTGGTGAAGGCCGGATGACCGCCGTACGGAGTGAGGGTGGCCCCGACGACCCGGATCCCGCGGGCGTGCGCGCGGGCCACGATCGTCCGGTAGGCCTCCTCGAAGGCCCGGACGTCGCCGGCCTGGGGGGTGCCCCTGATGATGTCGTTGATGCCCTCCAGCAGGATCAGCGTCCGCACCCCGGCCCGCGTGAGGGCATCGGCGTCGAGCCGGGCCAGGGCACTCGGCCCTGTGCCGTCGAGCAGCAGACGGTTGCCGGCGATCCCGGCGTTGAGCACTCCCGGGCGGCGGGGCGGGGGCAGCGTGCGCAGGCGCTCGGCGAGCAGGTCGGGCCAGCGGTGGTTGGTGTCGGGGGTGGTACCGGTGCCGTCGGTGAGGGAGTCTCCGAACGCGACGACACTGCCGGCGACCGGGCCGCGGACGTCGACGCCGGTGACGTAGTACCAGTGTCCGGTGGTGACCGTGTACGCGCTGCCGTCCTCGTCGGCGGCCACGCCGTCGCGGCCGCTGCCGTTGTCGCCATCGCCGCCGCCGTCGGGGGCGATGTAGCCGTCGCCGTCGCCGTCGGGGGCGATGTAGCCGGTTTGAAGGGCGGTGCGGTGGTAGGTGGCGGGGCCCGCGGCGGTGGGGCGGACGGTGACGAGCAGATCGGCGGCGGCCGGTACCGCCAGCCGCACCGGGTCGGTGACCAGGTCCCGGCCCGGCGGGACGGTGACGGCCCGGGAGCCGTGGAAGGTGGCGGTGCGCATCGAGCCGGGTACGGCGTCCGGGCCCCCCGCCCGCCGCAGGGCGACCGTGACCGCGCCGAGGGTCAGGGGCGCGGTGCCGAGCCGGTTGCTCACACGGATCCGCAGAACCCGCCCGCCGACACTGAGGTGCACCACGTTGCGGATGGCGGCACCGGGAAGCGCGGCCCCGGTGCCGGTGGGCGCGGCCTCCCAGCTGCCGGTCCAGGCGCGCCGGACGGCGAAGTCCCGGGGAGGGGCGGAACCGGCCCCGGTCGCCGCGGTCGCCGTCCCCATCAGCGTGACGACCGCCGCCGCGAGGACCCGCCCGCCCTTGACCATGCCCGCGCCCGCCCTTCCCACCGATCCGCCGGAGGCGACCGTGCCACACGCCGGACACGCACTGACGGAGCATCACCGGGGGCCCACCCGCACGGCCGAGCGCGGGGCGGACCGACGGTCCTAGGTCGCAGAGCCGATGCGCCGGGCGGGTCGGCGTGTTTGGCTGGCGGCATGACCGAATTCAGCGCGGCCGAGCGCGCCTATCTCCGATCGCAGCGGCTGGGGCGGCTGGCCACCGTCGACCCGCACGGTCAGCCGCAGGCGAATCCCGTGGGTTTCTTCCCGCAGGACGACGGCACGATCCTGGTCGGCGGTTTCGCGATGGGCCGCAGCAAGAAGTGGCGCAACCTGCAGCGGAATCCCAAAGTCGCCCTCGTCGTCGACGACATCGTCAGCCTTGAACCCTGGCGGGTCCGCGGCGTCGACATCCGCGGCGAAGCCGAACTCCTCACCGGTCCCCACGACTTGGGCCCGCACTTCAGCGAGGAGGTGATCCGCATCCATCCGCTGCGGGTCCACAGCTGGGGGCTGGAGGACCAGGTGCCCTAGAAGCCCCGCTCCCCCGCCGCCGCCAGGTGCTGGACGGCGTACGACCGCCAGGGCCGCCAGTGGTCCGGGAGGTCGGTGCCGGGCGGGGACACGTCGGGGTCGCCCAGGGCGCGGACGCGGACGGCGGCGACGACCGCCGGATCCATGCCGGGCAGGGCGAGCAGCGCCGCCTCGGTGTGGTCCCGGTCGGCGCCCGGGTCGAGCCGTAGCCGGCCATCGGCGAGCGCGGCGGCCAGCGCCCCCAGGGTGCCGTGCGGCTCGGCCTCGGCGAGCACGTCGGGCTCCGGGAAGAGATGGGTGAGGCTGCCGCAGGGGGCGTCCAGCGCCTTTCCGTACCGCAGCACGAGGCGTTCGGCCTCCGCCCGCCCGACCAGCGCCCGCACCGCGAGCTCGGCCGGGTCGGCGGTGCCGGGCGAGCGCAGGCCCGGCCGGGCGGCCACCAGCGGGGCGAGCCTCGGGTCGGCGCCGAGCCGCTCGTCGACGGCGTACGGGTCGGCGTCCAGGTCGAACAGCCGCCGCAGCCGCTGCACGGCGGTCGTCAGGTCCCGCAGGTCCGTGAGGTGCAGCCGGGCGTCGAGCCAGCCGCCGGGATGGCCGGCCGGCCGTGTGCCCGGCCCGCCCGTGCGCTCCTCCACGGCGACGACACCGGTGCCGTACGGCAGCCGCAGCGTGCGCCGGTAGGTACGGCCGCCGGGCGGGCCGCCCACCTCTTCGACACCCGGTACGGCCTCCCGCTGGAGCAGGTCGAAGACGGCACCGGACCGGTACGGGCCCCGGTACGCCAGCCGCAGCGGGATCCCCGCGCCCGGTGTGGCCGCCCGGCGGCCCCGGGCCGGCCCCCTCGGCGCGGCGGCCCGCAGCTCGCTCGGCGTGGCGGCGTACACCGCGCGGATCGTGTCGTTGAACTGCCGCACGCTGGCGAAACCGGCCGCGAACGCGATCTCGGTGACCGGCAGCCCGGTGGTCTGCAACAGCACGCGCGCGGTGTGCGCCCGCTGGGCGCGGGCCAGCGCGACCGGGCCGGCGCCCAGCTCGGCGGTGAGCTGCCGCTGCACCTGCCGGGCGCTGTACCCCAGTCGTGCGGCGAGCCCCGCGACGCCCTCCCGGTCGACGACACCGTCGCCGATCAGCCGCATCGCGCGGCCCACCACGTCGGCGCGCACGTTCCACTCGGCGGACCCGGGCACGGCATCCGGCCGGCACCGCCGGCAGGCCCGGAACCCGGCTCCCTGCGCGGCGGCGGCCGTCGCGAAGAACCGCACGTTGTGCCGCTTCGGGGTCACCGCCGGGCAACTGGGCCGGCAGTAGATCCCGGTGGTCTCGACGGCGAAGAAGAACTCCCCGTCGAACCGGGCGTCCCGGCTGCGGACGGCTTCGTACCTGGTGTCGTCGTCCGTCATGTCCTTCAGTGTGGGCGAGAGCAGGGCCCGTGGCTGGCGGAAATCGGACATGTGCCTGATCCCGCCGCCTGTCAACCACCACCCCGGCCGGCATCATCCAGCCCGTCCGGCGCCAGAGGACGAGGCCGTTCAGGCCGAAGCGGGGCCTGGGGGCGGCAGCCCCCAGCGACGGCAAGGGAAAACCGCGCCTCCTACCGCCACCCCCTCCGCTTGGCCTCCATCGCGGCCTTACCGGCGGCACCCTTCCGTTTCCAGTCCCGCCGAAGCTCCGCACGGACCCGCGCATCGGTCTTGGCGACGATCCACTGGTTCTCCCGGACGAGCTTGCGGTAGCTCTCCAGCCGCCGTACCGGCAGTTCCCCGGAGTCGACGGCGGCCAGCACCGCGCATCCCGGTTCACTCTCGTGCGCGCAGTCGTGGAACCGGCATTCCCCCGCCAGTTCCTGGATCTCGGTGAACACCTGTCCGACGCCCGTCTCGGCGTCGAACAGTCCCACCCCGCGCAGCCCGGGCGTGTCGATCAGCACGCCCCCGCCGGGCAGCGCGAGCAGGTTGCGCGTGGTCGTGGTGTGGCGTCCCTTGCCGTCCACGTCCCGGGCGGCCCGGACGTCCATCACGTCCTCGCCGAGCAGCGCGTTGGCGAGCGTGGACTTGCCGGCCCCCGACTGCCCGAGCAGCACGGACGTACCGCCGGCGACCAGCGCGACGAGCATGTCCAGCCCTTCTCCGTGCAGCGCGCTGACGGTCAGCACCGGCACGCCGGGCGCCGCCGTCTCCACGTCCTGCACGAGGTACGACAGCGCCACGGGGTCCGGCACCAGGTCGGCCTTGGTCAGCACGACCACCGGTTGCGCCCCGGACTCCCAGGCGAGGGCGAGGAACCGCTCGATCCGGCCGAGGTCGACCTCGAGGGCGAGCGAGACGGCGACGACGGCGTGGTCGACGTTGGCGGCGAGGATCTGCCCCTCGGACCGCTTGGAGGAGGTGGACCGCACGAAGGCGGTGCGGCGCGGCAGATACGTCCGTACGTAGCGCGGGTTGCCGCCGGGGTCGACGGCGACCCAGTCACCGGTGCACACGACCCGCATCGGGTCGTGCGGGGTGACGAAGGCGGTGTCGGCCCGCACGACCCCGTCGGCGGTGATCACGTCGCACTGGCCCCGGTCGACCCGGACCACACGGCCGGGCAGCAGGCCTTCGGACGCGTGGGGGGCGAACTCGTCCGCCCAGGCCTCGTCCCAGCCGTAGGGTACGAGGGAGGCGACAGCTGAGCTGGAAATCAAGGGTGACCCTTCACAAGGGCGGCCCCGGCTTCCGCGCACGCGCGCGGAGAAGAAGGTGTCGGATCAGCCGGTGGCCACGGAGGTGGACTTGACGAACTTCCGGATGCGGGCAGCGCCCATCACAGAGACAGCCATCGGTCACACCTCCACGACCATGCCGAACCACCGCGACAACTCGACCAGCTGCCGCGCGAACACTGACGACCCTAGAGGTGAACGGGCAGGCCTCGCCAACGAATTACTCCCCCTGCTCTGCAGTGCCGGCTAGCCGATCCTCACCGGGGGAGCTCCGCAGCCGGCACCCGGGGCCCACCGACAGCACCGCCTCCGCCTTGCGGAATCGCTCGGCCGTGACCGACCGTTCTGCTGGACTACCACCTTGACCGGGGCCCGTCCGCAGGCGCGTAGGGCCGTTCGTCCAGCCGCCACCACGTTGCCGGGAAGAGCCATCCATGACCACGAAGCACCCGACGATCCGGGCACTCCGGGGAATCGACGCGTCGCCCTGGGCCGATCTGAAGCACAACCACGGGACCGCAGAGGACGTCCCGGGACTGCTGCGCGACATCGCCGCCGGTGACAAGGACGGGAGAGAGGGCGAAGAGGCGGCATACGAGCTGCTCGACCGTCTCTTTCACCAGGGCGGCTGGATCTGCCCCGCCGCGACGGCCGCACTCCCGTACGTGTTGGCCCTGGCCGCGGTACCGACGGTGCAGCAACGACTGACCCTGCTCGAACTGATCGAGAGGCTGGCTGATACGGCGGCGACCGCAGAGCCCCGCTTCGTGGATCCGAACTGGTCGGACGCCTGGGCACAGTCCCGGCCCATCGTCGTGGCTCTGTCCGCCGACCCGGCCCCCGAGGTGCGCCGCGCGGCTGTCGCCATCCTGGCCGTGGCGCCCGAACCGGTCACGCCCACCCTGATGCTGCTGCGGGAGCGCTGGGAGCAGGACGACGATCGGACGACCCGGCTCGCGGCACTGGTCGCGCTGGGCCAGGTGGCGGCGAGCGCCTCGCCGGACGAGCTCGGCCGGGTGGCCTCTCTCCTCGACTCCCTGCTCACCACAGGGGAGCCGGCCGTGAGGCTGGCCGCACTCCACGCTCTCGGATCCGTGGACCCCGACGCGCCCGGCCGCCACCTCGACCTGCTCATCGACACGCTCACCGCACTACAGGCAACGACCGAGCTGCCCGCAGCCTGGGCGGGCGCGACCCTGACCGGCCTCACCCGTAAGAGCTACAACCTGGTGGCCGACAAACCTGAGGCAGCCGCCACCTTCGTCACCCGACTCGCAGCGCCGTCCAGGCCGGTGGAGCTTCGCGCCGCTGCGCTGGAACGCGCCGGTCTGCTGCTGGCGCAGCGGCACTCCCCGGCCACGGACCTGCTACCGGTGCTGGCGCAGAGCCTGGAGGCGGCGGAACCCG
The DNA here is from genome assembly GCF_042891955.1 of Streptomyces sp. NPDC001843. Taxonomy (NCBI): domain Bacteria; kingdom Bacillati; phylum Actinomycetota; class Actinomycetes; order Kitasatosporales; family Streptomycetaceae; genus Streptomyces; species Streptomyces sp. NPDC001843. The sequence goes on along the minus strand of NZ_JBIATQ010000005.1, from coordinate 222,623 downwards.
AGATCCGGGTTCAGGCCGCACACCTGCTCGCAGCCCTGGGCACCGTCTCGGCCCCCTACACCGAGCAGTTGGCCGCCCACCTGGCCGACCACGGGTCCCGGCCGTCACGGCGAGCCGCGGACACGGTCGCGGACAACGCCCTGTGGGCGCTGAGCCGATGGGGAGATCCGCGCTGTCTGCCCGGACTCGTCGACCGACTCTTCGCGCGCAGGGCGGTCTTCGCGACGCACGGGTCGCACTACTCGCCCGGCTTCCTCTACTTCCCCACGCTCCCGGGCATGCACGAGGTGCTGATGCCGCTGCGCGCTCACGCGGATGAGCTGCTGCCCGACCTCCGGGCGCTGCTGCGTCGAGTCCACGCGTCCGACGACCACGAGGCGGTACGCGCGTGCGCGCAGGTCCTCGCCGCCTGGGGGCCGGCGGCGCTTCCCGCCCTGCCGGAGCTGACTGGTCTGTTGGCCCACCCGCAGGTGCGGCGCTTCGCCGCCGAGGCGCTCGCGTCCATCGGCCCCGGGGCCGCCGAAGCTCTTCCGGAACTGCGTCGCGCGGAAGCGGGCATCGCGGCGGGGACGCGCGCGGAGGCAGCAGAACGACAACTGTTCGTGTGGGCACGGGCCAGGCTCGGCGACGACCCGCAGCCCGCCCTGGAGTTGCTCGGAGCGGCCCTCGAGGAGGACAGAGTGTTCCACGCCGCGATCCGGCACATGGGGGACCTCGGTCCGCGAGCCGTCGGCCAGGCCGACCGTCTGCACCGCCTCATGGAGAGGGCGCATGCCGAGAGCTGGGAGAAGGTCGAGGCGGCGATCGCGCTGTGGAAGGTCACGGGCGCGCCGGAACCCGGCCTCCAGTCGCTCGAACAGGCCGTCCTTCCTCTGGCCCAGGGCCGGTACCTGCCGGTGATGCGTCGAGCTGTGGAGGGACTGGCCGGCATCGGCCGGCTGGGTGCCGAGACGCGCTGCGCGCTCGAGGCCGCCCTGACCCTCGACCGTCGACTGACCTCGTCGGGAAGCTGGCGGAGTTTCGTCGAAGACGAGCAGATCCGCCAGGCCGTGCACCAACTGCTCCTCACCGTCGACTGATCGGCCCTGAGGGTACGCCTCCCGTCGGCTTCGACACGCTTTGCGACAGTCGGCTCACGGTGCTGTGCGGACGGTGCCGTACCGGGCACGGAATGGTTGCGGCATGGGCTTCGCACCACGCCGGCGCCGGGGCTGGGGCAGCATGACGGCCCATGAGCAGAGACCGTTACGTCGACTTCCTGCGCGCATGGGCGATCGTGCTGGTGGTGCTCGGCCACTGGCTGATCACCGCCCTGGTCCGTGAGCCCGGTGGGCAGATCACCGCGCCGGAGCTGCTGGCGGCCGTTCCCTGGACCCAGTGGCTGACCCTCGCCTTCCAGATCATGCCGCTGTTCTTCCTGGCCGGGGGCCATGCCGCGAGCGGTTCCTGGTCGCGTGCCCGGGCTGCGGAGGCCACAGCCTCCGGGTGGCTGGGGCGGCGAGCGCTGCGGCTGCTGCTTCCGGCGGGTGTCTACAGCGGCTTGGTGCTGCTCGCCGTCGGTATCTGTTCGGTGGCCGGTGTGGACGCGGACACGCTCCAGCTGGTGGGATGGGCGATGGCGATGCAGTTCTGGTTCCTGCCCGTGTATCTGCTGCTCAGCGCCCTGACACCGGCTCTGCATGCGGCGCACCGACGCTGGGGGCTTCTCGTTCCGTCGGCGGTGGGGGGTGTCGCCCTGGTGGTCGACACCCTGGTGGTGACGGTGCACGCGCCGTATGTCGGGCTGCTCAACTACGTACTCGTGTGGGGTGTCGCCTATCAGCTGGGCTTCTCCTGGCGTGACGGCCTGCTGACCGGGCGCCGGCTCGTGCCGCTCACCATGGCGGCGGGCGGCGGACTGGCCTTCGCCGCGCTCGTCGCCCTGGGGCCGTTCCCCGTCAGCCTGATCCTGGTGACCGGGCAGACCCCCAGCAACACCAACCCGCCGTCGGCGGCGATGCTGGCGTGGGTGGTGGCCCAGGTCGGCATCTGCCTCCTCGTGGCTCCTCCGGTGCGGCGGCTGCTGGACCACGAGCGGGTGTGGCGCCTGGTGCGCCCCACGGGCGCGGCCAGCATGACGCTGTACCTGTGGCACATGCTGCCCGTGCTGGCGGTCGCCGCCGCCTTCTACCTGACCGGCCTCGCCCCCGAGCCGACGCTCGGTTCCGCGGCGTGGTGGGGACTGCGGGCGCCGTGGCTGCTGGTACTCGGCGTCGTGCTGGCCTGTGTCGTGTCCGCGCTGACACCGTTGGAACGCGGGCTGGCGGTGCTGTACGAGCGGACCAGTCCGGATGCCGGCCTGCGCCGTGCCTGGCCGCTGTGGCTCGGCCTCGCCATGAACGTCACCGCTCTGGGCCGCTTCGCCGTGCGCGGCTTCGCGCCCGACGGCCGGTTCCCCGTGCTGCCGGCGACGGGCCTGGCGCTGGGCACGGCGCTGGTGATGCTCACTCGGTGGACGGCGGCACGCCGGCTCGGGCAGCCCGAGGCGGAGCAGACTCCGAGCCGTGTGTGAGAGCGTCCGGGTACGGTGCAACCGAATGATGAATTGCAAAATTTAGCAATTGCCTAGATGCTTTGCTGGCTGTGTCCGCAGCCAGCCGCGGCCACAGCCTTTCGCGCCTGCCCGAACGGGGCTCGCAGAAGAGGACGAGGGAGCGTGTCCGTGTCGCTGCACCAGGCCAAGGGGATCGAGCTGCCCCTCCACACCGCCGGTTTCCGCGTCACCGGACCGGAGACGTGATGTCCGTACAGCTGGCAGCCCTGCCCCACCGGCACGTGCTCACGCTGCCCGCCGAACCGGCCGCCGTACGCATCGCCCGCGAGACGGCCGAGCAGGCCTGGACCGAGTGGGGCGTCGGGCCGCGACACCCAGTGGTGGACCCGGCCCTGCTGATTCTCGCCGAGCTGATCACCAACAGCGTCCGGCACGCCGCCACCCTCTCCCCCACGGTGACCGTGATCTACGCGGCCGGCCCGGACTGCCTGGTGCTCGGCGTCCATGACCGCCACCCCTACCAGCCGCTGCTGTACGGGGCGGTCACTGGCACCGGGAAAGGCGGCCTGGCCGCCGTCATGGAACTCACCCTCGCCCGGGGCGGCACAGCGGTGGTCCGCGGCGACGCCGACGGCGGTGGCAAAGGAATCTGGATCACTCTCCCCCTCTGAACGGGACGGCCGAGGCCGCCCAGCGTCCGGCACACGCCGCGGAGGTGTGGATTCGGCGTGGTCGGTGCGGCAGGCGAGGATGGGGCACATGTTGTCGACGAATGGGCGCATGCGAGAGGCCGCGGCCCGGCCGGTGGGGCCGTGCCGCTGTGCCGGGGAGGGGACGGCACGGTGAGCACGCCGCTGTACCGGTTGAAGGCCGAGTTCTTCAAAACCCTCGGCCACCCCGCCCGCATCCGCGTCCTGGAACTGCTGAGCGAGCGCGAGCACGCGGTGGCGGAGATGCTGCCCGAGGTGGGCATCGAGCCGGCGCACCTGTCCCAGCAGCTGGCCGTGCTGCGGCGGGCGAACCTGGTGCGGACACGGAAGGAGGGGTCGAACGTGTACTACTCGCTGGCCAGCCCGGAGGTGGCGGAGCTGCTGCGGGTGGCGCGCTCGATCCTGTCGGGCGTGCTGGCCGGACAGGCGGAGCTGCTCGCCGACCTGAAGGCGACCCAGCCGGAGAGGAGACCGCCGTCCTGACGACGCCCCTCGGACGCTGATCGCTTTCCCGGCGACGGGACACCACCCGTTCCCCGCGACCGCCCGGTCCCGTACCGGGACGCATCCAGCAGGTCGATACAGCAGGAATATGTGTCAAAGTGGACGAGTGAGACAGGAGAGGGTGCCTGTCATGTCCTCATGTTTCGAACGCCGCAGTCCCGCCACCGACTCCCTCACCATCAACCTGGGGAGCGAGGAGTACGCGGACCTGTTCGACCAGGCCCCGGTGATCTTCGCTGCTCTCCGTGGCCCCGGACACCTGCTGGAGGCGGCGAACCCGGCGTTCTTCGAGACCGTCGGCTGCGACCGCGACCGCGTCGGCGAGCCGATCGCGCAAGTGGCTCCGGAACTCGCCGCGCAGGGCGTCATCGACCGGCTCGACGAGGTCTACCGCACCGGTGTCCCGTACCGGACCCGGAACGGACGGCTGCTGCTGGGCGGCCCGGGCAGGCAGCGGGAAGGGTTCTTCGACTCCACCTACGAGCCCCGCCGGGACGCGATGGGCGGCACGGACGGGGTGGTGGTGATCGCGGTCGAGACCACCGCGTACCACCACGCGCGTCTCCTGGCCGCCGAGCAACGTGTGCTGCTGGAGCAGATCGCGGGCGACGCCCCGCTGGACGAGACCCTTGCCCGCATGGCCACGGCGATCGAGGCGCTCTCCCCGGACCTGATCGTCTCGGTACTGCTCGTCGACCCGGACGGACAGCGGCTGCGGCACGGCACCGCTCCGCGCCTGCCCGACTTCTACAACGAGGCGATCGACGGCACACCCATCGCCGAGGGCGCCGGCTCGTGCGGCACGGCCGCCCACCGGCGCCGACCGGTGACCGTCACCGACATCGCCACCGATCCGCTGTGGCGGGACTACCGCGAACTGGCGTCGCGGGCCGGGGTCGCGGCGTGCTGGTCCACTCCGATCCAGGGCGCGGACGGCCGGCTGCTGGGCACCTTCGCGATGTACCACCGCACCCCCAAGGTGCCCGCGGACAAGGACGTGGCGCTCAGCGCGGCGTTCGCCCGCATCGCCGCGCTGGCCGTCGAACGCCACTCCGCGATGGAGGCGAGCCGGGCCGCCCAGGAGCGCGAGAGGGAAGCCCGGGAGGATCTGGCCTTCCTGCTGGAGGCCAGCACCGCCATAGCGAGCGAGACGCACTATTCCGACAGTCTGCAGCGCATGGCGCGGCTGACCGTTCCGGCTCTGGCGCCGCTGTGTTCCGTCCATGTGGTCGAACGCGCCCAGCCGCAGCGCATCGCCATCGCCACGTCGACCCGGGACGGGGAAGAGCTCCTCGCGTCCCCCGCACTGCGTGCCGAGGTGGACGCCGCGGTTGCCCGCGTGCTGGCCTCGGGCGCCACCGAGACCGTGCGCACCGGGGACCGCTGCTCGCAGCTCGGCGTCACGGGTTACGTGTGCGTGCCCCTGGCCACCCGGGGCCGCGCCTTCGGAGTGCTGACTCTCCTGGTCACCGGGCGGCCCTTGGACCGTCGCACGATCGCCCTGGCGCAGGAGCTCGCCCGCCGGACCGCGTCGAGCGCCGACAACGCCCACCAGTTCACCGACCGCGTCCGGCTGGCACGCGATCTGCAGGCGGGCCTGCTGCCTCCGGAGCTGCCCAGGATTCCCGGGGCCACCCTGGCGGCCTCGTACCATCCGGCGGGTGAAGGGCTCGATGTCGGCGGCGACTTCTACGACGTCTTCCCGCTGCCCGGCGACCGTTGGGCGCTCATGATCGGCGATGTGTCCGGGCGCGGCGCGCTGGCCGCCACGACCACCGGAATCGTCCGCCACACCGCACGCGCCGCCGCTCGTCTCCTGAACGACCCGGTGGCCGTGGTCGCCGCCATCAACGACGCATTGGCTCGGAGCACCACCGATGAGGACCAGTTCGTCACGCTGGTCTACGGCGAGTTGCGACGCACCGCCTCCCACCTCGCGCTACGCCTGATCCGCGCGGGCCACGTCCCGCCGCTCGTGCGCCGCGCCGACGGCACGGTCGTGGAGTTCGCCGAACCGGGCCGGCTGCTGGGCATCGGTCCCGACCCCGGCTTCCGGGCGTGCGGTGTCGAACTGCACCCGGGTGACAGCCTGGTCCTGGTCACCGACGGCCTCACCGAGGCACGTTCGGCCGACGGCGAGTTCTTCGGTGAGGACCGTCTGACCGGTGCGCTTGCCGCCGTCCGGGCCGGCCGGCCCACCGCCGCCGCCCTCATCGAGTCCGTCACCGCCGCGGTCACCGCGTTCGCGGGCAATGCCACTGTCGACGACCAGGCCATACTGGTCGTCACCGCGACCTGACGGTCCGGGCCGGCGGGGTCCGCCCGAGCACGTCACCGCGCGCAGCTGCTGCCGTTGAGCGTGAAGTCGTACGGCTCCGCGTTCTTGCCGTGCCAGGAGCCGAGGAATCCGAAGGACAGGCTGCCGTCCGCGGCGACCGACTTGTTGTAGTCGGCGGCCTCGGCGGTGACGCGGGAGCCGTGCTGGTCGAGGTTCGCGTCCCACATCTGACCGACCGTCTGGCCGTTGTGGAAGGACCATGCGACGCGCCAGCCGGACAGGGCCTCGGTGGTGGTGACGGTGACGGTGGCCTGGAAACCGCCGGGCCACTGGTTGACGAGGTCGTACTGGACCCGGCAGACGGGCGCGGCGTCGGAGTCGGAAGGGTGCGGACTGGGACTGGCGTGGGCGGTGGAGGAGGAGGTGCCCTGCGGTTCCGGGTCGGAGTCCGCGGGGTCGGACTTGGTGACCGGGCCACGCGTGGTGGCGGCGGCGGAGCGGGATGCGGAGGCCGAGGGCAGCGGGCCGGCGGTCGGCAGGGAGGGGCTGGGGTCGGCGACCGGCTGTCGGTCGTCGTGGGCGGCCGCGCCGGTGTCGTCGGAGGAGCCGAACGGCATCATCGACACGCCGAGCGCCAGCAGCGACAGCAGCACCGCGGCGCCGAGCAGGCCGTGGCGCACCACCCGGCTGCGCTCGGTGCCGTCCGTGGGCTCCCCGCTCTCCAGGGCCTTCTTCTTGGGGCGGTCCGTCCCTTGGCGCACCTCCACCGCGCGACGCCTGCGCTCCAGGTAGGCGAGGCCGCCCCAGCCGATCACACCGCCGGCCAGGGCCGCGGGCGCGCCGCCGCCGTGCAGCCGCAGGCAGGCGGCGGCTTCCGCGCACTGGACGCAGGTGGCGAGGTGCCGGGAGAGGTCGCCCGGCGTCTCGGCGGCGGGTGAGCGGGTGACCGCGTCGAGGAGACGCGCGTAGCTGCGGCACTGCGCGTCCATCGGCGAGTCGACGTGGGCGCGGTGGCAGCGGTCCCGGAACAGGGCACGTACCTGGTCCAGTTCGAGGGCCGCGGCGGCCGGGTCGAGGCCCAGGCGGCGGGCGACGTCGGGCAGCGGCATCGCCTCCACCTCGGCCAGCCACAGCAGCGACGCGTCCGCCTCCTGCATGTCCTTGAGACCGCGCAGGGCGACCGGGCGCATCAGGGGCGGTCCGGTGTAGCGGGCCGCCTTGTCGGAGTTGAGCCACAGCCTCAGGTCGGGGTCGAGCCGGTGGCCGAGGCCGCCGGCCTCCCAGGCCGCCGCCGTGGTGCGTACGGCGGTGAGCAGCAGGGGGATCATCGGCAGCCGGGCCGACCTGCGACCGGCACCGCGCCCGGTTGCCGCATCGGCGGCCCGGGCCTCCTGTATGCCGAGCGCGAAGGCGTCGGTGGCCAGCTGGTTGGCCGAGGCCGCGCCGGAGGTGCACAGATCGGCATAGGAGAGCACCGCGTCCCAGTACTCGGAGAACAGCGCGGCCTCGGCGGCGTCCTGAGGCTTCGGCAGGTCGGGCATGGGTCTCCTGCATCCACGAGCGAGGTCAACTCACCATGTATTCAGCGGAGTTGGGGGAACCTCACGGCAGGGCCCGAGCTTTTCACGTCGTCGACACAACTGACAAGCGGCATATTCAAAACCGGTTGCCGATGACATCGCGACAGGTTTTCCCTACGCTCCGTCACCAACGGTTGCCCGGTCCTCAATCGCCGTACCCGGTCGCCGGACCGCGATCCACGACCCCCGCCCCGCGTGTCAGCCGATGATACGGACACCGACAACCGGTACGGGCGCGGGGTCGTGGATCGCGGTCCGGTCGCCGGAACGCCGCCGCGTCCGCCGTGACCCACATCTCCGGCGTCTTGTACGGACGCGACCGCGTTTCGACTCAACCGTCCGTCGCGGGAGTTCTACGCCTCCACCGGTTCCTGTGCCGGAAGGCTGTCCATGAAGGAGCTGACGGAGAACACGGCGCGGCCGGGGCCGGGCGGGCCGTAGCCGGGCGGGGAGGACAGGCCGAAGTCGTCCATCGTCTGCCGGTAGGCCTGCAGCAGCCGGATGTGGTACTCCAGCGGTGCGCCCTGCGGGTTGGCCTTGCCGAGCGGGGTGGTGGGCTCCGGGCACCAGGTGGTGAAGCGGGGCGTGATGCCGTGCGACATGAAGAAGCGCAGGCCCTCGGTCGTCGACGCGATCGCCTCGTCGACGGTGGTGAAGCCGAACGGCTCGGCCATCTCCACCCCCGCGACGAAGTTGGGGATGACGTTGCGCGCGCCGAAGACCTCCGCCGAGTCCAGGATCCGCTTGTGCCACTCGTCGCGGCCGACGTAGCGCTCCTTGCCCGGGCAGTACAGCTCGAACAGACGGCGGTCCCAGACCTCGTAGTTCGGGTGGTAGATCTGTACGCCGTAGTCCTTGAACCGCTGCACGTCGTCGCGCGGCAGCGCCTGGGCCACGACCTTGCCGATCCAGCGACCCGGGAAACGCTCCTCGATGGCCTTGGCGTAGTGGCCGTAGAAGTCGGCCTCGTCGCGCCCGGCGACCGTCTTGGTGATCGCGCCGCCGGTGAGGGTGTAGGCGGTGGACGCCTTCTGGGTGTCGTAGCGGTCGATGATCTCCAGGGCCTCGAGGACCTCTTCGACGTCCTTGACTCCTGTATACGGTCGACCGGCCGCCTTGTGCTGGCGCCAGTTGTGGTTGATGTCGCAGTACTGGCACTCCTCCTTGGCGCCGAAGTACTGGCAGACCCGGAAGACGGTGAGGTAGATCAGATAGCCCCACTGGATGGTCGGGGCGACCTCCATCACGGACTTCCCGTTGGACAGGGTGTGCCGGTAGTACTCCGGCATCGGCGGCACGCCGACGTCCGCGATCCTTCGGCCGTCCAGGTACAGCCCGAGCATCCCCTCGTCGTCGGCGGCGACCCGGTAGGGGGAGGCCGGGTTGACGCGTACGGAGACGACGGTGCGGCGCAGGTCGTACGGGCCTCCGGTGAGGATGATCTCCTCCGGGGGGCGCCTGAGCGCGGCCTCGCCGAGCTCGGGCAGGGTGCCGTGGTCGAAGGAGAAGATGAAGTACGACTTCGGCTTGACCTCGCCGCTCTCGTTGTCCGACAGCGCGGACGCGTCGAAGGCGACCCCGCCGCGGAGCAGGTCCTCCTTGAAGACGGCTTCCCGCGGCACGTGCGGGAACCGCTCCATCAGATCCTCGACCAGCGCGGTGCGGCTGCCCATCCGTATCTCCTCCCGGCGTACGCGTTCGACTCCTCACGGTATGCCCCTGCCTGTACGGCTGTCCGGCCGGGTCCCCCCAAGGGCGTAGCGGTCAGCCGGTGCCGGGGCGCCGGGTCGAGTCCCGCAGCACCACGTGCGTGCCCAGCACCAGGTGCTGGCCGTCGGGCAGCTCGTCGCGGTGCAGGGCCAGGCGGACCGCGGCGCGGCCCAGCTCCTCCTGGGGGACGTGGACGGTGGTGAGCGCGGGGTACACGTCGCGGGCGACCGGGATGTCGTCGTACCCGGCGACCGCGATGTCCTCGGGGATGCGGCGGCCGGCCTCGCGAAGGGCCTGGATCACCCCGGTGGCGATCATGTCGGTGGCGGCGAAGACCGCGGTGAACCCGCTGGCGGAGGCGAGGAGTTCGTGGGTGGCCCGGTAGCCGTACGAGCGGGAGAAGGCGCCGTCGACGATCAGTGCGGGGTCCGGGGTGAGACCGAGGAGTTCGTGGGCGCGGGTGAAGCCGCGGATGCGCTGGCCGCTGGTGGACAGGCCGGGGACCCGGCCGAGGTAGGCGATGCGCCGGTGACCGGCCGAGAGCAGATGGGTGGTCAGGGCGAAGGCGCCGCCCTCGTTGTCGTAGTCCACGACCGTGGCGGGCACGCCCGGCCCGAGCGGCGGGCGGCCGACCAGGACCAGCCGCGAGCCCGCCCGGTCCAGGGCGTGCGCGAAGTGGGTCATGCGGTCCTGGTAGGCCTTGTCCTCCCAGGCGCCGCCGACCACGATCACCGCGTCGGCCCGCTGCTCCCGCATGGTCTCGACGACGGCGAGGATGCGGCGCGGGTCGCCGTGCGTGGTGCACAGCATGCACAGGCGGCCCTCCTCGGAGGCCTGCTCCTCGACCCCGCGGGCGATGTGGGCGTAGAAGGGGCCGGTGACGTCGTCGACGACGAAGGCGACCGTCTTGTTGGTGGCGCCGCCCAGGGCACGGGCGTGCGCGTTGACCACGTAGTCCAGTTCGCGCATGGCCTTCAGGACCCTGGCGCGGGTGGCCTCGGCCACCGGGTAGGTTCCGCCGAGGACGCGGGAGACGGTCGAGGCGGAGACCCCGGCGCGCGCGGCGACGTCCCGCACGGTCGAGGCGTCCCCGGCCGCCGTCTGCGTCCGCTTCGCCGTCGTCACGCCGCCCGCTCCAGCACCGTGTGGTCGATCGCGTGGACCAGCTCGTCCCCGCTCACCAGCCGTGCGGCCTCGTCCACGACCGTCTGTCCGAGGCGGGCCACCTCGTTGCCCTGGGAACCGGCGAGATGGGGCGTGATGAAGGCGTTGGGCAGGTCGAACAGCGGTGAGTCGGCGGGCAGCGGCTCGGGGTCGGTGACGTCGAGGACGGCGCTCAGCCGTCCGCCGCGCAGCTCCGTGACCAGGGCGTCGTGGTCGACGAGCGCGCCCCGGGCGGTGTTGATCAGGACCGCACCGTTAGGCATCAGGGCGAGCTCGCGGGCGCCGATGAGATGCCGGGTCTCCGGGGTCTGCGGGGCGTGCACGGTGACGATGTCCGAGGTGCGCAGCAGCTCGTGCAGCGGGACGAGGGGGACGCCGAGCCGTGTGGCCTCCACCTCGTCGACGTAGGGGTCGGACAGGCTCACCCGCAGGTCGTAGGGGCGCAGCAGCTCGATCAGCCGGCGGCCGATGCGCGAGGCGCCCACGATGCCGACGCGGCGGCCGTAGTTGCCGATGCCGGGGAGGATGTCGCCGTACGGGAACTCGCGGCGGGTGCGGAGCTGGTCGCGGTAGCCGAAGACGTCCTTCCCCGCGAGCAGGATCATGGCGAGGGTGTACTCGGCGACGGGCAGCGCGTTGGCGCCGGCGGCCGAGGAGACCGCGATGCCCCGCTGCCAGACCTCCGGTGTGGTGAAGCCCTTGACCGAGCCGGCCGCGTGCAGCACCGCGCGGAGCCTCGGGGCCGCGTCCAGGACGGCCGCGTCCAGTCGAGGGCAGCCCCAGCCGGTGATGAGCACCTCGGTGCGGGCCAGCGCCTGACGGATCCGTGGATCGGCGAAGTCCTGCGCCACCAGAGTGGGATCGATTTCTACGCACTCGCGCAGCCGCGCGAGCACCTCCGGCGGGAAGATGTGCGGCACGTTCTGGTCCGTCATGGCGAACAATGCCTGTGGACGCTCGGGCAAGGAAGTGGCCTTCCGGCTCGGTGACGCATGGATAGCAACCGGTCTCTACGGTAGGCGGCGGCGAATGAGAGGGTCAATGGAAACGCACTCACCGGGAGGGGCAGGGATGACTCAGTCGGTCACCAACTGGGCGCGCAACATCACCTACACGGCCAAGGAGTTCCACCGTCCGCACTCGCCGGCCGAGCTCGCGGCCCTGGTCGCGGGCAACGCGAAGGCGCGGGTGCTGGGCAGCGGGCACTCCTTCAACACGATCGCCGACCCGGGTGCCGACGGCATCCTGCTGTCGATCGCCGGTCTGCCGCCGGTGCTCGACGTGGACACCGCGGCCCGTACGGTACGGGTCTCGGGCGGCGTCCGGTACGCGGAGCTGGCCCGCGCCGTCCACGCGCACGGCCTCGCCCTGCCCAACATGGCGTCCCTGCCGCACATCTCGGTGGCCGGTTCGGTGGCGACCGGCACCCACGGCTCCGGCGTCGGCAACGGGCCGCTGGCCTCGGCTGTGCGCGAGGTGGAACTGGTCGTCGCGGACGGCGCGACGGTGCGGTTCGCGCGCGGTGAGGACGGCTTCGACGGGGCGGTGACCTCTCTCGGGGCGCTGGGCGTGGTCACCCTGCTGACGCTGGACCTGGAACCGGCCTACGAGGTCGAGCAGCGGGTCTTCACCGAGCTGCCACTGGAGGGGCTGGACTTCGAGGCGGTGGCGGGGTCCGCGTACAGCGTGAGTCTGTTCACCGACGCGCGGGCGGCGGGCTTCCGGCAGGTGTGGGTGAAGCGGCGCACCGACCAGGCGGCGGTGGACTTCCCGTGGGCCGCGCCGGCCACCGAGGCGCTGCATCCGGTACCGGGGATGCCGGCGGTGAACTGCACCGAACAGTTCGGGGTGCCGGGGCCGTGGCACGAGCGGCTGCCGCACTTCCGCGCGGAGTTCACGCCGAGCAGCGGGGCGGAGCTGCAGTCGGAGTATCTGCTGCCGCGGTCGGCCGCACTCGATGTGCTGTATGCGATCGACGGGATCCGGGATACGGTCGCCCCCGTACTGCAGACCTGTGAGGTGCGGACGGTCGCCGCCGACCGGCAGTGGCTGAGCCCGGCCCACGGGCGGGACTCGGTGGCCGTGCACTTCACCTGGATCGAGGACGCGGCGGCGGTGCTGCCCGTGGTGCGGCGGGTGGAGGAGGCGCTGGCCGGCTTCGATCCGCGGCCGCACTGGGGGAAGGTGTATGCCATGTCCGCGGACGATCTCCGTCGGCGGTATACACGTCTCGGCGACTTCCTGGCGCTCGCGAAGTCCCTGGACCCGAGCGGCAAGTTCACCAACGCCTTCGTCCGGGACGCCCTGGGCGCCTGACCGGGTAGCGGGCAGACTTTATAAAGCCCCTTTCCTAACCCCTTGTCGAAAGCCTCGGCCACCCCATAGCCTTGCGCCGCGCCGGTGCCGATGCCGCCCGGCACGGCCTGGCAGCGATGGGAGGGGCAGCCTTCGTGAAGCGCACGTCACGGGACATCCGCACCGCGAACCGCTACGAGGTGTTGCGCCAGATCATCGCCGAGTCTCCCACCTCCCGCCAGGAGCTGGCGGCCGCCACCGGGCTGAGCCTGGCCACGGTCGCCACCCTGGTCGGCGAGCTGCTCGACCTCAGGATGATCACCGAGGTCGGTTTCGAGGACTCGGCGGGAGGCCGCCCCCGGGGACTCGTGGCCGTCAACGCGTCGGGGGGCGCGTTGATCGGCGTGGACATCGCGGAGACGTACGTCCATGTGGAGCTGTTCGACCTCGCGCTGAACGTGCTGGCGCGCGCGGAGGAGGACATGCGCCCGGGCGAGAGCCGCCCCGAGCAGGTGGTCGGCCATGTCGCCGCCGCGGTCGGCTCGGTGGTCGCGCAGGCCGGGGTGGAGGCGGCACGCGTGCTCGGGGTCGGGGTGAGCGTGCCGGGGCAGGTGGACCGGGACACCGGAATCGCCGAGTACGCGCCCAACTGGGACTGGCACGACGTACCACTGCTCGACCTGCTCTCCGAGCACATCGCCTACCCCCTCTACCTGGACAATCCGCTGCGCGCCTGCGCGGTGGCCGAGCTGTGGTTCGGGGCCGCGCGCGGGCGCGGGAACGCCGTGGTGGTGAACCTCGGCACCGGAGTCGGCGCCGGTCTCGCGCTCGGCGGCGGACTGCACCGGGGGGTCAGCAACAGCGCCGGCGAGTGGGGTCACACCACGCTCGTGCTGGACGGGCGGCTGTGCCACTGCGGCAACCACGGCTGTGTGGAGACGTACGTGGGCGCGCCCGGCATCATGCAGAACCTGCGCGAGCTCAGCCCGCAGAGCACGCTGCTGCACCCCGAGGACCAGACGGCCACCGTCGACGCCCTGGCCCGGGGGGTCGCCGCACACGACCCCGTGGCCGTCAAGGTCGTCCGTGACACCGCCCGCTATCTCGGTGCCGGTATCGCCGATCTGGTCAACCTGCTCAACCCCGAGGTGGTCGTGCTCAGCAGCTGGGTCGCCGCCCGGCTCGGTGAGCCGCTGCTCGACGAAGTGCGCGAGGCCGTCGCCCGGCACGCGCTCAGGCGGCCGCTGGCCGCCACCGAGATCGTCCTCTCCCCGATCCCCACCGATCCGGTGTGCCTGGGCGCGGCGACGTTCGCGCTGGAGGGCGCGCTGCAGTCCGTCGGGCAGAGGACCCACGCAAAGCGCACCACCCCCGCAAGGAGCCGTACCGCCCCACCTTCATGACGACGGAAGGGATGCACGTGCCTCACCCCCGCACCAAACCCACCCGCTCGAGGAGACCGCTCCTCCTGACGGCCGCAGCCGCACTCGCCGTCACCGGACCCCTGGTGTCCGCTCCCGCCGCCTCGGCCGCCACCCCCACGGCGGCCGAGGTCTCCCCCCACGCCGCCCAGACCATCGACGACATCGGTGCCTCCGGCGCCTGGTGGGTCAACGACCTGCAGCACTTCTCGCCCAAGGTCCAGGCCCGGGTCGCGAAACTGCTGTTCTCCTCCAAGGGCCTGTCCCTGAGCTCGTACCGCTACAACATCGGTGGTGGCGGCGTCGCCGTCACCACCCCGGCCCGGGCCGCCGAGGACTTCCTGAAGTCCGACGGCGGCTACGACTGGAGCAGGGACAAAGGCGGCCGCACGTTCCTCCAGTACGCCGCGAAGTACGGCGTCAAGGACCTGATCGGGTTCGTCAACAGCGCGCCCGCCCGGTGGACGACCAACGGGCAGAGCTGCGGTGGGCAGCTGAAGGCCGAGAACGAGACGGACTTCGCCAAGTACATAGCCGACGTCACCGACCACTTCGCCGGCGAGGGCGTGCAGCTGGACTACATCAGTCCCTTCAACGAGCCGGACAACAGCTTCGCGGACTGCGGCCAGGAAGGCATGCCCGTACCGGTCGACCAGCGTGACGACATCGTGCGCGCGCTGGGTGCAGAGCAGAGGGCACGGCACCAGAAGACCGGCATCATCGCGGACGAGTCCAGCAAGACGACGCAGTTCACCTCCGAGCTCCCGCAGTGGATGTCGCAGCCGGACACCGCGCAGTACGTGTCCGCGCTGGCCCACCACACGTACAACAACCCCGACGACGGCCAGCTCGGCAACGTCTACGAGACGGCCAAGGCGGTCGGCAAGAAGTCCTGGGCCACCGAGATCTGCTGTTTCGGCAAGGGCTCGACCGGCTGGAACCAGGAGTACGACCCGACCATCGACAACGCCCTGTTGATGTCCCGGATCATCTACAAGGACTTCGCGAGCTCCCACGACTCGGCGTTCCAGTGGTGGGTGGCGCTCGCGAGCGGGTACGGCACCGATCCGAACACCAGGAACGACGAGGGCTGGAACGACGGCCTGATCTACTACGACCCCGACTACGCGACGAACGGCAACCAGAGCCTGTACTTCACCAAGCGGTACTACGCGCTCGGCCAGTACAGCAAGTTCGTGACACCGGGGTCGGTGGCGCACGACGTGACCGGGGCGCCGGCCGGGGTCGAGGTGTCCTCGTACGACCGGAACGGCAAGTGGGTGGTCGTGGTCAACAACCACAACACCACGGACACCACCCTGAACCTGCACTTCAACAGCAAGGCACCGAAGCGGGCCAGGGAGGCTGTCCGTACGTCGGCCACCGAGAACTGGGCGGACGTCGCCAAGCCGTCCGTCAGCGGCGGCACGGTGTCCGCCACCCTCGCCGCACGGTCGGTGACGACGTACGTCTTCGACCAGAAGGGGCACGACAGCTCGGCCGTGACCGGCGCCTGGCAGGGCAAGCAGTCGGGCAAGTGCCTGACGGCGAACGCCTCCGGGGCCACGATCAGCACCTGCACGGGCGAGGCCGGGCAGTCGTGGTCCTACGACGCCAGGGGCGCCCTGAAGGGCTCGAACGGGTACCTCACGGCCGGGAGCGCCGGTCTGACGACATCGGCCGCCTACACCGGTGACGTGAACCAGCGCTGGCTGCTCAACGCCAACGGGCAGATCCTCAGCGAGGCGTCGGGCAAGTGCCTGGACGTCAGCGGGCAGTCGACCGCGGACGGCGGCAAGGTGATCCTCTACAGCTGCAACGGCGGCAGCAACGAGGTGTGGCCCAGGCAGTAGCCGCCCCTTCCCCATGACCGAGGGCCGCCGGCATCCCTGACCCGGCGGCCCTCAACGCCTTTGCCGTCTCACCTTGTTCGTAATGCCGAACCGTACACAACGCTTCGAGCAGACTTCGTCCAACCCCTTGCCGAAGCCTTAGCCGAAGGTTAACGTCCCGCACCGCAGGCACAGCAATTCCAGCCAACGGGCGCTGAAGCAAAGAGCCGCAGCACCACGCGACAAGACAAGGACGTCAGCATGTCGGCAATGAGCAGCAGTAACTGGGACCGCCGATCGATCTTCAAGGCCGCCGCGGGCCTGGCCGCCGCCGGCACGCTGGCCGCGTGCGGCAGCAACAACGGCCGGAGCGGCGGCAGCGGCTCGGGCAAGCAGCTCACCCAGTTCTTCCACGCCTACGGCGAGGCGGGCACCCAGCAGGCTCTCAAGCGGTACGCGGCGGCCTACAAGGACGCGAACGTGACCACGCAGTGGATCACCAGCGCCGACTTCGAGAACAAGCTCTTCGCGACGCTGCTCACCAAGAACGCGCCCGACCTGTTCGAGTTCCACCCGCAGATCCAGATGGTCAAGAGCGGCCAGGTGGCGGACCTCAGCGACATCATCGACCCGGTCAAGGACGACTTCAACGCGGCCGACATCAAGTCGCACACGGTCGACGGCAAGATCTACGGCGTCCGGATGATCGACGACCCGCAGTTCTTCTTCTACCGCAAGTCGATGCTGGAGAAGGCGAACGTCAAGGTCCCGACGACGTTCGACGAGCTGATGGAGGCCGCCGCCAAGCTCACCACCGGCAAGGTCAAGGGCCTCTACATCGGCAACGACCTGCACGCGGTCATCAACCCGATGATCTGGTCGGCGGGCGCCGACACCCTCGACGAGAAGAACCAGATCGCCTACCACACGCCCGGCGTCGTCGAGGGCATCAAGAAGATGCGCAAGCTGTTCACCAGCGGCCACCTCCTGCTCGGCGCCCCGACCGACTACTGGGACCCGTCCGCGCTCAACCAGGGCCTGTGCGCGATCCAGTTCTGCGGAATGTGGGCGATGCCCCAGTTCCAGCAGGCGCTCGGCGACGACTGGGGGATCTTCCCCTTCCCGAAGGTCACGGACAACGGCAAGCAGTCGGTCTACAACGGCGGCTGGTCGATGTTCGTCAACGCCAAGGGCAAGAACGTCGACGCGGCCAAGGAGTACGTGAAGTGGCTGTGGATCGACCAGAAGAAGTACCAGGAGGACTGGGCCACTTCGTACGGCTTCCACATCCCGCCGCGCAAGTCCATAGCCGCCACCGCCACCAAGCTCAAGTCGGGCAACGCGGCCGAGGGCGTCAAGCTCTTCAACGAGTTCGGGCACTTCGACAACATCGGCTGGACCCAGGCCATGATCACCGCGCTGGAGGACGTCTTCGCCGACTCCGTCCGCAAGGGCGGTGACCCGGAGGCGGCCCTCGACAAGGCCGACAAGGCGGTCAACCGCGAGCTGAAGAAGCTCTTCGGATAGACCGCGGACGGAAAACAACCATGTCGACGACCACGACGCGCGACCTCGCGCGCCCCGCCCCGGCGAAGCCTTCCAAGGCCAAGCCGCGGCGGGGTCTGCGGGCCAGCAGCACCTTCAACTTCTGGCTCTTCTCCGCCCCGTTCCTGATCGGGCTGGCGATCTTCGTCTACGTCCCGATCGGCTGGAGCGTCTACCTCAGCTTCTTCGACGCCCGCTTCACCGTCACGCCGAGCAAGTTCATCGGCTTCGACAACTACCACTTCATGCTGACGAACGACGACTTCGTCGGCTCCCTGGGCACCTTCACCGTCTTCGCCGCGTTCATCGTGCCCACCACCTGGGCGATGTCACTGGGCCTGGCCCTGCTGGTGAACCGGCTCCGGTTCATGCGGGCGTTCTTCCGCTCGGTCTTCTTCCTGCCCACCGCCTGCAGCTATGTCGCCGCCTCGCTGATCTGGAAGATGTCCATCTTCAACGGCGTCCGCTTCGGCCTCGCCAACACGGTCCTCGGCTGGTTCGGGATCGACAACATCGCCTGGCTGATCACCCCCGACCCGCCCTGGTACTGGCTGGTCATCGTCACCGCCCGCCTGTGGCTCCAGTCCGGCTTCTACATGATCCTGTTCCTGGCCGCACTGCAGAACATCCCGCAGGAGCTGTACGAGGCCGCCGCCATCGACGGCGCCAAGCCCGGCTGGCAGACCTTCCGGCACATCACGCTGCCCCAGCTGCGCGCCACCTCGACCGCGGTGATCCTGCTGCTGCTCGTCGCCGCCTACCAGGCCTTCGACGAGTTCTTCAACCTGCTGGCGAAGACGACCTGGGGCCGTCCGCCGCTCGTTGAGCTGTACTACCGCGCCCTGGGCGAGAACCAGGACTACGGGGCCGGCAGCGCCGGCGCCGTCATCCTGACCGTACTGATCTGCGTGGTCACCCTGTTCCAGGGCAAGATCATGGGCTTCGGAAGGGGGGAGGAGTCCAAGTGACCACCACCGCACCAGAGACGGGCAGGACCGCGCCGCCGTCGAACAAGCCCCGCCGCACCAGGCGCGGGGGCGGCGTCATGGGCAACACCGGCCTCTACATCGCCGTCAGTGTCGCCGCCTTCCTGTTCCTGATCCCGTTCTACATCATGGTCCGCAACGCTCTCACCACGGACCCCGAGATCACCGGGGAGCACTGGCAGATCTTCCCCACGCACCTGCAGTGGGGGAACTTCAGCGAGCTGTTCAACGACCCCATGGTGCCCTTCGGCCGGTCGCTGCTGAACTCCGCGATCGTCGCCGTCCTGCACACCAGCGGCGTCCTGCTGATCTGCTCCCTCGCCGGCTACGCCCTGGCCCGCATCCCCTACAAGCACGCCAACAAGGTGTTCTACGCGGTCCTCGGCACCCTGATGGTCCCGACCGCCGTGACCTTCGTCCCCAGCTTCGTGCTGGTGTCGTCGCTCGGCTGGGTGGACAGCTACCGGGGTCTGATCATCCCGGGTCTGTTCAGCGGTTTCACCTGCTTCCTGTTCCGGCAGTACTTCCTCGGGTTCCCGAAGGAGCTGGAGGAGGCGGCGCGCGTGGACGGACTGGGCTACTGGGGCGCATACTGGCGTGTCGTCGTGCCGAACTCGCTGAACTTCTTCGCGGCGATCGCCACCATCACGTTCATCAGCGGCTGGAACTCCTTCCTGTGGCCGCTGGTCATCGGTCAGAGCCCGGACTCGTGGACCGTCCAGGTCGCGCTGTCGAACTACATGACCAACCAGACCGTCGTCTTCCACACGATCTTCATGGCCACCGCAATTTCCATCCTGCCCCTGTTGTTCGTCTTCCTCTTCCTCCAGCGCTGGCTGGTCCAGGGGATCGCACAGACCGGTATCAAGGGCTGAGCTAGGAGACCGATGTCTTTCCGTACCACCACCGACTACGTCGAGGACGTCTCGCCGGGCGGCGGCAGCCTGCCGCCGCGCGCCTGGTACGCGTCCTCGGACGCGAAGTCCCTGTCGCTGAACGGCAACTGGCGTTTCAGACTGTCCGCGACGGTCGACGCCGAGGACGACTCCTTCGCGGCGCGAGGGTACGACGCCGGTGACTGGGCGGAGGTGTCGGTCCCCGGCCACTGGGTCCTCCAGGGGCACGGCTCCCCCATCTACACCAACCACCTCTATCCCTTCCCGGTCGACCCGCCGCGGGTACCGACCGAGAACCCGACCGGCGACCACCTGCGGTTCTTCGACCTCCCCGAGGACTGGGACCTGGAGGCCGGCGGGGCGGTGCTCCGCTTCGACGGTGTCGAGTCCTGCGCCCGCGTCTGGCTGAACGGCACCGACATCGGCGAGTTCAAGGGCTCGCGGCTGCCGCACGAGTTCGCGGTCGGCCATCTGCTGAAGCCCGCCGGCAATGTGCTGGCCGTCCGCGTCCACCAGTGGTCGGCGGGCTCCTACCTGGAGGACCAGGACCAGTGGTGGCTGCCGGGCATCTTCCGTGACGTGACGCTGCTGCACCGCCCGGCGGGCGCCGTCCTCGACTTCTTCGTGCACGCCTCCTACGACCACGTCACGGGCGAGGGCACCCTGCGCGTCGACTCCGACGTCGACGGGCGGGTGACCGTGCCCGCCCTGGACATCGATGTCGCGACCGGCGAGCCGGTGACGGTGCCGGTCGAGGCGTGGACGGCGGAGACGCCGAAGCTGTACGACGGTGTCCTGGTCACCGAGGGCGAGCGCGTCCCGCTGCGCATCGGCTTCCGCACGGTCGTCCTCCAGGACGGCCTCATCAAGGTCAACGGGAAGCCCATCCTCTTCAAGGGCGTCAACCGTCACGAGTGGCACCCCGAGAAGGGCCGCGCGCTGGACCTGGAGACCATGCGCGAGGACGTGCTGCTGATGAAGCGGCACAACATCAACGCCGTCCGCACCTCCCACTACCCGCCGCACCCGGCCTTCCTCGACCTGTGCGACGAGTACGGGCTGTGGGTGATCGACGAGTGCGACCTGGAGACCCACGGCTTCACCGAGCAGGCCTGGCGGGACAACCCCGTCGACGACGACCGCTGGACCCCGGCCCTGCTCGACCGCGCCGCCCGCATGGTGGAGCGCGACAAGAACCACCCGTCCGTCGTCGTCTGGTCCCTCGGCAACGAGGCGGGCACCGGTCGTGGCCTGACCGCCATGGCCGAGTGGATCCACGGCCGGGACTCCTCGCGGCTGGTGCACTACGAGGGCGACATCGACTGCCGTGACACCGACATGTACTCGCGGATGTACGCGAGCCACGCCGAGGTCGAGTCGATCGGCAAGGAGCTGGACGGCGGTACGCACAAGCGCCGTGAACTGCCCTTCATCCTCTGCGAGTACGGGCACGCCATGGGCAACGGCCCCGGCGGCATCGCCGACTACCAGCGGATCTTCGAGTCCTACGACCGGCTCCAGGGCGGTTTCATCTGGGAGTGGATCGACCACGGCATCGAGGACGAGCGGTACGGCTTCGCGTATGGCGGCGACTTCGGCGAGGAGCTGCACGACGGCAACTTCGTCTGCGACGGGCTGCTCTTCCCCGACCGGCGGCCCTCCCCCGGTCTGGTCGAGTACAAGAAGGTGATCGAGCCGGTCCGTATCGGTGGCGACCTCGCCGACGGGACCGTACGGATCACCAACAAGCACGACTTCGCCGACCTGTCCGGGCTGGTTTTCGAGTGGTCGTACCAGGTGGACGGCGAGACGGTCGAGTCGGGCCCGCTGTCCGTGCCGGTGCTCGCCGCCGGTGAGTCGGCCGACGTGAAGCTGCCTCAGGCGCCCGCGGCGGGGATCGGTGAGACGCAGTGGACGGTAAGGGCGCTGCTCGCCGCCGACACGGCGTGGGGTCCGAAGGGCCATGTGGTGGGTTGGGGCCAGTTCCCCGTCTCCGCCCGGCAGGTGCCGTCGGTCGCCGCGACCGCCGGGCCGGTGAGCGGCGAGGAGCTGATCACCCTGGGCCCGGCCTCTTTCGACGCCCGCACCGGGGCGCTCCGGGCGGTCGGCCCGGTCGAGGTCACCGGGCTGCGTCTCGACGTGTGGCGGGCGACCACCGACAACGACGACGGCGCGGCCTGGCAGACCGACATCCGCCACGCCGAGCTGTGGCGCAAGTTCGGCCTGCACCGCATGCGGCACCGCCTCGACGCGGTGGAGGCCGGTGAGAACGCCCTCACCGTGCGGACGCGGGTGGCGCCGGCCGCCTGGGAGGTGGGACTGTCGACGGTGTACCGGTGGACGTCGGACGGAGATCGTCTACAGCTGACCGTCTCCGTGACGCCGGAAGGCGACTGGACCCAGCTGCCGCTGCCCCGGCTCGGTATCCGTTTCGGGCTGTCCGGCGCGGACACCGACGCGGTGAGCTGGTTCGGCGGCGGTCCCGGCGAGGCGTACCCGGACACCCGGGCGGCGTCGATGGCCGGCCGCTGGCAGTCGACGGTCGACGGTATGCAGACCCCGTATGTCCGTCCGCAGGAGAACGGTGCCCGAGCCGACGTCCGCTGGGCGGAGCTCGGCGGGCTGCGCATCGAGGGCGACCCGGAGTTCTTCTTCAGCGCCCGGCGCTGGACCACCGAGCAACTGGACGCCGCCGCCCACCGCACCGATCTCACCCCGGGCGAGACGGTCTGGGTCCACCTCGACCACGGCCAGCACGGCATCGGCACCGCCTCCTGCGGCCCTGGCCCGCTGCCGCAGTACCACCTGATCGCCGAGCCCGCCGAGTTCTCGTTCGTCTTCTCGGAGACCGACGGACCGACAGGGTCCTGAGACACCGGCAGGGCTCTCAGGGCCACCGCCCGCACCCGCGTACGACCATGCGCCCGTAAAACCAGTGGCGCATGTGACGTACGCGGGTGTGGGCTTGTTCCGTCCCCCGCTGTTTCCCGCTGTTTCCCGCCGCCGAAGGAGACACGTCTGGCCATGAATGTGACCGGTAACATCGAGGTCCGCGGTCTCTCCCGCACCTTCCACACCACCGTCCGCCGCCCCGGCTTCACAGGTGCGCTCAGGTCCCTGGTCAACCCCGAGCGCGTCGCCAAGCACGCCGTCTCCGACATCTCCTTCGACGTCGCCCCGGGCGAGCTCCTCGCCCTGCTCGGCCCGAACGGTGCGGGCAAGTCCACCACCATCAAGATGCTGACCGGCATCCTCACCCCCACCGCCGGCGAGGCGCGGGTCGCGGGCGTGGTGCCGTACGAGGAACGCGAACGCAACGCCC
Source organism: Streptomyces sp. NPDC001843 (assembly GCF_042891955.1). NCBI lineage: Bacteria > Bacillati > Actinomycetota > Actinomycetes > Kitasatosporales > Streptomycetaceae > Streptomyces > Streptomyces sp. NPDC001843. Next base: position 199,847 of record NZ_JBIATQ010000005.1, on the reverse strand, counting down.
GCAACATCGGGGCGGTGTTCGGGCAGCGCACCCAGCTGTGGTGGGACCTGCCCGTGCGGGAGTCGTTCGCGATCCTGCGGGACATATACGAAGTGCCCAAGAAGGAGCACGCCGCACGGCTCGCGGAGTTCGACGAGCTGCTGGAGCTGTCCTCGTTCTGGGACACCCGGGTGCGTCACCTCTCCCTGGGCCAGCGGGTGCGCTGCGACCTGGCCGCCGCCCTGCTGCACGATCCGCCGGTCGTCTTCCTCGACGAGCCGACCATCGGCATGGACGTGGTGGTCAAGGAACAGGTGCGCGAGTTCCTCCGGTACCAGGTCGCCGAGCGCGGCCGTACCGTGCTGCTGACCACGCACGACATGACCGAGGTGGAGCGGCTCGCCGAGCGGGTCGTACTGGTCAACCACGGGCGGCTGGTGCTGGACGGCACGCTGGACGAGATCCGCAGGAGGTTCGGCTCGACGTGGCAGGTGCGGGTGACGCTCGCGGATCCGCACGCCGAGATCGTGCCGCTGCCCGGTGTGGCGGTGGTGCGGCGCGAGGGTCCGCAGGTGGTGTTCGGCCCCGAGGGCACCGACGGCTCCGCCGCGCCGACGGTGCACCAGGCGCTGAAGCTGGTCGTCGAGCGGTACGAGGTGACGGACATAGCCCTGGACGAGGCCGACCTGGAGGACGTCATGCGGGCCGCCTACGCGCACGCCGAGGCGGTGTGACATGGCGATCCCCGTCGCCTGGCGCGCCGCGCGCGTCACCCCGCTCGGCGAGCTGTACACCCCGCCCCGCGTCACCGCCGCTCTGCTCAGACTGAGCGTCCAGGTGGTGCTGGTGGCGTCCCTGTGGCGCGGCCTGTACGCGCACACCGGTACGACGGCCGGGCTCACCCGCGACCAGGCGGTCACCTACGCCGTGCTGGCCGTGCTCGCCTCCCGCCTGCGGGAGCTGGACCAGTACGCGGCCCGGGACTCGGTCGTGCAGCACCTGCACTACGGCACCATCGTGTACTGGTACATGCGTCCGCTGTCGCCCCACCGCTACTACGCGCTGCGCGCGCTGGGCGAGCAGCTGTACGGCTTCGTGTGGGCCTTCGCCGGATACCTGGTGTGTCTCGCGGTCGGCGTGGTCGAGCCTCCCCGGTCGGCCGCCGTGGCCGGGGTGTTCGCGCTGAGCCTGCTGCTCGGGCAGTGGGTGCTGCACTACGTGATGCTGCTCATCGACCAGTTGTGCTTCTGGACGCTGCGCAACGACGCCGCCATCCTCATCCTCGTCTTCGCGCAGAACCTGCTGTCCGGCGTGTACGCGCCGCTGTGGTTCTTCCCGCACTGGTTCGTGGTGCTGAGCGGCTTCCTGCCGTTCCAGGCCACGCTGAGCGTGCCGCTGTCGCTGTACGTGGGCCGCATCCCGCTGGCGGACGCGGGCGCCCAGCTCGCCGTCCAGGCCGGCTGGGTGGTGGCCCTGCGGTTCCTCACCCGGTTCCTGTGGCGGCGGGCCGGCCGCCGTGTCGTCTCGCAGGGAGGCTGACCGTGAACGCCGTACGGATCGCCTGGCGCATCACGCGTCTCAACTTCCGCGCCCAACTGGAGTACCGCACCGAGTTCCTGATGATGATCGCGATCGGCGCGGTCTGGCAGGTGTCGGTGATCGTCTTCGCGACGGTGCTGCTGACCCGGTTCACCGGCATGGGCGGCTGGGACAGCTCCGACGTCCTCCTCATCCCCGCCACCCGCATGCTGGCACACGGCCTGTTCGTGCTGATCCTAGGCCGGATGCACGGCTTGGGCCGGCACATCCAGGAGGGGAGGATCGACGGATACCTGCTGCGGCCCATGCCGGTCCACCGCCAGATCCAGCTGCAGTTCTTCCCGACGAACGCGATCGGCGACCTGACGGTGGCCACGGGCCTGATGGTGGGCGCCCTGGGCCGCAGCCACCTGGACTGGACGGCCGGCCGGACCACCTACCTGATCCTGGCCGTCCTCGGCGGGATGCTCATGGAGGCGGCCCTGTTCACGGTGGTCGCCGCGGCCTCGCTGCGCTTCCCGGCGGCCGGCTACTGGGGCTTCTGGCTGGAGGAGCTGCTCGGCACCTTCGGCAGCTATCCGCTGAACGTCCTGCCGAGGGCGGTGGGCGGGTTCCTGACGTACGGCCTGCCGCTGGCGTTCGTCGCCTACTTCCCGGCGGCGGTGCTCACGGGCCACGGCCACCAGACCGGGGCCCCGTACTGGCTGGCCGCCGCGTCACCGCTGCTGGGCGCCGTCGCCTACCTGTTGTCCCGGCTGCTGTGGCGGTGGAGCCTCAACCACTACACGGGGGTGAACGGATGACGGACGGCACCTTGCCGCCGCCGTACGCCGACGAAGCCGCCCGGTGGAGCCGGCTGGCCGCCCTGCTGCCCGATCCGGTGGACGTGGACGTGGTGCAGGGCTGCTGGGACATCGGTGAGCAGGAGGACGGGCTCACGGTGCTGGTGGAGAAGATCCACGAACAGGGCTTGGCCGTGGACGAGTCGGCGCGGGCCGAGCTGGCGGTGATGGCCGAGCAGTGGGGGGTGTGGGACCAGCTCGGCCCGGACATCGCCCGGTGCGGACCGGCCGCGGACGCCGCCCGGCTGCGGGTGTTCCCGGACGACGCCGGGGAGCCGCTCCCCGCCGGGTCCGTACTGACGGACCTTCCGGCGCCGGGCCTGTTCCTGGTCCCGTGGATCTGCTGCGCCCGCTGCGGCCGGGTCCTGGCCCGGGGCCACCGGCTGGAGGAGTGGGGAGAGCTGTCGTACCTCCCACTCTGCTACGTCGTGTTCACCCCCGGCGGCACTCCCGCGCCCACGGTGCACGACCACGAGGAGCGCGGCGCCGCCTGGTCGGCCCTCGCGGCCGTGACTGCGGGCTGTCCGGTGCGGCGGCACCAGGACGTCACGCACAAATGTTGAACAGTTTTCTCAACTGGCCTTCAAAAACGGGTCCGTTGACATGAACATGGGCCCCATGCGACCCATGAGACAACTCCTCGGCACCCTCGCGGCGGGCGCGCTCGCCCTGGCCGGGCTCACCGCGTCGGCCGGCACCGCGCAGGCGGAGACCGCTGCCGCCTCCGGCACCTTCAACGTGCTGACCTACAACGTGGCCGGCCTCCCCGAGGGCCTCAGCTCCAGCCATCCGGCGACCAACACGCCCCTGATCTCGCCTCGGCTGGCGCCCTACGACATCGTGAACGTCCAGGAGGACTTCAACTACCACGCGGCCCTGTACGCGGGCGACAACCACCCCTACCGCACCGCGACCAGCGGGGGCGCGGCCTTCGGTGACGGTCTCAACACCCTGTCCCGCTACCCCCTCGACGACTTCGAGCGCGTCAAGTGGAACAGCTGCACGGGCACCAACTGCCTGACCCCGAAGGGCTTCACGCTGGCCCGGGTGCGGCTGGCCGAAGGCGTCTACGTCGACCTGTACAACGCCCACCCCAACGCGGACGACACCGACGACGCCCTCGCCGCCCGCCGTGCCAACATCGCGCAGCTCTCCGCCTTCATCCGGGCCAACTCCGCGGGCAACGCCGTCATCGTCATGGGTGACACCAACACCCGCTACACCCGCACCGGCGACAACATCCGCACACTCGTGGACGACAACGGGCTCACGGACGCGTGGGTGAAGCTGATCAAGGGCGGTACGGCCCCGGCACAGGGCGCGGACCCCCTGCTGTGCCCGACCTCCGCGCCGTCGAACGACTGCGAGGTCGTCGACAAGGTCCTCTACCGGAGCAGCGACCTCGTCTCCCTCTCCGCCACCCGTTACAACGACGAATGGGCGTCCTTCCTGGACTCCTCCGGCGGCAACCTCTCCGACCACTTCCCGCACACCGTCGACTTCTCGTACACCCTCAACTCCAGGCTGCGGGCGAGCGACTTCTTCGGCGGTCCCCACGGCACCGCCTTCAACGACGCCGACGACCTGCCCGCCACTCCCTCACCGCGCACTCTCACCCTGCGCGGCGGCTCCCGTCTCGACGGCGTGTCGCTGACCCACGACGGCGGTACCGCCCTGTCCCACGGCGGTACGGGTGGCACGGCGGCCTCGCTCACCCTCTCCTCCGGCGAGCACCTCACCTCCGTGAAGCTGACGGAGGGTCAGAAGGACGGCCACACCCGGATCTTCTCCGCCGCCTTCACGACCGACAAGGGCCGCACCCTGTCGTCCGGGACGGCGGCAACGGACACCACCACCCTCACCGCCCCGTCCGGCTGGCAGATCGTGGGCTTCACGGGCCGCGCGGGACAGGAGATCGACAAGCTGGGCGTGCTGTACGCACCGATCGGCTGAGGCCCGCACGGAGGGGCCATCCACCAAACCTAGATGCCCTAGGATGCAACCTAGGCATCCAAGGAGGTGGTGGCCCATGGTCCGGGCGGGACTCACCGTCGAGCGACTTGTCGCGGCGGCAGCCGAACTCGCCGACGAGGCCGGTTTCGAGAACGTCACCCTGTCGGCGCTGGCCCGCCGGTTCGGGGTGAAGGACGCGAGTCTGTACTCGCACGTGAAGAACCTGCAGGATCTGCGCACCCGGCTCGCGCTGTACGCGGGCGGCGAGATGGTCGAGCGGATCGCGGCGGCCGTGGCCGGGCGGGCCGGGAAGGACGCGCTGGTCGCCTTCGCGGGGGCGTACCGGGAGTACGCCCTCGAGCGGCCCGGCCGGTACGCGGCCACCCAGATCCGCATCGACCAGGAACTGGTCGCCGACTCCCCCGCCCTGCGCCGCACCGCCGAGGTCACCTACGGCATGCTCCGTGCCTACGACCTCGACGAGCCCGACCTCACCGACGCCGTACGCCTGTTGCGCAGCACGTTCCACGGCTACTGCGTCCTGGAGTCCACCGGCGGCTTCGGCGCCCCCCGTGACGTACAGGCCTCCTGGGAACGGGCCGTCGACGCCCTGCACATCGCCCTCGCGCACTGGCCCCGGGAGACGGACCGAGAGAAGGACCGAGAGAAGGACCGCGATGACTGAGCCGCACTACGACATCGCCGGCAGCGGACCCGTACTGCTCGTCGTCCCCGGCGGGGCCGGGCATCCGATGGGGCTCGGCCCGGTCACCGAGCGGCTGGCCGAGCGGTTCACTGTGGTGACGTACGACCCGCTCGGTCTCGCCCACGGACGGCTCGGCCGCCCGGTCGCGGACCAGCGGGTGGCGGACTGGAGCGAGGGGGCGTACGCCGTGCTGGAGGAGGTGCTCGCGGCGGGCGAGTCCGCGTACGCCCTCGGGATGAGCTCCGGCGCGATCGCGGCCCTCGACCTGCTCGCCCGGCACCCCGGGCGGCTGCGGCACGTCGTCGCGCACGAACCGCCGTGCGTGACGCTGCTGCCGGACGGGGCGGAGCAACGGGCCCGGCTGATCGAGGGGTTGCGGGCGGGACAGACGTCGGCCGAGGGACCCATGGCGGTGTTCCTCGCCCACGTCCTGGAGCCGTTCTCCGCGTACGCGCCGGCCTTCACCGCGTCCCCCGGCCGCCTCACGGTGGCCGCCGGGGCCGGCTCCCGGGGCCAGGTCCTTCACGACACCGCCGCGTCGGTGGCCGAGCGGACCGGCGGGACCTTCACCGAGTTCCCCGGCGGGCACCTCGGCGCACTCGAACATCCCGTGGCGTTCGCCGACCGGGTCACCGGGGCGCTGATCCCGTCCCGCTGAGGGCGCGGTCAGCCCGGTCGGCGCACCAGCGCCTGTACGTCGTCGTACGAGGGTGCCGTGCCGTGCGGTGCCCGGCCGCCGCGGATGTCGGTCATCGCGTCCAGCGCGGCGCCCAGTGCCCGGCGGTAGAGCAGGGAACCGAGGCTGACGCGGCTCACCCCCAGGTCGGCGAGGCGGGCGACGGCGGGCCCGGCCGGCGAGTAGAGGATGTTGAGGGGGACGTCGAGGTGCCGGACCAGCTCGGTGATCCCCCGCGGGTCGGTCAGTCCGGGGACGAACACCCCGTCGGCACCGGCTTGCCGGTAGGCGTCCAGGCGGGACAGCGTGCCCTCCCCGTCGCCCAGCCAGTACGTGTCCGTCCGCGCGTTCACGAAGAGACCGGGGGCGGCCGACTTCACCGCCGCGATCTTCGCCGCGTGCCGGTCGGACGGCCCGTTGCCGTCCTCGAGGTTGATGCCGACGGCGCCCACGGCCCACAGCTCGCGTGCCAGTTCCCCCACCTCGTCGGGGTCGTCGCTGAAGCCGCCCTCCGCGTCCACGGACAGCAGGAACGGCTCGGCGCCGAGGCCCAGGGCGAGCCGCAGGGTCTCCTCGCGGGTCGCGGCGGCACCGTCGGGCAGTCCCGCCGCCGCCGCGACACCGAGACTGGTGGTGCCGATCGCGGGGAAGCCCCGGGCCGCGAGGGCCACCGCCGAGGCGTGGTCCCAGGCGTTCGGCAGAAGCAGGGGTTCGCCCGGGCGGTGGAGTGCGGCGAACGCCGTCACGACAGGTCACCGATGGCGTCGGCGTAGTACGTGGACCCGGCGAGGTGGTGGGCGAGTTCGCGGAAGCTCCAGCCCTCTCCGGGCGAGGCGTCGAGCTGCTCCACGGTCAGTGCGTCCAGGCGGTGCGCCCAGATCCGGGCGAGGCGGGTGAGGCGGCTGCGGGCCTCGTCGAGGTCCTCGGCCGTGAAGGGCGCGAGGTCGGCCGCAGTGGTGATGGCGGAGGCGTGCCAGTGGTCGGGCTGCGGCTCGGCGCCCGCCAGCCGGGACTCCAGTTCGGCCAGGTGGTCGACCAGGTGGTCGGCCACTCGGCGGATCGCCTTGTGCGGGGTGTAGACGCGGTCGTCGACGTGGGCGACGGTCCCGTCCCACGCGGTCCAGGTGGCGGCCAGGGCGAGCACGTGGTCGACCATGGCGGTGACGGACCGCGCGGGGGTGCCGGGTGTCGCGTCGGGTGTCGTGTCGGGTGCGGTGTCGGTCATGCTCCGAACGCTAGGCGCGCGTCTCTTCGGTGCCGGCCGAAGTGTGCGCGCCGACGGGTCCTACTGCGCGCGCTCCCCCGCGCTGCGCTCCACGCAGAACTCGTTCCCCTCGGGATCGACGAGGACCGCCCAGCCGCTGCCGTCCGGCTTGCGGTGGTCGTCGACCAGCTGGGCGCCGAGGGCGAGCAGCCGTTCGACCTCCGCGTCACGGGTGCGGTCCTGCGGCTGGATGTCGAGGTGGACCCGGCTCTTGACGTTCTTGGCGTCCGGCACGGCGACGAAGAGCATCCCCGCACCCTCGATCAGCACCTCCTCGTCACCCGGGTGGTCCTCCTCGTGCAGGGGCAGTTCCAGTACCTGGGACCAGAAGGCGGCGAGCGCGTAGGCGTCGGCGCAGTGGACAGTGATGTGACGGATTCTGGAAGTCATGGGCATGGATTGTCGTGGAGGTCCGTGCAAAAGCTAAACGAATTTGACGACCCGTCGCCCGTCTGACGCCCTGACAGATGCCTGCATCAGCTCGGCCATCCGGCGCATGACCTCCACGGGCAGCGCCGGATTGCGGGCAGCCGTCTCCGCGTTGCCGGTGCCCCGCAGCAACCGGGTCAGGATCCGGACCGGCAGACAGGGGTGGAGGGCGGCCGCCTGCCGTACGTGCTCGTGGGGGTCCTCGAGCAGCCGCGCGGCGGCCACGGCCGGCAGCCGCGGGTCGGTCGCGGCACGGTACCGTACCTCCTCACTGGTGTCCCGGCTCAGTCGCTCCACCAGGTCCGGCGTCGACTCCGGATCGTCCAGGGCCAGCCTCCGCATCGGGCCGGTCCGCTTCCACGGTCACGGTCGGCTCGGCCTCCCAGCGGATGACGCGCCGCCATGCGGCCGGGGGCGGCAGCACCTCCTCGACCACCCGGTCCCCCACGACCTCCAGTCCGGCCCGCTCCAGCAGTTCGACGAACTCGTCTCTCCCACCCATGACGCTCATACTGCCGCAGCCGCCGAAGCGGCTCAGGCTTCCGGCACGACCTCCACCCCGGAGCCGACCCAGCGAACCCGGACCGCGGGCCCCTCGCTCCAGCGGACCGTCAACTCCCCCGTCCGGTCCGCCCGCACACTCACCGTCTCCGCCAGCGGAGCGGGCTCCGCCTCACCGGTGAGACGAGCCAGAGCGACGAAGAGCGTCCGGCCCTCGCCGGTGACACCGGTGAGGGTGTCGTCCAGGCCGACGGCAGGCAGGATCTCGGCCCGGACACCGTCCCTCCCCCACGCTCGGATCTCCTCGCCCGGAGGGACCGCCCATCCGGTCACGCACACCTCGGTCCCGGGCCGCGCCCCCGTGACCATGAAGGCACGCACCTCCACGGCTTCGCGCGCCAGCACCACGCCCGTCACCCGCGCTCCCCCGCCCGCCGTGTGCCGCGACGCGACCCAGCCGTCGCCCACGCCCAGCGGTTCGATGCCGGTGCGGCTCGAGTCGCCGCCGACGGTCACGCTGTTGTCGTACGACGCCGAGGGCCGCGTCACCGTCGAGTACGCGAGCCGCGTGTAGTACGGGTCGTAACGGACGTCCTCGCTGCCGTGGTTGTGCAGGCGCACCAGACCGTCCGAACGCGTCGACTGCAGCAGCCAGTTGGGGGCCGCGACCGGTGTCACCTCGTCCGCGCGCTCCGCCGGACCCGGTTCCTCGGCCGCCGTCCACACCGGGTGCTCGGGCGGCAGGAGCAGGCCCAGGAAGCCCTTGCTCGCCCAGTAGGGGGAGGCGGGGCCGGAATAGCCCTGCAACACCGTCTCGTCGGGGCCGTGCCAGCCGAGGGTCAGCAGGCCCCGCTCGTCGACCGCGCCGCGTTCGAGGAAGTACTTCAGCGCGCCCGAGGCCAGCCGCCGGGTCTCCCCCGGCGTCAGCGGTGTACGTCCGGTCAGCGCGCCCAGCCACAGCGGGGCCGTCGTCGCGAAACGGTAGGTGAGGGAGCGGCCCTGGTGCATCGGGGCACCGTCGGCGCCGAACAGGCGGGCGTAGTCGGCGAGATGGGTCTCGAGCCGGCCGCCGTAGAGGTCGAGCAGGGCGGGGTCGTCGGCGAGAAAGGCGTGCAGCACCGGGTAGAGGTGCATCGCCCAGCCGTTGTAGTAGTCGAACTTGCGGCCGTCGCCGTCGGTGTACCAGCCGTCGCCGACGTACCACTGCTCGATGCGCTCCAGACCGTGGTCGATCGCCTTGCGCGCGGTGTCGGCCTCGTGGCCGATGTCCGCGAGGAAGCCGCCGACCGTGACCGGGAACAGTTCCCAGTTGCACGGCCAGGGTTCGGCGGTGAGCGCGTCGGCGAGCCAGGCCGCCGCCCGCTGCCGTACGGCGTCGTCCAGCCGGTCCCACAGCAGTGGGCGGGTCAGGCGCAGCGCGAGCGCGATCGAGGCGGCCTCGACCAGGGGCTGGCCGCGGTCCTCTATGCGGGGCCAGACGCCCGCGGTGCCCGCGGCGAGTCCTTCGGCATAGCGGCCGAGCGCGTTCTCGTCGCGGCGGAAGGCGGCCAGCAGGAGGGTGCGGGCGTAGCCCTCCAGACCGTCGGAGAGACGGCCGGACCAGCTCTCGCGTTCGCCGGGCAGGTGGTACAGCGCCCGGTCGGCGGTGGCGTACGGCTGCACTGCGGCGAGCAGGGCGTCGGCGGCGGCCTCCCAGTGCGCGCGGCTGTAGCCGGTGCGGGGGCTGAGGGAGCGGTCGTCGGCGGGCAGGTGCATCAGGTTCCTTCCAGGGCCGGGCGCCAAGGGCCGGAGGCCGGGGCCGGGGGCCGGGGGCCGGGGGCCGGGGGTCCGGGCCTGGGACGCCCCGGTTCCGGTCGGGGCGCCCCAGTGTCACTGTTCCACCCGCACCCTGCCCGTGGGGACCAGGTGCTGGGCGAGGAGTTCGTCGCGGACCAGGCCGGCGTAGACCGTGGCGCCGTGCGCGGAGGTGTGCGTGTTGTCCTTCTTCTCGTTGTACAGGTACAGCGCCTTGGAGCCCTCCACGCCCAGCGACTCCACCAGCGCCTTCGTCTTCGCGGTGAGGTCGATCAGCGGGACGTGCTCGGCGGCGGCGACCCGGCGGATCACCTCGGGGTGGTTGACGCCGAGGCCGTTGACCAGGAGGGCGGTGTCGTTGTTCAGGGTGCCGTCGGAGTTGAACCAGCGGCGCACGATCGGGGTGACCAGGACCGGCCGGCCGCCCTTCTCGCGCACGCCCGCCACCAGTGTTTCGAGGTTCGCCCGGTAGGTGGCTTCGTCCGTCGTCTTGTCGTTGTGGGCGAGCTGGATCAGGACCAGGTCGCCGCGGCGGATCAGCGGCTGGACGGTGCCCCACAGTTGCGGGTTCTGCAGATAGGTGACCGTGCTTTCCCCGGAGTCCGCGTGGTTGGCGACGGACAGGCCCTTGCCGAGGTACTGCGGGAGCTGCTGGCCCCAGCCGGAGTACGGGTCGGCGGGCTGGTCGCAGACGGTGGAGTCACCGATGAGGAGGATCTGGCGGGGGTGCCTGGCGGGGGTCACCCTGATGCCGGCGAGCGCGGGTGCCGAGCCACCGAACGCGAGGTCCAGGCCAGGGGTGCCGTCGGCGCCGGTCGGCTCGCCCTCCGGGGTGCGGACGTCGACGGTGAAGGCGCGGGTGGCGCGTTCACCGGCGGCGACGGAGGTCTCGGGCAGCAGGGCGCGCCGGGTCTCGCCGGTGACCGCCGTGCTGGAGGCGGTCGCGCCGCCGAGGACCACCTTCACGTCGTAGGTGCCGGGCGGGACGTCGAAGTGGCAGGCGGTGGCGGTGCAGTGCGCGATGCCGAGGGGCGGCTGCCGGTCGTGGGCGTGGGCGGGCGCGGCCGACAGCAGGGCCGTCAGGGCCGTCGCCGCGAGCGCGGCCGTACGCACACCGGTGAAACGTCTCACTCCTGGCTCCTCCGTCACGGCGACACACCTGGCCGCTGGACCGTACCGCTCCTCGCAAGCGCTTTCTAGATCTCCGGCGATTTTTCCGAGACAGCCGACTGCCTCTCGGTGAAAGCCCTTTCGCGAAATCGATTCAACTGTCACTCTGCCAGACACCCGCACCCCCACACCTCTGAAGGAGGCACCCCCATGTCCGGATCCGTGAACAGACCGGTCGGACGCCGTACCTTCGTGCTCGGCACGGCCGCCGCCGGTTCGGCCGCCCTCGCCGGACCGCTTGCGGCCTCCGCGTCCGCCGCTTCCGCCGCTTCCGCCGCCGGCTTCGGCTACCGCGACGACGGTTCCAGCTACGTCGTCGACACCGGCGCCAACCTGGTCTTCAAGGTCAGCAAGACCAACGGCGACCTCACCTCGCTGGTCTACCGCGGCACGGAGTACCAGGGCTACGGCGGCAAGAACTCCCACATCGAGTCCGGCCTCGGCACGTCCACGGTGACCGTCGAGCAGTCGGGAACGACGATCCTCATCTCGGTCGCGCACGGCACGCTCAAGCACTACTACGCGGCCCGCAGCGGCGAGAACAACATCTACCTGTGGACCAACAAGGCGGACTCCTCGGTCAGCGCCACCCGGTACATCGTGCGCGTCAAGGCCGGCCTGTTCCCCAACGACCAGCCCGACTCGTACACGTACACCACCAGCACCGTCGAAGCCTCGGACGTGTTCGCCAAGTCCGACGGGCAGACCCGCTCGAAGCACTACTCGAAGCTGCGGGTGATGGACTACGACTACATCGGCTGGGCCACCGGCGGCGTCGGCCTGTGGATCGTGCGCAGCAACCACGAGAAGGCCTCCGGCGGCCCGTTCTACCGCTCCCTGCTGCGCCACCAGAGCGCGGACGGAGGCGGCCTGTACGAGATCCTGTACTACGGCGAGAACCAGACGGAGGCCGAGCGCTACGGTCTCCAGGGCCCTTATGTCATCGCCTTCACGGACGGCGGGGCGCCCTCCTCCGCGCTGTTCCCGGGGACATTGACCACCTCCTGGGCGGACTCGCTGGGCATCTCCGGATACGTGCCGGCGAGCCGCCGGGGCCGGGTGGCCGGCGTCGGCATCTCCGGGCGGAACACGGCGTACCCGTACACCGTGGGGCTCGCCAACTCGGCGGCGCAGTACTGGGGGTCGGCGCGGGCGTCGGACGGCCACTTCTCGGTCGGCGGTGTACTGCCGGGTGCATACACGCTGACTGTCTACAAAGGCGAGCTGGCGGTGTACAGCACATCGGTGACCGTGACCGCGGGCACGACGACCACGGTCAACACCCTCACCGTCCCCTCCTCCAACGACCCGGGCAACGCGAGCGCGATCTGGCGGATCGGCGACTGGAACGGCACGCCGAGCGGCTTCAAGAACGCGGACCTGATGACGTACGCGCATCCGTCCGACGTGCGGGCCGCGTCCTGGACCGGCAACGTGGTCATCGGCAGCGGCACGGAGACCTCGGCGTTCCCCTGCTACCTCTGGAAGGACGTCAACAGCGGCATCGTCGTCTACTTCAAGCTGACGGCCGCGCAGGCCGCCGCCGCGCACACCCTGCGCATCGGCGTGACGACCGCCTACGCGAACGGCCGCCCCCAGGTCGTCGTCAACGACGCCTGGACGTCGGCCGTCCCCTCGCCGCCCACCCAGCCCAGCACCCGGTCGCTGACCGTGGGCTCCTATCGGGGCAACAACCACACCTTCACCTACAGCGTCCCGGCGTCCGCCTGGCTGACGGACACCGGCGCGTACAACACGCTGAAGATCCACGTGGTGAGCGGCTCGGGGACGACGTCCTATCTGAGCGCGGGCACCTCGATCGACGCGATCGACCTGCTGGCCTGAGCCGCCGGCGTCATGATCCGCGTGTCCACTGCTGGTTGGTACCGCCGTTGCAGGTGTACGTGATGATCGCGGCGGAGTCGGCGGTGGACGCGCCGGACACGTCCAGGCACTCGCCGGTCGCACGCGACTTGACGTTCACGTAGGAGCCGGAGGTGGTCAGCGACCACTGCTGGCCGGTGGCCGAGCCGCTGCAGTTCTCCTGGGTGACGGCGTTGGCGTTCTCCTGCACGCACAGGGAGCTGTTCCTGACCACGAGCTGGTAGTAGCCGCTGCCCACGGACTTGAACCAGTACTTCTGGTTGGTGCCGCCGTTGCAGCCGTACTGCTTGATCTGGGCGCCCTGCCACAGCGACTGACCGGTCACGTCGGCGCACTTGCCGCTGTGCCGCGCGATCAGCGTGTTGTACGTGGCGCTGGTCCCGCCGACCGTCCCGGCGGCCGTGTCGACGGTGACCTCCGGGTACCAGGACATGGACATCGAGGTGGAGGTCGGGAAGGTCAGCGGCGACCACACGTAGCGGGAGTCGTTGACGGTGCCGCCGAAGGAGTTGCCCCAGCGGTCGCCCATGTAGAGGTACGACGTGCCGGACGTCCCCTGCACGGGAAGAACGTATGCGGTCTGCGATCCGTAGGCCGTCGAATCGCCGACGTCTCTCATCGAGGTCCATGGGCCGGCGAGGGAGGTGGCGGTGGCGTACTGCTGCTGGTTGGGGTTCCAGCCGGTGGCGCCCGAAGTGAGCATGAAGTAGACGCCGTTCCGCCTGAACAGGGCGGGTGCCTCACGGTGGCCACCCGGCCAGGGGTTGGCGACCAGGCTCGCGATGCCGGTGTAGTCGGCGGTCAGCCGGTAGATGTGCAGGTCGTAGTTCTCGTTGGCGGCGGAGACCATGTAGGCCGTGCCGTCCGTGTCGACGAACGTGGTGATGTCCCGGGACATGTACGAGCCGAGCGGGCGGAAGCTGCCCTTGTAGGTGTACGTCCCGTCGACCGTGTCGGAGACGGCGACGGCCGCGCGGGCCTCGCTGTAGTCGGTGCCGTTCTCCTTGTGCATCCACATCACGAACTTGCCGGTCGACGCGTTGTAGACGACCTTCGGCCGCTCGATGTAGGCGGTGCCCAGCTCCGGGGCACTGGACCGGGTCAGGACGTGGTTCCTGAACTCCCAGTTCTTCAGGTCGGTGGAGCGGTAGGCGTCGACGTACTTGAAGGTGTTGTCGGAGTTGCGGTCCTCGCCGAACCAGTAGTAGTACGAGCCGACCTTGATGACTCCGCCGCCGTGGGCGTGCACCGCGTTGCCCGAAGTGTCCGCGAACTGCGTGCCGTTGGTGATCGTCTCGGCCGCGGCCTGTGCGGGCCCGGCGGTCGCCAGTGCCGCGGCGAGGGCGCAGCACAGGGCCAGGAGGATCGCGTACGCGCGTCTCATCTCAGGAGCCCTCCTTCACGGTGTCGGCGACGGGGACGCCGAAGTCCGGGGTGCCGTCCGGCTTCCAGCCGAGCTTCTGGATCCGGGTGTGGCGGTTGGGGTCGTTCAGCGGGTCGCCGGTGATCTCCTTGTACTGGCGGGCGTGGTAGACGAGGACGTCGGTGCGCCCGTCCTCGGCGACCGTGAAGCAGTTGTGGCCCGGGCCGTACTGCTTGGTGGTGTCGTTGCTGGTGAAGACCGGGGTCGGCGACTTGGACCAGCTCGCCGGGTCCATCAGGTCGCTGTCGGCGTCGGCGGTGAGCATGCCGACGCAGTAGTGGTAGTCGGTGGCGCTGGCGGAGTAGGTGAGGAACAGGCGGCCGTTGCGCTTCAGGACGTACGGGCCCTCGTTGACCTTGTAACCGACGCACTCCCAGTCGTACTCCGGGGTGGAGAGCCGGATCTGGGGGCCGGTGAGGGTCCAGGGGTCGGACATCTCCGACAGCCACAGCGCGGTGTTGTTGTCCATACCGGGCTCGTGCTGGGCCCAGGCGAGGTAGCGGCTGCCGCGGTGGGTGAAGGTGGTGGCGTCCAGGGAGAAGGTCTCCCAGGCCGTCTTGATCTGGCCCTTCTCCACCCAGGTTCCCTTGAACGGGTCGCGGTGCGCGTTCTCCAGGACCCAGATGCGGATGGCCCACACGTCCTCGGCGGGCGCGGAGGCGAAGTAGATGTACCACTTGCCGTCGATGCGGTGCAGTTCCGGCGCCCAGATGTGCGCGCCCATCGGGCCGGTGGTGTGTGCCCGCCAGATCACCGACTCGGCGGCGGTGGAGAGGTCGTTCAGGGTGCGCGAGCGGCGCAGGACGATGCGGTCGTACTCGGGCACGGTGGCCGTGAAGTAGTAGGAGCCGTCGGTGTGACGGGTGACGTGCGGGTCGGCGCGCCGGGGCACAAGGGGGTTGACGTACGGGGCCGCCTTCCGGTGGGCGGCAACGGCGGGCGCGCCGGACGCGGCGGCCAGGAAGGCGCCGGCCGCGGCGCCCTTCAGCACCACCCTGCGGCTGGGAACTCGGGGCAGGTCGTGATCGCGGCTCATGCGGACTGCCTCTCGGTGGGGGACGGGGCACGGTTCGAGATGGCGAACACCAGTTGTCATTACGAACGCCGAAAAGGTAAGGGTGAGTTACCGGGAGGTCAACGGGTCTGACGGGACCGGGGGTAAGCGATTTCTGCGAGAGGTCCCGGAGCTTCTGCGAGCTGTCGCGCAGCCGCTCGAGTGGTCCCGCAGCGAATTTCTGTTATCGGCCCCCGGCTACGGACGTCTCCGCACTGTGCACAGCCATCTCCACACCACAGCAGCGATCACCGGCGCCCTGGCGGCCGTCGTCCTCATGGTCGGCGCTCCCCCGGCCGCGGCCGGCCCCCGGGACGCCACCGCCGATGTCCTCGCGGGCCGGGACGTCACACTCAGCGGCGACACCGTGGTCACCGTGCCCGCCGGAACCACGACGTACGGCGGTGTCTTCCGCGGCGAGGGCACCCTCACCGTGCGCGGCAGCGGAACACTGGTCCTCACGAAGGACAGCGACTTCACCCTGCCCAGGTCCCGGCAGCGGCAGGTCGTGCGCACACAGGGCGGCAACCACCCGTACGTCACCGTCGCCCACCCCGACCCGCCGGCGATCACGGTCGAGCGCGGGGCGACCCTGCAGTACGGCGACGGCGGCACGACCGGACTGATCGGCCACTTCCCCTACAACACCCCGGCGTTCCGCCTCAACCAGGACAACATCCGGGTCGACGGCCGCCTGCGGCTGTCCCTCAGGAGCGCCTACAACCTGGGGACCATCAGCGGCTCCGGCCTGATCACCCAGCCGAGGTTCCTCTGGGGCACCTGGGACCTCTCCGGCACCCATCCCTTCTCCGGGGTGATCGACAACGGCACGCAGCTGAACGCCGGACGACCGGAGTACGCGACCTCGCTGCCGAACGTGCGCAAGGTCCTCAACCAGGGCACCTGGACCGTGGACACCCCGCTGGGCCAGACCGTCACCATGGGGATGGACTTCTACCAGCGCGAATACGGCAGCGACATCAACGTGCAGTCACGGCCGGGCAGCAAGGTCGTCCTCACCGGCCAGTACAGCTGGTCGGACCAGGGCGGCGACACCAACCCCTCGCTGAGCGACCCGGCCCTGAACTGGACGCCCGCACGGAAGAACGTCAACAAGCGCGGCACCAACATCAAGGGCGCAAACGTCCAGTGGGGTGACGGCACCACGAACAAGATCTTCATGCCGGGCACCGCCGAGACCGTCTACATCAATCTGCTGGCGGCCCGGTCCCGTTCCCTGCTGACGTTCGACTACAACGGGCCCGTGACGCTGGGCGCTCCCATCGGCGGCGGCAAGTTCCACGACACGCTGGCCGCCCCCGGCGCCGGCGACATCGTCGTCAAGGGCACGAAGGGCAACGACGTCACCTTCGCCGCCGTCCAGTACTACAACGGCTCGACGACCGTGGAGAAGAACGCCGTGCTGCGGCTGGGCAGCGGCAAGTCCGGTGGCGACGGTGGACTGTACACAAAAGGCGACCTCTACAAGATCGTCGACAATGGTTCACTCGTACTGAACAACAGGAGCAGGGCTCTGGCGCTGTCCCGGATCAGTGGCAGCGGCTCCCTCACCCAGTCCGGTGCCGCGACGACCACGCTCACGGGCCGCGCGGTGACGTACACGGGCCCCACGACCGTCACCAGAGGCACGCTGGCCCTGCGCTCCGGAGCGACCCTCACGCACAGCAGGGCCGTCAAGCTTGCCTCGGGCGCACGGCTGGACCCGGGCGCCCCGGGGCTGCGGGTGGCGACCGCGCTCACCGGCAAGGGCACGGTGAAGGGTTCGGTGACCAACGACGGACTGGTGGCCGGCGGACTGACGGTGACCGGGGACTACACCCAGCACGCGAAGGCCGAACTGGTCGTCCGGGGCAGGCCTTTGAAGGTGGCGGGCAGGCTACGCCTGGCCGGGGCCCTCGACATGGCGGCCGCCGGGACCGCCCCCGCCCGGGAGATCACCCTGATCGACAACACGGGTCGCGCCAGGACCACCGGCACCTTCGACGGGCTGGGTGAAGGGGACCGGCTGAAACTCGCCGACACCGTCTACCGGATCAGCTACCGGGGCGGTGACGGCAACGACGTCGTCCTGACGGCCGCCTCCCCCGGTTCCGCTCCCTCGGTTCGTGTCGAGGCGGCGGGGTCCACCAGCGGCCCGGCCACGGCCGACACCCGCAACACGAGCGCCACGGCCGAGGGTTTCGGCTGGTGGCCGTACGTCCTCGCGCTCGGCCTGCTGGGCGGCCTGGTGTTCCCGGCGGGTCGGCGCATCCGGCGCAGGGGCGGACGCGGCGGCGGACGGCACGCGGCTCACTGAGGCCCGGCGCCGGGCTGTGCGGGCTGCTCCGCCGGCTCCCGGCGGCCGCGCAGCCACACGTACACCGGGATGCCCGCGAAGAGAAACAGCACGCCCTGGTAGACGGCGGCGTAACCGGCGCCCGCGATCAGCCAGAAGGAGAAGGCGAAGGACAGGGCCGCGACGATCAGGTCACGGGTGAGGCCGGCGGGGCGGACCCGGTCGCGGGTACCGCGGGCCAGCCAGTACAACTGGGCCGCCGCCGACAGCAGGTACGGGACGCAGCCGGTGAAGGTCGTGATGAGAACGAGGACGCGGAAGGTGGTGTCCGGGCCCGCCGTGTAGTTGAGGGCGATCAGGAGCGTGCCGAGGACCGCACAGGCCCACACGCCGAAACCGGGTACCCCGCCCCTGCCGATCCTGGCGAAGGGGGCGGGGAAGAGTCCGTCGCGGGCGGCGGCGTACGGCATCTGCGCCGCCATCAGGATCCAGCCGTTGAGGCAGCCGGTGATGGAGGCGACCGCCACCAGGGCGATCGCGGTGCCGCCCCAGTGGCCGCCCGTGATCGCGTTCACGGCGTCGGCGAACGGCGCCCCCGAGTTCACGAGCCGGTCGTGCGGGACCAGGCCGAAGACGGCGACCGTGCCGAGGAGGTAGACGAGGGCGGAGCCGAGGGTACCGAGGACGCTCGCGCGGCCGACCGTGCGCTCCGGGTCGTCGACCTCGCCCGCGCTGACCGCCGCCGACTCCACACCGAGGAAGCTGTAGAGCAGCAACGCGGCGGAGGCGGCGACGGCGCCGGGGACGCTGTCACCGGAGGCGTTGAACGGGCCGAAGTTGTCGGTGTCGACGAAGAACAGGCCGACGGTGGCGACCAGCAACAGGGGTACGAACTTCAGGACGGTGGATACGATCTGCACCGCGCCGACCCAGCGGGTCCCGGCGAAGTTCGCCGCCGCCGGAAGCCAGAGCGCGGCGAGGGCGACGAGACCCTCCGCCAGGTGGTTGCCGTGCAGGGGTACGAGGACGTCGACGTAGCCGACCACGGCGACCGCGAGGGCGGCGATGCTGACCCAGCACATCGTCCAGTACGACCACGCCGACAGGAAGCCCGCGAACGGGCCGAAGGCGTCGCGCGGATACACGTACAGCCCACCGGTGACCGGGCTGCGCCGGGCCAGCCTGCCGAAGAGCAGCGCGAGGAGCACGGCGGCGACGGACAGGACGAGGAAGGCGAGCAGGCTGACCGTGCCGTACGGGGCGACGGTCGCGGGCAGCGCGAAGATGCCGCCGCCGATGATGTTGCCCATGACGAGGGCGGTGGCGGCGGTCAGGCCGAAGGCGCGGCGGCTCGGAGCAGGGGAGAGCTCCGGCCGGGTGGTCCCGGTGGGACTGGGGGAGGTCATGGCGGTTCCGGGGTGGCAGGTGCGGGGAGGTGCGTGATCGTAACCCGGCATCCCACATGGTGGGCGATCTGTTCACGTACTGGACACACTCGGCTGTCCGGGTCCTCGTGGACTAGCGTCGGGGCATGACCAGCGACACCCCTCCCCCGCTCACCGAGGCCCTCGCCGCCGGCACCGTCGTACTCGACGGCGGCATGTCCAACCAGCTCGAGTCCGCCGGGCACGACCTGAGCGACGAACTGTGGTCGGCACGGCTGCTCGCCGAACGGCCCGAGGCGATCACCGAGGCGCACCTCGCCTACTTCGAGGCGGGCGCGAACGTGGCGATCACCTCGAGCTACCAGGCGACCTTCGAGGGCTTCGCGAAGCGCGGGATCGGCCGGGAGGAGGCGGCCCGGCTGCTCACGCTGAGCGTGGAGCTGGCCCGGGAGGCGGCCCGGCAGGCCCACGCCGAGGGGGTCGCGGGCCCGCTGTGGGTGGCGGCTTCCGTCGGCCCGTACGGGGCGATGCTCGCGGACGGCTCCGAGTACCGGGGCCGGTACGGACTGAGCGTGGCCGAGCTGGAGCGCTTCCACCGGCCCCGCCTGGAGGTGCTGGCGGCGGCCGGGCCCGATGTACTGGCCCTGGAGACGGTGCCGGACGCGGACGAGGCGGCGGCGCTGCTGCGGGCGGTGCGTGGATTGGATACGCCCGCCTGGCTTTCGTACACCGTCGACGGTGGTCGGACCCGCGCCGGACAGTCCCTGGAGGAGGCGTTCGCCCTGGCCGCGGACGCGGACGAGGTGATCGCGGTCGGCGTCAACTGCTGCGCGCCCGAGGATGTGGAGCACGCGATCGAGACCGCCGTCCGGGTGACCGGCAAGCCGGTGGTGGTGTATCCCAACAGCGGCGAGGCCTGGGACGCCGGGGCGCGGGCGTGGAACGGCCGTGCAAGCTTCACCGCCGAGCAGGTCGAGGCCTGGCGCAGGGCGGGCGCTCGGCTGATCGGCGGCTGCTGCCGGGTGGGTCCGCGGGCGATCACGTCGATAGCACAGGCGGTGGGCGCGGCCTGACCGGGGCCGTGCCGATCCGCCCCGCGCCCCTTTGGGCTTCGGCCCCCCGCGGTGGAACCGGTTGCCGGTATGTTGCCACTGTCCCCGGGAGCGGGGAGAGGGGCTAGGGACATGACCAGAAAAAACGGGGACGCGGCGCGGAGCACGATCCGGGACGTGGCGGCGCGGGCGGGGGTGTCCGCGTCGACGGTGTCGCGGGTGCTGGGCGGGGACTACCCGGTGAGCGCGGCCACACGTACGCGGGTGCTGCGGGCGGTGCGCGAGATGGACTACGTCGCCGACGCCCGCGCCAAGGCCGTCGCCGGAGCCGGAACGCCGACGCTCGCCTTCGTCCTGGAGGACATCACGGGGCCGTCGTTCGCGCACATGGCGCACGGCGTGGAGCGCGAGGCGACCCGGCTCGGGCACCTGTGCCTGGTGTGCAGCACGGACGGGGACATCCGGCACGAGCTGGAGTTCATCGAGATGATGCGCGCCCAGCGGGCCGCCGCCGTCATCCTGGTCGGCGGCGCCGCGGACACCCCCGAGTACCGGATGCGCACCCGCCGGATCGCCGACTCGCTGGCGTCGGCGGGCTCCCGGCTGGTGCTGTGCGGCCGGCCGCCGCTCGGCCCGGGAGCGCCGGTGACGGTCATCGAGTACGACAACGAGGGCGGCTCCTACGCCCTTGTCGCGCACGTCCTCGCCCAGGGCCACCGGCGGGTGCTGTTCCTGGGCGGCAAACCGGACCACACCACGGCGCAGGGCCGTGAGCGCGGCTATCTTGCGGCTCACCGCGCCCGCGGGCTGGAACCCGACCCCGAGCTGGTGCTGCACGGCGACTTCACCCGCGACTCGGGCCACCGCCTGATGCGGCAGGCCCTGCGGCGGCGGCTCGACTTCACGGCGGTCGTGGCGGCCACCGACATGGTGGCGGCGGGCGCGCTGACCGCGCTGCACGAGGCCGGCCTTGACGTGCCGGGCGACGTCTCGCTGGCCGGGTACGACGACATCCCGTTCGCCCGCGATCTGTATCCCGCCCTGACCACGGTCCACGTGCCCTACGAGGAGCTGGGCCGCCTCGCCGTGCGGACCGCCCTCGGCCACACCGCCGACTCGGCCGACGAGCATCTGCTGCTGGGCACGCACGTGGTGGTGCGGGGCTCGGTGGCGAAGCCGGCAGGCGCCGCGGACCACTGACGGGTCGACCGTGCGGGCTGCCGACTGCTCGACCCGGTGGTCCGTCGGCGGGTCAGTGCAGGCGGGCGCCGATCGACCGGCGCAGTCGGCGCACCGTCGTCGCGAGTTCCGCGCTGCGGGCGGCGTGTGGGCCGTCGACGGGATCCGGTGTGCGGTCGGCGATCGACCACAGACCGACCTCGGAATCCAGCGGCCCGTATGCGGTATACGGTTCACCGTCGCCGAGGATCCGGACCGGATGGGCGGCATCCCAGGCCTCCCACCCCGGATCCCCGTCGGTCGCGAACCGCACCCATGCCGCGTGCATCGTGTCGCACAGTTCCTGCGGTGCGCCCTCCCCGGCGAGGCGGGCGGACTCCGGCACGTCCCCGGTGTCGAAGACGAAGCCGAGCTCCAGCCCGTGGCAGGCGCCGAGTCCGGGCAGGTTGGAGGGCCAGGCGAACTCGTAGACGTACGAGGACGCGGGGCGGGCGTCGGCCAGGCGATGCAACGGGACGCGCAGCAGGTGGTCGGTGACCAGCTGGCCGACGAGCTCGGAGGGCGAGGCCTTCGGGTGCAGGGCGCGGTAGCCGCGCGGCACCTCGTGGCCGCAGTGACAGCGGGCCATGGCACCGGCCAGGGCGACCGCGCCGAGCCGGTCGACGTGCTCCACCAGCCCGCCCGGCACCAGCCACAGCCGGTACTCGTCCCGGGTCAGCCCATGAGGAGGTCGACGCCGCGCGCGGCTTCGCCGTCGAGGAGGGCCCGCAGCGGGTCTCGGGGCACGAGGTCGCCGTCGACGACGATGCCGAAGGCCGGACCCCCCAGCACCGGGCTGCTGAGTCGGCCGACCTCGGCCTGGGTAGCGCAGCAGCAGCTCCCGGTCGACGGCGGCGAAGGCCTCGGCCGTGGCGGGGATCTTCAGCCGGTTCGCCATGCGGCGCACCATGCGCCGCACCTTGTCGCGTTCGGCGGCCTCCGGGGCCCCGCTCTGCAGCACCGCCCGCCGCACCAGGCCCTGCGCCTGGGGTGCGGCGAGCAGGGCGCCGGCGCTGATGGCCCCGGCCGACTGCCCGGCCAGGGTCACCCGTCCGGGGTCGCCGCCGAAGGCCTCGATCGAGGCGTGCACCCAGCGCAGGGCGGCCAGCTGGTCACGCAGTCCGGGGTTGGCGGGCACGTCCGGGAACAGGCCGTAGCCCTCCACCCCCAGCCGGTAGTTGACCGAGACGAGGACGACGCCGTCGCGCGCGAAGGCACGCCCGTCGTACACCGGAACGGCCGAGGATCCCCTGGTCAGGGCGCCACCGTGCAGCCACACCAGGACGGGGAGCCGGGCGCCGGGGCCCGGCTCGGGGGTCCACACGTTGAGGTTGAGACAGTCGTCGCCGGGTACGACCGGGTCGGACAGGTACTGCGCGAACGCCTCCGAGTACGGCGGTTTTGGCGCCGTTGGTCCAAACGCGACCGCGTCGCGCACCCCGTCCCAGGGTTCGGGTGGCCGGGGCGGGCGGAACCTGCCGGGACCGAAGGGCGGGGCGGCGTACGGGATGCCGCGGAAGACGGCGATCCCGTGTTCGTACCTGCCGCGCACCGCCCCGTACGGTGTGGTGACGACGGGTCCCGTCCGGTCAGCCGTCATGTGCCCACCAGCCCTTCGCGGCGCTCGTGCACCGGTGACACCACAGCACCACATCACTGCCGGTTATTCCGCCGCACGGGACGCCGAGACGGCTATTTGGCGTACATGAGGGTGCCGAAGCCCAGCTGGTCGTAGCCGCCGCTGGTGGAGCCGTAGTCCCCGCCGCCGCCCTCGGGCGCGACGGAGGCCGCCATCTGGGCGATGTACTTGTCGTCGAGGTTCAGACGCCGGTTGTAGTGGTAGTGGAGCATCGCCCACACCGGGCGGGCCTGGCCGCGGGACGCCGAGGAGATCGCCGTCTGGGACTGCTGGGCGCAGCTCTGGCCGGTGCCCCAGGTGTAGGTGGTGAACGGGACCTCGGAGCCGAGGTTGTACTTGGCGACGTACTGGGCGGCCTTCATGAAGCGGCGGCTGTCGTACGAGTACAGGTCGTCGCCCTGGTTCCAGGCCATCTCGCACAGGGCGCCCATCTGCCCCATGCCCATGACGGTGTGCCCCTGGTCGCGGCCGGACTCCTGCCACTGACCGAGGCCGTAGCCGTCGGAGTCGGTGTACAGGTAGGGCACCGCGTGGGCGAGGGAGCCGTTGCCGGCGCCGGACTTGAAGTAGGTGACGGCCTGGTCGTACTTGGCGGCGTCGTCGGTGAGGATTGCGATGGCCATGACGGAAGCCATGTTGCACAGGTCCCAGTTCGCCCAGTAGTTGGTGATGCAGGCGTCGTTGTGGCCGGTGAGGAACTGGTTGTTGAGCGGATGGAAGACGTTCACCATCATGTCCTGGAAGGCCGTGAGGTCGAACCCGCTGTGGCCGCGAATGAGTTCCGCGGCGTTGGCGAACTGCCAGCCGTAGATGCCGGCGGCGAGGAAGCGGTCGGCGTTGCCGGTGAGGGTGGTGAGCGTGGACGCCCAGGCGTTGAGGATCCGCACGGCGCAGTCGCCGTGCGCGGCGGTGCCGGCGACGTTCCAGCGCAGGGCGTTCTGATAGGCGGCGGCGATGTCGTTGTACAGAATGCCGTAGTTCTCGCCGGTGCCGCCGCGGATGATCGTGGCCTGCGGGTTGGGTGTCCAGGTGGACTGGGCGTGGGAGTTCGCGGTCAGTCTGTTCCAGCCGGACAGCCAGGGGTCGTCGCCGGCGGCGACGCGGACCTTGGCCCGGTTGATGTCGCCCCAGTTGTGGATCATTCCGGGGTGGGCGAAGGACGCGGGGGCGGCGTCCGCCGTGGTGGCGGCGGACGCGGTGCCGAGGGCGAGGGCGGCGGTGAGACCGCCGGCGGTCTTCAGCAGACCGCGGCGGCTCAACTCGTCTCGCTGGAGCGGGGTGTGGGGGGAGGTGCGGCTCATGGCGGTGGTGCTCCAATCCGTGGGGGGATCAGCCGGGGTCGATGCTCACCTCGTCGAACTCGGTGGTGGCGAGGGCCAAGGGGTTGCGGGAGCAGACCACGAGGCCCACGTAGTAGGGAGCGTCCCCGAACCCGGTGATCCGGCCGGAGGCCAGGGAGGTCCAGGTGGCGCCGTCATCGGTGGAGACGGCCGCGGCGAAGTCGGTCCCGGTTCGCTTCAGCCGCAGCAGCAGGGGCAGTCGGACGGTGGTCGTGCCGGTGAACGCCGAAGCACCGGCGACGGTGGGGCGCAGCATCAGCTGGGCGGTGTTCCCGCCGGTGACGATCACCCCGGCCGCCTGGTCGAACGGCGACAGGGACTTGGCCATCAGCAGGCCGACCCGGTCGGCGGTGGCTCCGGTGCGGGAGACCAGACGGGCGGTGAACTCGTGGTCGCCCGTGACCGGCTGCCGGACGAACTGGCCGGTCATGCCCTGGCCGTTGACGGTGAGGTCGGTTCCGGCGCCCCGCACGACGAAGGTCCCGTCCTGGTGGGCGGTGCTGCCGGGGGTGCGGACGGCGACCACGCCGAGGGTGCCGAAGTCGCGGTCGTCGAGGACGACGTCGCCCAGGTCGCCGTAGGTCCAGGGGGTGGGCGGGGGTGTGCCGACCGTGAGGGTGAGGGTGCCCGTTCCTTCGCCGGCCGCGTTGCCCGCAGTGGTGGTGACGGTGAACTCGCCGGTCTCAGTGGGGGTTCCGGAGACGAGGCCGGTGCGTTTGTCGACGCGCAGGCCGTCGGGCAGTCCGTGGGCGGTGAAACGGACGGGCTGGTGCGAGGCCCGCAGCAGAAACCGGAAGGTGTCCCCCTTGTTCGCGAACGCGGTGTTCGGGGAGGTGAGTTCAGGTATGGACGGTGTCGGCATCGTGGCGGAGGCGGGCTTCGAGAGCGGGCCGCGTCCGGCGCTGTTGGTCTTGGCGACGGCGTAGTGGTACGTCGTGCCGGGGGTGCCGGTGGCGTCCGAGTACCGGATGCGGGCACCGGTGCCGACCGGCCCGACGCCGGTGGCGACGGTGAGGTAGGGGCCGTCGGCGTCGGTGGCGCGCAGCACCTTGTAGCGGGCGGAGAGGTCCGGGTCGGTCCAGGCCAGTTCGACGGCGTCGGCTCCGGCGCTCGCCCGGAGGTCGGCGGCGGCCCGGGTGGGGCGCGGCACGGACCAGACCTCACCGGAGGCGGAGACGACGCTGACGTCGTCGAAGGCGCCGGTGCCGGTCTCCGCGTAGTCCTCGTCGACGCCGAGACAGGAGGTGAGAACGAGGCCGGCGTATGCGGTGTGCGACAGATCGCATTCCGTCGACCCCACTTCGGTCCACCGGATCCCGTCCGGTGAGATCGCCCCGGTGCAGCGGCGCCCCTTGCGGCTCACCCGCACCCAGTAGGGCGCCCGCAGCCGGTAGCCGTCGCCCGCTCCCTCGACGTACGGGGCCTCGAGCGGGGTCGCCGACTGGGGCAGCTCGCCGAGGTTCGAGATCGGGAAGGAGGCGTCGACCGTGATCGCCGTCTGCTGGGAGAGGGGCACCGGGGTGCTGCCGGTGGCGGAGATGCCGGCGCCGGCCGTGGGCCGTACGGTCCACACCCCGCTCCAGGTGTGCAGTGGCAGGCCCTGGATCAGCATGGCGGCGTGGGCGGCGGCCGGGTCGAGGGAGTCGCGGACGGTGACGCCGATCTTGGAGTACTGGGAGCTGAGCGGCCATACGATCCGTGCGGTCACCGTGCCGTCGCCCCGCAGCGGCAGGTGGACGGAGCGGTAGGTGTCGGCGGTGCCGCTCGCCTCCAGCACGAACCGTTCACCGTCGAAGGCGGCGGAGCCCGGGATCCTCACGTCCCCGAGGTCCTGGGTGGACCAGGGCTCCGGGAGACCCGGTGCGGCCGCGGCGAGGGCCGAGTCGCCGCTGGCGCCCAGGGAGTTCGCCGCGGTGACCGTGTAGTAGTAGGTCCGGCCGGGGCGGGCGTCCGCGTCGGTGTACGCGGGCTTGCCGACGCCGGTGGCGATGGTGTCGTACGGGCCCTCGGGGCGGGTGGCCCGCCGGACGGCGTACGTGCTCGCCCACGCCGACGGCAGCCAGGTCACGGTGATCGCCTTGCCGTCGCCGGCCGCCGTGACGCCCGCCGGGGCGGTGGGCACCGTGGGGTCGGGCGCCTTGGTGCCGGCGTAGGCGAAGGTGCCCCAGCTGGGCAGGTCGTCGTTGCTGCCCTCGACGACTCGGGCGCCGCCGGTGCCGCGGAAGACGGCGGCCTCGGTGTACGGGGTGTCGAGGCCGAGAACACCGGCGTAGTGGGCGTAGGCCATCTCGTAGATCGGCGGCAGGGTGCCGCGGCCGGTGGCGGAGACGACGGTCTTGATGTACTTGCCGGTGCGGTCGAGGTCCGGGGTGAAGGGGACGTCGCCGCCGAGGTTGTAGCGGGCGGCGTACTCGAAGTTCGCGAGGATGCGGCGGTCTTCGTAGGCCCACAGGTCGACGCCCTGGTTCCAGGCGACCTGGGCGATGTCGCCCGTCAGACCGACCGCGAGTTGTTCGTGGCCCTGGTCGCGCCCCGACTCCTGGCCCTGGCCGGCGGCGGTGACGACGCGGTGCGGGACGCTGCCGTTGCCGGCGCCCGCGGCGGCGAACCGCAGGGCGTCCTCGAAGAGGGTGCGCTGCTCGCAGAACACACCGATGGCCAGGATGGACTGGAGGGCGGTCAGGTCCCAGTTGCCGTTGGCGTACAGCATGTAACCGGACACCGCCGGATACCAGACGTCGAGGAAGGACCGCTCGCAGCGGGCGATGTCCGCCTGAGCCCATCCTTCGTAGCCGGTGTGCCGCAGCAGTTCGGCCGCGTTCACGAACTTGAAGGCCTGCAGGCCGGCGCCGAGCGGTCCGTCGGCGCCGGTGATCGCGGTGAGCGAGGCCGACCAGGCGTTCAGGATGTCCCGGGCCTTGTCGGCGTGCGCGCGATCGCCGGTGACGGCCCAGATGAGGGCGTTCTGGTAGGCGGCCGCCGAGTCGGCGACGGCCTGGTTCTGGAAGTTGGTGGGGCCGCGGCCCCAGGAGGTGATCTGGCCGGTGTTCTGGATGGTGTATGCGGTCTGCGAGCGCGCGTGGGCGGCGAGTGCGAGGTAGCCGTCGTATACCGGCGACTGTCTGCCGTCGACCGCCGACTTCATACGGGCGAGGTCGGCGGGGCTGTGCAGCAGTCCGGGGTGGGTGAAGGCCCGGGTGCCGGAGGCGTTCTCGGCGGCCCGCGCCAGGCCGGGCACGAGCAGTCCGCTCGCGCCCGACGCCAGCAGCAGGGCCGCGGCACCGCCGAGGAAGCCGCGGCGGCTCGGTGCGGGGTCGGTCATGACGCGGCCGCCGCCGCGGCCTCGGCGGTGGTGATGAACTTCAGGTTCGTCACGTGCTCGTTGTAGAACCACTGGACGGCGTCGGTGGTGTAGTACCAGCTCGGCTTCTTCATCGAGTCGGCGACGACGACGCCGTTGATCACCAGGTTCTCGAAGGTGACGTTCTTGATGGCGTGGTCGGCGTCGTAGCCCAGGAACAGCGACGGGTTGGCGTGCGTGCCCGTGTAGCTGAGGTTCTTGACGTAGACGTCCTCGATGCCGCGGCCGACCGAGGTGTTGTACTTCGGGTTGAACATCACCTTCATGTAGATGACCTGGCCCCAGCGGAAGTCCTCGATGCGCACGTCCTCGATGCGGACGGATCGGATCAGGTTGGAGTCGCCGGGGTTGAGGGCGATGCAGCCCTGGTAGTTCATCTGCGGTTCGCGGTGATCGAGGATGTCGAGGTTTTTGATGACCAGGTTCTCGATCGTCTCGGGGGCGTCGGTGTTGCCGTGCGTGCCGACGTTGATCGGGTGGGCGACATCGGCCCACAGGGTGCAGTTCTGCACGGTGATGTCGCGGGTGTCGCCGTAGTAGTTCCAGCGGTGACAGTAGATCGCGATGCAGTCGTCGGAGTTGCGCATGAAGCAGCCGTCGAAGACGACGCCGCTGGAGGAGAAGACGTCGAAGCCGTCTCCGTTTCCCTTCGAGCTGAACGCGCGCGCCTTCTTGACGTGGACGTTCTCGCTCTCCCCGAAAGTGCCCGCGTAACCGGCCGGGTTGAGGATGATGACCTCCTCGACACGGATGTTCTTGCTGCCCTCGCAGAGGATGGCGCCGCCGGGGTTCGCGTAGAGGACACCCCGCCCGGTGATGCCGGCCTTCTCGACGTTCTTGAAGTACACCTGGGCGGTCAGGACCGCGCCGCCGGCGAGGTGGACCGTCTTGCCGCTGGGAACCGTGAGGACGTTGCCGGTGACGGAGTGCACACCGGGGCCGAAGTAGATGACGTCCGGGTCGTCGGCGGAGGGCGGGTTGGGGTCGATGTGGTTGCTGATCAGGTGCAGACAGTCGAAGGTCAGGTCGTTGACCTGCACCACGACGTCACGCGGCTCGTCGAGTGTGAACCGCAGGGTGTCGCCGAGGAGTTCGGGCTTGATACCGAGGGCGTCCGGTCTCACCCGGGCCTTGGTGGTGCCGCCGGGGAGGTAGGTGATCTCGACCTCGACCGAGCCACTGAAGTCGAAGTACACCATCGACGAGCTGTACACCTTGCCCGAACCGGTGGTGGGGTTGATCTCCTCGAACTGCGGCCGCCAGATGTCCAGGGTCTGCCAGTCGCCGTCGGGGGCGGTGCGGACCCGCACCTTGAAACTGGTATTCGTCGGCATGCTCGCCGGGCGCTGGTAGGTGACCAGCTTCGGCGCTGCGTTGCTGTCGTCCGCCCGGGCCGCCGTGGCCATCTGCCCGGACAGGCCGGCGGCGAGCACGGTGGCGCCGGCCGCCTGGAGTGCGGTGCGGCGTGACAGGGACGGGTTCATGCATGGCTCCTTACGAGGTGAAAAAGGCCGTGCGGGTGTTACTTGAGACGGAGTGGACATCCCCGCGACGAAGCCGCGTCGGGTGAGACAACCGGTTGCTATAACGGTGAGGGGAGCTTCTTCCCGTATGACAGGCACGTCAAGGGGCGCGGCGAACTTTCGAAAAACCCATCGGTAGCAACCGGTTGCTTCCGCGTACCGGTTGCTATCCGAAGCGCGTTCGACGGATCGCACGTCGTAAGAATCCGGCTCATACCCCTTGCTAGGAGTCGGCAGGCCGTCCTACTGTCCCGTGGAAACCGGTTTCTACAGTTTCTGGAACGACAACTTCCGAAGGAACACGGTCACATGAACTCCACCAGCCCCGGTAGACGGTCCAGGAGCAGGTTCGTCCGCGGTGCCGCCGCCGGTCTAGCGCTGACAAGTACGCTGCTCACGGGCTGCGGCGGATCCGGTTCCGGCGACTCCAAGTCGGCCTCGGGTCCGGTCACCCTCCCCTTCTGGGGCTGGGCCAACGGGCAGGAAGCGGTCGCCAAGGCCTTCAACGCCTCCCACAAGGACGTCCAGCTCAAGTACACGAAGGTCACCGACCAGCTGACCATGCAGAAGCAGCTGACCAACGCCGTCAAGGCGGGCAACGCGCCGTGCCTGGTGCAGAACACCGCCGAGTACGTGACCAGCTGGGTCTCCCAGGGCGCGCTCGCCGACATCACCAAGTACGTCCAGGCGGACAAGGGCAAGTTCAACCCGGGCTCCTGGTCGGCCGCGCAGGTGCAGGGCAGGATGTACGGCGTGCCGACCAGCTCGGCGCCGAACTTCACCATCTACCGCACCGACATCTTCACCAAATACGGCCTGAAGCCGCCGACGACCTGGGACGAGTTCATCGCCGCGGGCAAGGTGCTGAAGAAACACGGCATCGAGATCACCAACTTCGCCGGTGAGGACCCCAGCACCCTGGAAGTGATCGCCATGCAGGCCGGGGCGCACTGGTACGCCATCGACGGCAACTCCTGGAAGGTGGACTTCCAGGACGCCGGCACCCTCAAGGCCGCGAAGGTGATCCAGGAGATCATCGACAACGACCTGGACTCCAAGCTGTCGTTCGCCGACTACGCGGCCGTGCAGCGCAACTACGACAACGGCGGCACCGCGACCCGGCAGATCTCCACCTGGCAGATGGCGGGCATGGTGCAGAACTTCACCAAGTCCTTCGGCAAGTGGGCGCTGTCCCCCTGGCCGGCGTTCACCGGAGAGCCCGCCAAGACCCCGGCCGGCACCAACCTGACCGGCAGCGTGACGCTGGTGACCAAGCAGTGCAAGGAGCAGCGGCAGGCCGCCGAGGCCGCGCTGTGGATGTCCACCGATGCCGGCGCGGTCAAGACGATGGCGAGCCCGACGACCGGCAACGGTGTGATGCCCGCGCTCGCCGACAGCGGCAGTTACGTCGACGAGTCGATCTCGCCCAAGCTGCTCGGCAAGAACTACGAGCCGGCGAAGAAGGTCGTGACCGACAGCCTGAACACGGTCACCACCGACTGGACCTTCGGCCCCGACTGGACGGCGATGTTCACCGAACTGCAGAGCGGCTGGGCGAAGGTGGTCAGCAAGCAGGAGAAGGTCACCGATCTGCTGACGCACATGCAGGAGTGGACGGTCAAGGACCTGAAGTCCCGCGGCATCAGCGTCAAGGGCTGAGGCGGCGTCCGATGGTCCGCTCCCAGCGCTGGAAGGGCGCCGCGTTCACGGTGCCCTTCCAGCTCGGCTTCGTCTTCGTCTACCTGATCCCGATCGGGTACGCGGTGTACCAGTCGCTCTACCGCGAGCACCAGTCCGGGCTCGGGCTCGGCGGCGCCACGGAGGAGTTCTCGGGTCTCGCCAACTACCGGGAGGGCCTGGCCGATTCGGCGTTCCTGAACTCCGTGCTGCGGGTGATGCTCTTCGCCCTCGTGCAGATCCCGGTGATGCTGCTGGTCAGCCTGGTACTGGCGCTGTTCCTGGACGCGCTCTCCTCGCGGGTGGCGAGCCGGTTCCGGATCCTGCTGCTGGTGCCGTACATGATCCCCGGGGTGGTCGCGGCCGTCGTGTGGATCAACCTCTACAGCCCCGACGTGGGTCCGCTGACCCCGCTCGGCCATGCGATCGGGCTGTCCTGGAACTTCTTCGCGCCCTCGATGGTCTGGCCGTCCATCGGCAACCTGCTGACCTGGCACGGCATCGGCTACAACATGGTGATCATCTACTCGGCGCTGCAGGGCGTGCCGCGCGAGCTGTTCGAGGCGGCCCGGCTGGACGGCGCCTCCGAGCCGCGGATCGCGCTGAGCATCAAGGTGCCGTACGTGCGGGGCGCGCTGGTACTGACCGGCATGCTGTCGATCATCCAGATGCTGCAGATCTTCAACGAGCCCGCGCTGTTCCGCAACGTCACACCGCAGACGGTCGGCGACAGCTTCACGCCGATCATGGTCATCTACAACCAGGCGTTCAACGCGGGCAACTACCACTACGCGGCGGCGCTCTCGGTACTGCTGGCGCTGATCCTCGGTGTCGCCTCCTTCCTCTTCTACCGGCTGACCTCGAGGGAGGCCGACTGATGCTGATGACCGAAAACCGCCCGCGCGCGGTCCGCCGGATCGCCGTTCCCGACCGGGCCTCGCGCTCGCGCGGCGGGCAGCGTTTCCTGCTGGCCGGACTGGTCCTGGCCTGCGCCTACAGCCTGTTCCCGGTGTGGTGGCTGCTGGTGGCCGCCACCAAGGACCGTACGGGGCTGTACCAGAGCAACGGGCTGTGGTTCTCCGGCATGCACCTGTGGGAGAACCTGCACCAGCTCTTCACCTACGAGGACGGCATCTTCCTGCGCTGGACGGCCAACTCGTTCCTCTACGCCGGCGTGGGCTCCCTCGGCGGCACGCTGATCGCGCTGGCCACCGGCTACGGGCTGGCCCGGTTCGACTTCCCGGGCCGGGGTGCGGTGTTCGCGTGCGTCGTCGGGTCGTTCCTGGTCCCGATCGCGCTGTTGACCCTGCCCCTGTATCTGCTGTTCTCGAAGATCGGCCTTGTGGACACGCCGTGGGCGATGCTGATCCCCTGCCTGGTCAATCCGTTCAGCGTGTACCTGGCCAAGGTGTACACCGAGGCGACGGTCCCCTTCGAGCTGCTGGAGGCGGCCCGTATCGACGGGGCGGGCGAGCTGCGGATCTTCTTCCAGATCGTGCTGCGGATGATGACCACGGGCGGCGCGACCGTGTTCCTGCTCGCCTTCGTCAACACCTGGAACGCCTTCTTCCTGCCCCTGACCGTGCTGCGCGGCGAGAAGAACTGGACCCTGAACCTGGGTCTGTACAACTGGACCGGCAAGCGCCTGGAGTCCGGCGTCGACCTGACGAGCCTGGTGCTCACCGGGGCCCTGCTGTCGATCGTGCCGATGGCGGTCATGATGGTCGCGATGCGCCGCTACTGGCGGACCGGGGTCACGCTGGGGGCCCTGAAGTGACCGTGCTGCGCAATCCGGTGATCCGCGGTTTCGCCCCGGATCCCTCGCTGGTCAGGGCGGGCGACTGGTACTGCCTGGCGACCAGTTCGTTCGAGTGGTTCCCCACGATCCCGCTGTACCGCTCACGGGACCTCGCCCACTGGGAGTACGCGGGCCAGGTCGAGGGCGCGGCCCCGGGCGGTTCGCTGGCCGGGGTCCCGGACTCCGGGGGGATCTGGGCGCCCTCGCTCAGCTGGGACGGTGAGCGGTTCTGGGTGGTGTACTCCGTGGTGCGTTCGGTCGGCACTCCGTACTTCGACCTGGACACGTACGTCAGTACGGCCACCGAGCTCACCGGGGAGTGGAGCGCCCCGCGCCGGCTGCCCAGCCACGGTTTCGACCCCGCCCTGTACCACGAGGAGGGCCGCCTCTGGCTGCTCAACCTGCAGAACGACCACCGTCCCGGCGGGCGGCGCTTCGCCGGGATCGTGGCCGTGGAGCTGGACCGCGACAGCCTCTCCCCCGTCGGCCGCACGCACCTGCTGCTGCGGCACGACCGCCTGATCGAGGGGCCGAAGCTGCTGAAGCGGGACGGCTGGTACGTCCTGGTGCTGGCGGAGGGCGGCACGGGGTTCGAGCACGGAGTGCGGGTGGCCCGCTCCCGGACGCTGACCGGCCCGTACGAGCTCGACGACCGGCCGCTGCTGACGGCACGGGACGAACCGGCGGGACCGCTGCAGAAGGCGGGGCACGCCGAGTTGGTCGAGACCCCGGGCGGAGAGTGGTTCCTCAGCCATCTGACGGCGCGTCCGCTGCGGACGCCGGACGGTCCGCGCTGCCCGCTGGGCCGGGAGACCGCGATCCAGGCCGTCGCCTGGGACGAGGACGGGTGGCCCCGGCTGCGGCGCGGCGGGTGGCAGCCGGCCCTGGAGGTGACCGTGCCGGAGGTCCCCGCCGAGGACGGTGGGCCGCAGGCTCCCGCCGAGCACGGTGGGCCAGAGGCCCCCTGGCTCACCCTGCGCGCGCCCGCCGACCCCACGTGGACGGACACCACGTCCCGTCCCGGCTGGATCCGGCTGCGCGGGCGGCACGGGCCCGACTCACTGTGGGCGCACAGTCTGCTCGCCCGGCGGATCACCGAGCACCGCGCGGAGGCCGAGGTGACCGTCGAGGCGAGGCCGGCCGGTTTCACCCAGGCGGCGGGGCTGCTCCTCTGGTACAACACCGCGGCCTACCTGGCGCTGGACCTGACCTGGGCGGAACCCGAGGGCGAGGCGCAGTGCGGACAGCAGTGGCGGGGTGCGGGCCGCACCGTGCTCAGCCTGGTCGCGCGGGACGAGGACGACACCCGGCGGGTTGCGATGGTGGAGGTGGGGACGGACGCGCCGCTGACCCTGGGGGTGACCGTGGACGGTGCCGAGGCCAGGTTCTGGTACGTCGACGGGGACGGCCGTGTACCGGTCGGTCCGGCTCTGGACTTCGGCCGGCTGTCCGACGACCACGGTTCCCGGCTGCGGTTCACGGGCGCGACGGCCGCGATTCACGCGGTGGATCTGGTCGACGCCGCCTTCACCGCGGACTTCACCGGGTTCCGGCTCACGTGCACACCTGACCGACCGGTTCCGCTGTTCGAGGTTTCGAAAGTCCCGCCCGCTGTGATCCCGTGAATTCCCATGTCTTCCCGCCGTGTTGACGCGCACCTATGGTAGGAAGCGCTTTCTGCCCGGTCGGTGCTCGGGCCGCGGAAGCAGCGTTGGTCGCAACTTTCGATGGCCCTCGGGCGGGCCGGGGAGGCGGGTTCGGCGATGGTCCGTACGGGGAGCGCGAGCGTGGCGGCCGGTCCGACACTGGCCGTGGTGGCCCGCGAGGCGGGAGTGTCGGTGCCGACCGCGTCGAAGGTGGTCAACGGCCGGGAGGACGTGGCGCCGGAGACCCGCCGCCGGGTCACCGAGGCGCTGGACCGGCTCGGCTACGTCCGCAGGCCCCGCTTCGACGCGGCGAAGGTGCCCGGCCTGGTCGATCTCGTGGTGCACTCGCTGGACAACTCCTGGTCGGGTGCGGTGCTGCACGGCGTGGAGGAGGCGGCGCACGAGGCGGGCCTGGAGGTGGTGGTCTCCGCCGGGCTGAACCGGACCCGGGGCGGCCGCCCGGAGCGGGGCTGGCTGGACAAGCTCATCGCGCGCGGTTCCTCCGGGGTGCTGTTCAATCTGGCGGAGCTGTCGGCTTCGCAGTACGCCTGGCTCGACCAGCACCGCATTCCCTACGTGATGATCGACCCGGTGCACGAACTCCCGCCCGGTGTCGTCTCGGTGGGGGCGCAGAACTGGCAGGGCGGGGTGACGGCGACCGAACATCTGCTGGGGCTCGGCCATGAGCGCGTCGCCGTGATCGCGGGACACCGGCGCACGATGTGCAGCAGCGCGCGGGTGGCGGGGTACCGCTCGGCGCTGGCGTCGGCCGGGGTGCGCCAGCGTGCCGAGTACGTTCGTCACGCGGGCTTCGACGAGACCACCGCCCGGCTGCACACGCACGAACTGCTGGACCTGCCCGAGCCGCCGACGGCCCTGTTCGTCTGCTCGGACCGGATGGCGCTCGGGGCGTACGCGGCGCTGGCCGAACGGGGTCTGCGGGTGCCGGACGACATCAGTGTGGTCGGCTTCGACGACCTGCCCGAGTCCCGCTGGGTCGCCCCGGCGCTGACCACGGTCCGCCAGCCCCTGGCGGAGATGGCGGCGACGGCCCTCAGACTGCTGGTGCGGATGATGCACGGCGAGCGCCCGGAGGGGACACGCACCGAGCTGTCGACACGGCTGGTGCTGCGGGAGAGCACGGCGGCGCCGTCCGCCCGTTCGTGACCTCGTGTACGGCCGGGGCCGGTTCCCCGTGACGGGGCCGGCCCCGGCCGGCGTACCTGGAGCCGTTCCATCCGGGCGGGCCTCGAGGCCCGCCCGGCAGCGGACCGCGAACGACCCGCGGTAGCCCAGCGCGGACAGGTACTGCCCGATGAGCAGGCGGGCGAACTGCGGCTCGTTCACGGGACGCCGGGAAAGGGCGGCTTGACGACGGCCTGGACGGCCGGGGCGAGGCCGCCTTCGATCTCGTCCGACGTCTGCGACCTGCGCCGCGAGGATCTCGTGCGTCCGCGCCGCGGCCTGTTCATCGGTGACCGCCGAACGCAGCAGGACCTGCGGTGCGTCGTCGACCGGGTCGCCCTCCCAGCGTTCGAGGAAGTGCCGTACCAGGGCCTGGGCGAGCTCGCCCGCCGGGACGCCCGTGAGGTCCGGCAGTCGCAGGTCGATGGCGAGTGTCGCGTCGAACAACTGTGCCTTGCTGCCGAAGTGGCGCATGACCATGGGCGGGTCGATGCCTGCGTCCGAGGCCACGGCTCGGATGGTGGTGCGCTCGTAGCCCTGGGCTGCGAATCGTTCGCGTGCGGCGCGCAGGATCGCGGCCTTGGTGCGACCCGAACGCCCGTCGGTGGTGCTGGTCTCGACGCCCTGAGTCATGCCAACGACTGTAGGCCAACGCATGTTGACTTTCCAGTGTGGAGCGGCGCATCATGTCAACGAACGTTGGCCAACAAATGTTGGCAGGCGTTGGTCATTCACCGGCTCAGAAGGGGACCCCGCCATGAACACCACCGCACTCCCTGACCGTACGGAGGTCGCCATCGTGGGCGGCGGCCCGACCGGGCTCGCGCTCGCCGTCACGCTCGCGTCCGCCGGCGTCGACTTCGTCGTCCTGGACCGACTGGCCGAGGGCGCGAACACCTCGCGCGCCGCTGTCGTCCACGCCCGGACCCTGGAGGTCCTGGACGAGCTGGGCGCCTCCGAGGAGCTGATCGCGCGAGGCGTTCCGGTCACCCGGTTCGCCGTCCGCGACGGCTCCCGTCGGCTGCTGACCGTGCCGTTCGACCGGCTGCCCACGCCCCACCCGTACACGCTGATGGTTCCCCAGTACGAGACCGAGAGCGTGCTGCTGGACCGGCTGCGCGCGCTCGGCGGTGGCGTGCACCGCCCCTACGAGGTCGCTTCCGTCGTGCAGGACGAGGAGGGTGTGACGCTCACCATGAGCAGCGGAGAGACGCTGCGTGCCGCATACGCCGTGGGGGCGGACGGTATGCACAGCACCGTGCGGGAAGCGGCGGGTATCGGGTTCACCGGCAACGCCTACGCCGAGTCCTTCGTGCTCGCCGACGTCACGATGGACTGGGCCCCCGGCCCCATCGAGGTCTCGCTCACCTTCGGCACCGCGGGACTCACCGTCGTCGCCCCGCTCCCCGGCGGTCACTACCGGGTCGTCGCCACCGTGGACGACGCGCCCGTCACACCGGACATCGACTTCGTCCAGCGTCTGCTCGACGACCGGGCACCCGGCCAGGCCGAGGTCACCGGACTGGCGTGGTCGTCGCGGTTCCGGGTGCACCACCGGGTCGCCGACCGCTACCGGGCCGGGCGCCTGCTGCTGGCGGGCGACGCCGCCCATGTGCACAGCCCCGCCGGCGGTCAGGGCATGAACACCGGCATCCAGGACGGTCATGCCCTCGGCCGGGCGTTCGCCGGCGGGCAGCTCGACGGCTACGAGGCGCAACGCCGCCGCGTCGCACAGCGGGTGGTCGCCTTCACGCACCGGATGACCCGCCTGGCCACCACGCGCAACGCGATGGCTCGCGGGGCGCGCAACATCGCACTTCCCCTGCTCGGCCACACGGCCATGCCCCGGAAGCTCGCCACCGAACTCGCCGAGCTCAACTACCGGTAGGGCAACCGTTGTCCGGGGCCCCTCAGGTCGCCGTCTCTTCGAAGGCCAGTACGTCGTGGCCGGTGTCCCAGAGCAAAGTCAGCAGCGCGCGGACCGACGCCTGGTCGACGTTGTCGACGACCAGCACGGTGCCGTCCGCGCCGGGCGTCGACACCTGGTCGAACCTGGTCCGGATCAAGTCCAGCAGCGTGCGGGAGATCGGTCCACGCAACGTCAGCTCGTAACGGGGAGGGGCCATGCGTACAGGGAACACGCGGCCCGAACGGCAGCGCACCACCCGCCCCGGACAAGCACCCGGGGTGGGGTCAGATCAAGCCGAGTTCGCGTGCGGTCGTGACGGCGTCGTGCCGGGAGGCGACGCCGAGCTTGCGGTAGAGGCTCTTGTTGTACGCCTTGACCGTGTTGATGGACAGGAACAGGGCTGCCCCGATCTCCCGCTGGGTCGCCGGCCCCTGCAGCGCCCGCAGGATCGACAACTCGCGATCGGTCAGTTCCTCCGCGAGAACACCGGAGCGTACGGCGGTGCGGGCGCCGGCCCGGCCCAACCGCGCCTCGCTCTCCTCGAGCCGGCGCTTCGCGTACGCGCTCACCGGCTCCTCGTCCACCACCTCACGGGCTCGCGCCAGTGCGGCGCGGGCGGCGGGCCGGTCCCCGCGGGCGAGTTCGGCGTCGGCGAGGTACAGCAGGCCCAGGAAGAGCACGGTCGGCCGCGGGTGCAGTTCGGCGAGGGCGACGGCGCGGCGCAGCCCGGCGGCGGCCGTCTCCATGTCGGCGTTCTGGTAACTGCGCCTGGCCTGGGCGATGCGCAGCGGGGCCAGTCCCGGCGTACTGGTCTCCCGCCCGTCGCGCTCGACGGCGTCGGCGAGCACAGCGGCCTCGCGCAGGACCCGGTCGCAGTCCTCGCCGCGGCCGGCTTCGACGAGGCTGATCGTCAGCGTGCCGGCGCCCTGAAGCATCAGCGACGGCGGCCACGCCTTCCGATGGGTCGGTGACGACCACAGGTGGAGCAGCAGTGAGGCGGCCTCGTCGAAACGGCCGTCGCGGGCCAGCATGGCTCCCAGTGCCGCCCGTACGGTCGGATGCCCGGCTGCGCCTGATTCGGTTTCCTCGTGCAGTGCCTGCTGCACCATGGCGACGGAGTGCGCGGCCTCGGCATCCGGCATGCCGAAGCCCGCACGCACGCAGAGCACGGCGCTGCGGAAGCTGTGCCAGCCGGGGACGGCGATGTCGGGGGCACCACCTGCCTCGCAGACGTCCAGCCAGCGGTTCACCCGGTCCTGGTCGCCGCAGAGCGCCGCCGTGTAGGCCAGTGAGAACGCCAGTGCGGGGCCCACCGCGCGGATGGGCAGCCGCTCGCCGAACTGCAGGTAGGTCGCCGCGGCCCCGCGTGGGAAGAACCAGGTCTCCGCGTTGCGCAGCATCAGCTCCGCGGCCTCGTCGTCGCGGCCGGCGCGCAGCAGGTGGTGCACCGCGTCGTCGATGCGGTCCTGGTCGGCGAACCAGGCCGCGGCATGACCGAGCACCTCCCGCGGGTCCGTGGTGGCCTCGCGAGCCAGGACTTCACGGAGCAGGTGATGGCACCGGTACCACTGCCGTTCGTCGTCCAGGGCGGCAACGAAGAGGTCCGCCCTCACCAGATCGGACAACACCTCGGCTGATCCGGTCACCTGCAGTGCGGCGTCGCACAGCGGACCGGAGAGCCGTTCGAGCGGTGCTGCCCTGACGAGCAGGTCGCGATGGCTCGGCGCGAGGCCCGGCAGCACCTCGGCCGCGAAGTAGTCCAGCAGATGCCGGTCATCGGCGCGGGCCTTCGCCGGGTTCGCGCGCAGTGCGAGGGCAGCCAGCTGCAACCCTGCCGCCCACCCCTCGGTCCGTTCCCACACGGCTGCTGCCGTCGCCTCGTCGAGGTCGTGCCCCGACACCGCCGACACCAGGGCCGCCGCCTCGTCCGGCGAGAACCGCAGCTGCGCCGCCCGCAGCTCGGTCAGGTCGCCACGGGCCCGCAGCCGCGCGAGCGGCAGCGGCGGGTCCGTGCGCGCGGCGATCACGATCCGCAGTGAGGCGGGCAGATAGGCCACGAGGTATTCGACCGCCTCGTGGATCTGCGGGTCGGTGAGCAGGTGGTAGTCGTCGAGCACGAGTACGTGCGGCACCTCTGATGCGGCCAGCTCGTTCAGCAGCATCGGCAGCGCGAGGTCGACCGGGGAGACGTCCGCCGCGTCCAATGCCTGCAGCGGGCCCGTGCTGATCGCGTCGCCGGCGTTGTGCAGCGCGGTGAGCACGTAGCTCCAGAACCGGACGGGTTCGTCGTCGCTCTCGTCGAGCGAGACCCACGCGATGCGGCGCTTTTCCTCGGGGTCCGCCGCCCAACCGCTGAGCAGACTCGTCTTGCCCCAACCGGCGGGCGCCACCACCACGGTCAGCCGGGTCTCGGCCAGACGCAACTGCCGCCGCAGGCGTTCGCGCGGGACCGCGCCGGCCCGGGCCGGTGGGACCGACTGCTTCACGGCCAGCAGTGGCCGCGTGCGTATGTCCGACGTCACGACACTCCTGACCTGCGGCCCGGCACCGCAACCCGACGCCGATTCTGCCAGCTCCACCACCCCGGGTACATCTTGGGGCGGGGTGGTGCGCCAGCACCCTGTCCGACGCGATTGTCCTGCCACAACCCGGGGCCGCGCGACAGGAGAGACGCAATGGCCACGAACACCGTCACA
This sequence comes from Streptomyces sp. NPDC001843, assembly GCF_042891955.1. Lineage (NCBI taxonomy): Bacteria > Bacillati > Actinomycetota > Actinomycetes > Kitasatosporales > Streptomycetaceae > Streptomyces > Streptomyces sp. NPDC001843. The sequence goes on along the minus strand of NZ_JBIATQ010000005.1, from coordinate 159,908 downwards.
GACGAACCCCCAGAGCTGGCCATGACCCGCAGGGACGCGCTGAAGCTGGCCGGCCTCGGCATCGGCTCGGTCGCCGGCCTCGGCTTGGGCGTCGGCGGACTGCGGGCCGCCACCAACGGCGCCTTCAGCGCCGGGGCCGGTGATCCGTACGGCCTCTGGCACGACTGGACTTCGATGTCCGGCGTCGAGCGGGTGGTCGCCGGCGGCGTCCTGGCATGCAACCCGCACAACACCCAGCCCTGGCGCATCGCCGTCGACGGAGACACCATCGACGTCCACTCCGACCCCAGCCGGCGCATGCCGCTCAATGACGCCGGCGGCCGCGAACACTTCGCCGGGCTCGGCTGCGCCGTCGAGAACATGGTGATCGCCGCCGGACCGGCCGGATTCACCGCGAAAGCAACCCTGTTTCCGGACGGCACCGCCTCCGACCACGTCGCGCGGATCGTGCTGAGCGACGGCGGCGACGGGCAGGACCGCGACCTCGCCGCCGCGATCCCGCACCGGCACACCAACCGCGGCCCGTACACATCCGCGCCCGTAGACCTCAGCGGCTTCACCGAGCAGAGCTCCCGCGTCAACGGCGCGAGCATGCTGTGGATCACCGACAAGGCGGTGCGTGAGCAGTTGGGCCGGCTCTACGTCGAGGCCACCGAGGCGATCACCGCGGACACCGCCCAGTCGACCGAGGCGTTCACCTGGTTCCGCAGCTCGCGCAGCAGCATCGACAAGCACCGCGACGGCCTCACCCTCGACGGTCAGGGACTCGGCGGACTGACCCTGTTCGCCGCGAAACTGCTGCCGGCGCAGTCCCGCAAGGACGGCGACGCCTACTGGGTCAAGGCCACCCGCGAGGTGCACACCGCGACCGCCACCGCCTACGGCGTCATCACGGTCGACGACGTCGCCGAAAGAACCGCCCAGGTCAACGGCGGACGGCTACTGGCCCGGATGCACCTCACCGCGACCACTCTCGGCCTCGGCCTGCACCACATGAACCAGATCACCGAGCGCATCGACCGCGACCACGCGGCCGGCAACCCCGATGTCTTCTCCGCCCGCTGGGCCGCCCTGCTCGGCCGCCCCGCCTCGACCGGCCTGCTGTCCTTCCGCATCGGTCACCCCGAGCGCACGCCGGGCCTCAGCCCGCGCCGCAGCCTCGACGACGTCGTGACGGGCTGACCCCTTCGGGGGCCCATGCGTCCCACGAGCCGCCCGTCCATCAGTTCCCAGTTTCGTTCAAAGGAGATTCCCATGCCCGGTTCCCCCGTTTCGGACCCGGCCGCCGGACCGGTGCGCGCACTGCGCCCCGGTGCCGTTCTGGCCGTGACCTGCCTGGCCCTGGCGACCGTCGTATCGGCCATGGCATCGCTGAGCGTGGCGTTGCCCGACATCGCCCGGGAGACGCACGCCAACCAGACCCAGCTGTCCTGGATCATCGATGCCTACAGCCTGATCTTCGCCTCGCTCCTGCTGCTCGCCGCGACCCTCGGCGACCGATTCGGCCGTCGCAGGGCATTGCTCGGCGGCGTCGGGCTGTTCGCGGGAGTATCGCTCGCCGCGACCTTCACGACCGAGCCGGGCGTCCTGATCGCCCTTCGTGCGGTGCTCGGTGTGGCCGCCGCATTCGTCATGCCCGCCACGCTGTCCACGATCACCAGCACGTTTCCCCGCACCCAGCAGGCGCGTGCCATCAGCATCTGGGCGGCGGTCGCGGGCGCCAGTGCCGCACTGGGTCTTTTCGCCTCCGGGGCGCTGCTCGAGGTGTGGTCGTGGCGATCGGTGTTCTGGCTGAACACCGTGATGGCCGGGCTGGCGTTCGTCGGCACCCACGTCTTCGTGCCGGAGTCCGCGGAACCGGGCCGGCAGCGTGTGGACGTGGTCGGAGCGATTCTCACGGTGGCGGGACTGGGGGTGCTGGTCTACTCGGTCATCGAGGCGCCCGAGCACGGTTGGGGCAGCACGCGCACCCTGGCGGGCATGGCCCTCGGGCTCGCTCTACTGGTCGTCTTCGTCGCCTGGGAGCTGAGGCACCCACACCCCCTGCTCGATCCGCGGCTGTTCCGCCACAAGGCGTTCGCGGCCGGATCGATCTCGACCACTCTGCAGTTCTTCGCGTTCTTCGGGTTCATCTTCGTCACCATGCAGTACCTCCAGCTGGTACGGGGTGACAGCGCCCTGATGGCCGCGGTGAGCGTGCTGCCGATGTCCGCGGCGATGATCCCCAGTGCCCGTCTCAGCCCGCGCCTGGTCGCCCGGCGAGGTGCCCGGGCCCCCTGGACCGCCGGCCTCCTCCTGGTCACCACCGGCCTGGTCGTGCTGGCCCAGCTCGACGCCGGCAGTTCGTACTGGCTGGTCGTCGGCGGGCTCCTGCCGCTCGGTGCCGGCATGGGTCTGGCCACGACGCCGGCCACCGCGGCGATCACCGACGCCCTGCCGCCCCGTCTGCAGAACGTGGGGTCCGCCGTGAACGACCTGTCACGCGAACTCGGCGGCGCCCTGGGCATCGCCGTCCTCGGCAGCCTCATGAGCGCCCAGTACCGCGACGAGCTCGACACCAGCGGGCTCCCCGCCCCGGTCGCGCACGCGGCACGCTCCTCCCTCGCCGCCGCCAACCACATAGGCCACGCCACGGGCAACCCCGCACTGATCGAACGGGCCCGCGACGCCTTCGCCTCCGGGATGCACCTCGCACTCATCAGCGGCGCCGGAACCACCGTCCTGGCCGCCGTCGTCGTCACCCTCCTGCTGCGCCGGACCGGCAATGCGGGCAAGGTCGCCGTCCAGACGCAGACCGACGGCACGGACCGCGACACGGCGAAGGCGACGACGTAGCCACCATCCGACCTGCCGGACACATCCACCACGACGCGCGGCGCGAGCGACCACGATCTGTCCCTCGCGCCGTACCGAGAAGGGAACCGACGTGACTTCGCTGCGCACAGAGACGCATCACCGACCCGGCCCTCCCCGACTGCCGGAGCCCCTGCAAGCCCTCAACCGCGCCTTCGCTCTCCTCGGCACACGCGGCACCGGGCTCATCATCACGGCCCTCGCCAAGGGGCCGGCCGACCTCCACCTGATTCGCGAGCGCGTCCCCGGCCTCAGCGACGGCCTGCTCACCCGGCGCCTGCGGGAGATGACCGCCCTCGGCCTGGTGGCCCGAACCGCCCACCCGGGCACACCCACGAGCACCTCCTACACGCTCGCCTCCCACGGCAAGGCGCTCCTCATCCCCCTGGCCGCCCTGACAGTTTGGGCAGAGGACCATCTCCCCGCGAACGCCTCGGGGGAAGCTCGTTCTTCGCAACGTGACCGGGGGGCCTCGGAGCAGCAGGCCGCGCAGGACGGCCACGGCCGATAGCGCCTCGCCGTGACCACCGGGGTGCGTGCGCCCTGCGAACCGACGGATCGGCGACGGTGACATCCCTCTGGTCCGACGTCGTTTCCCAACCGCTGTGCACAACTCGGAGATTTCCGAGAAGCATCGCACCGCGTCTCCAGGCCGAATTCCCGGAGGAGAAAGAAGCAGTGTCCGGCCATCCGACGCGATCCGCTAGGCGCGGTGCCACGCCAACAACAACCTGACTCGCTGAACCCTTTGAGGGAGAGAACATGAGCGCACACGAAAACGTGGACCTGGGTCATACGGTGGCCGGCTGGACCGGGACAGCCGTCGCGCTGGCCGGCTTCTGCGTCGCAGGTCTCGGAGTGATCGCTGTTTCCGCGGCGTTGATCATCTCCGGTACGGCAGTGATCGCCCTGGCCGCCGCCATCACCTGGCTTCTCCACCTGGCAGGCTGGGGGAAGCCCAGCGGCCCGCGCCCGGCCGACCAGTGGGACTGGCGGGTGAAGGACCTCGGCGCCCGGCAGGGACACCCGGACTGCCTCGGGTGCCGCATGGCTGGGAGACGGGTCGAGGCGGTCGCGAGGCTCGCAGAGCCGACGTCCACAGCGGCCACCTCGCCGCCGCGCCAGAGCCTGCACAGCTAGGGCACGCGGGGCGCAGAGCCTTCGGGCGCTCGCGGCGGGCACTCCGACCGCCTCTGCTGCCGCACCTGTCGGTTCCTTCAGTTCACGAAAGGCCGTACTGTCCGAAACATGCGCTATTTTCATGTTGATGTCTTCAGCGCCCAGCCTTATAGCGGCAACAGCCTGACGGTGTTTCCCGATTCGACAGACCTCAGTGGAAGTCAAATGGCGCGCATTACCCAGGAAATGCGCCACTTCGAATCGGTCTTTCTGGCCCGGGAAGGATCCAGTGACCGGACCTGGCGTGCGCGAGTGTTCGACGTTGCCGAGGAACTCGACTTCGCCGGCCACCCTCTCATCGGGGCGGCCTGCGTCCTGCACGCTCTGCACGGTGGCGATGCCACCGAGATCTGGCACCTGCGGCTGAAGGCCAGAACGGTCAGCGTCACCACCCGGCGCCGCGCGGTGGGCCGGTACACCGGCGTGCTGGACCAGGGCCTTGCCGAATTCCTCGAACGCCCCCACATCCCCGCACTGGCCTCCTGGTTTTCCTTGGACGCCGACGACCTGGACCCGGACCTGCCTCCGGAGGTGCTCTCCACGGGCTTGCGTTACCTGATGATCCCCGTACGCGGCGATGCGTTGGAACGTGCCCGGATCACGCGGGACCTCGAAGGGCCCCTCGCTGCGGTCGGCGCCCAGTTCGCCTACCTGCTCAACGCCGCCGCCCTGGAAGGACGTCACTGGAACAACGACGGCGTCCTCGAAGACGTGGCCACCGGTAGTGGAGCCGGCTGCGCCGCCGCGTACCTGCGCCGCCACGACCGCATCGGGAACGGAGAGACTGTCACTCTGCACCAAGGCCGCTTCACCGGCCGCCCCAGTCAGATGGCGATCAGCGCCCATGGCGAAGGACGGGACATCCACTCCGTCACGGTGGGCGGCGATGTGGCGTTCGTCGCGGCAGGGCGCCTCGCGGAGTCGCCCTGCGCACCGGCCGGCCCGGACGGTGACGTCCCCTTCAAGCCCAGCCGACTTCCCGACGCGCCCTGACCGCACGCACCCTCGCAGGACCCTCGGTCACGGCTACCCGTCGGGCGAACTGCTCTTTCGAGCGAGACGGCCGGGCACCTCCCGCACGGGGTGCCCGGTCGTCGTCTGCCGTGGGCCGCTCAGTCGTGGCCGGCGTGGTGGCCGGCGCCGACGATGGCCTCCATCAGGTCGACGGCGCTGCCGTCGTGGTCGCTGCCGGCGGTGCCGCTGCCGGTGGAGACGTTGCCGGTGCGGTCGACCTCGAGGATCGAGTCGGCGTGCGAGTTGTCGATGACGGTGATCAGACCCCCGTTCGCGGCGGCGGGCGGGGCGGCGGCCCCGAGGAGGGCCACCGCCAGTGCCATGGCCTTGCGGAGGCGGGGTACCGTGCGGCTCACACGCCCACACCCTCGGGGGCCGGCCGGTGGCGGGCGATGTTCCGCTCCAGCAGACGGGTGGCGGCCCTGACACCGACCCCTCGGGCGGGGTCCACCTCGGGCAGCCGTCCGTCGGCCGCCTTCAGACCCGCGAGTGCGGAGTCCATCGCCTCGTGCGCGGCGAACAGGCACGGGGTGCTGTAGATCGCGACGTCGACGCCCAGATCGGAGAGCTCGCTCAGCGACAGGCGCGGTGACTTGCCGCCGGCGATCTGGTTGAACAGCAGCGGCTTGTCGCCGACGACCTCGCGGATCCTGCGGATCCACGCCACGCTGCGCACCCCGTCGACCAGGACGACGTCGGCGTCGGTGGCGGCCAGCCGCTCGGCCCGGTGCAGGATGTCGTGCTCGTCGGTGGCGTCCGTCCGGGCCACCACCACGAGGTCCTGGCGGGTGGCGAGGACCTTCTCCAGCTTCTCCAGGTACTCCTCCAGCGGCAGCACCTGCTTGCCGTCGGCGTGCCCGCAACGGCGGGGCCGCTTCTGGTCCTCGAGGATCACACCGGAGGCGCCGATCCGCTCCAGGCCCTCGACCACGTGACAGGCGACCTCCGCGTCGACGTACCCGTCGTCGATGTCCACCAGCAGGTGGTGGTGCGGGAACGCGCCCCGCAGCCGCTGGACGAACGCGAGCATGTCCGGCCAGGCGATGAACCCGATGTCCGGCAGCCCGTAGTACGAGGCCGCGAAACCGAAGCCCGAGACGAACATCCCGTCGTAGTGCTCGGCGGCGATCGACGCCGAGTACATGTCGTACACGCCGATCAGTGGGGTGGTCCCCGGCCCGGCGATCCGCTCGCGCAGCTTCTTCCCGTGAGTCAAGGTCCGGCTCCTCGTGTGGGTGGGTGGCGCGGCTGCCGGCGCGGCGCCGCGTCGCGACATCCCTTTACTAAGGCAAGAGCATCTCTTGATATTTGCGTGGCATTGCCTATGGACGGGCTTTACTCACTCGGATGGAGCAACGGGTTCACCGCAGAAACGTCACGCGATCCCGCAGTGGCTGTCTTCGACTCCGACGCCGCTCTCCGACGACCTCGCCCTGAGCCTGATGGCGAACACCTTCGTCACCCTGTTCCGGCGTCGGCGGCTGCTGGACGAGACCACCGCGTGACCGCACGACCACGGCTACCGGACCGTCGCCCGGACGCCGGACCATGGAAGCGGACCTGCACCGGGATGTCGCGGCGGCCCTGGACTTCCCCGGCCACCACGGCCGCAACCTCGACGCGCTCAACGACTGCCTGCGCGACGTCGAGGCGTACGAGTGCGGGACCACCCGGGAGGCGACCGGCCTCGTCCTCGTCCTCACCCGCTACGACCGCTTCACGCGGGCTCAGCCGCGAGCGGCACAGGTGGTCCTGGACATCGTCGCGGACCGCGCCCGCGGTGCCGCGCTCTTCGGGCACCGCATCATGGCCCTCGTCCAGAGCGACGACCCGGACATCGCCTTCGAGCCGGTGGGTGCCATGGCGGTGATGTGGAACGGCGCGGAGGCGCTCGACAGCAGCCGCCGCGCGTGAACCGACTCCGGCGGCCGGCCGTCGGCCCGCGGGTGTCCGATTCGTTCAAGACCGGCCGGCCGGATCCTGCCTACGGTGGTCGCATGACTCCACGTTTCGCAGTGCTCGGCGTGGTGGCCTCCGATCTGGCCGCCTCGCTCGCGTTCTATCGCCGTCTCGGTCTGGTCTTCCCCGACGGCGCCGAGGATCAGCCGCACGTCGAGGCCTAGTTGCCCGGTGGGCTGACCCTCGCCCTGGACACCGAGGACACCGTCCGCTCCTTCCACCCGGGCTGGCGGCCGCCGGCCGACGGGGGCCGGGTCGCGCTCGCCTTCCGGTGCGCGACGCCGGCCGAGGTCGACGCCGTGTACGAGGACCTGGTCGGGGCCGGGTACCACGGCGAGCTCAAGCCGTGGGACGCCTTCTGGGGGCAGCGGTACGCCACCGTGCACGACCCCGACGGCAACGGCGTCGACCTGTTCGCCCCGCTACCCGCGGCCCAGTAGCTCTCGGAGCGTCGTCCCCGCCAGGTCCCGTACCTCCCGGGCCAGGTGCGGCTGGTCGGCGTACCCGGCCCGCACCGCCGACTCGGCGAACGGCACCCCGGCGCGGACGAGGGCGAGCGCCCGGCGCAGCCGCAGCACCCGGGCCAGCGTCTTGGGGCCGTAGCCGAAGGCGCTCAGGCAGCGGCGGTGCAACTGGCGGGCGCCCAGGCCGAGTCCGTCGGCCGTGGCGGCGACCGGGCGGCCCGCGTCCAGCGCCGTGACCAGCCGCCCGAGCAGGGGATCGGGCGGGCCCGCCTCGGCCGCCCGCTCCAGCGCGATGTCCTCCAGGGCCCACGCGGGATCGGGCGCGGCGTCGACGCGGGCGCTCAGGCGCCGTACCCGGTCGGCGGGCCACAGGTCGGCCAGCTCCACGCGCAGGTCGCGCAGTTCGTACGCCGGTACGCCGAGCAGAGCGGGCGCGGTGCCCGGGTGGAACCGGACGCCCGCCCAGCGGCGCGGCCGGCCGCCCGGGACGTACGCGTGCGTGTCGGGGCCCGCGACCAGCAGGCGTCCCTCGTTCCACAGCAGGTCCATGCAGCCGTCCGGCAGCACGGGCCGCACGGCGCGGTCCTCCAGGGAGCGGCGCCACACCACCGCTCCGGTCAGCCGGGACGCCCGTTCCTGGTACACGTGCGCCAGGCTACGCCGCGGACGCCGCCGGGCCGGGGCACCCGGGTCACTTCTCGGGCGGGCCGGTCTCCCCTGCCGTCTTGTGGGCGTTGTGCTGGCTCCTCACATGCGCGCGCAACCGTGCCGTCACGTCCTCCGGGGGCAGGAAGCGCGACCAGCGCTCGGGGAACTCGGACGGCATGTCGGGGTCGTCGGGGTCGCTCTCGAGGGCTGCGGCGGCCCGGGCGACGTACTCGGCGACCTGGACCTCGCGCAGCCGCTCCTGGGCGGCGCGGGCGGCGGCCGTGGCGGCGGCCGGCCAGACCCGGTCGATGGCCGCGTTGACCGCAGCGCCGACGAGCACGGCGAACGCGGACACACCGATCCACAGCAGCACCGCGACGGAGGCGGCGAGGGAGCCGTAGATCGTGGCGCCCTCGATCGTGCTGGTGAGGTAGATGCGCAGCAGGAAGCTGCCCAGCACCCACATGGCCAGGGCGACCAGGGCGCCGGGCACGTCCTCGATCCACGGGGAGCGCACGGGCACCGAGACGTGGTAGAGCGTGGTGAGGAAGGCGATCGAGAGGACGATCACCACCGGCCAGTACAGGACCTGCACCAGCGTCTCCGACCAGGGCACGATCCCCACCACGGCGTCAGGCCCCGCCACCATCAGCGGCAGCGCCACCGAGCCGATCAGCAGCGCCACGATGAAGAGCAGAAAGGCCATGATCCGGGTCTTCACGATGCCCCGGACGCCGTCGAGGCCGTACATCACGGTGATGGTGTCGATGAAGACGTTCACCGCACGCGAGCCCGACCACAGGGCGAAGAGGAAGCCGATGGAGATGACGTCCGGGCGGCCGCCCTTCATCACGTCGTGCAGGATAGGCTCGGCGATCTCCTTGACGCCCTTGTCGGACAGCACGGTCCGGGAGGCCTCCAGGAGGTTGTTCTCCAGGGACTGGATGGTGTCGGCGCCGGTCCAGGCGTCCACGTAGCCGAGCAGCCCGATCAGGCTCAGCAGCAGCGGCGGCACGGACAGCAGCGTGAAGAACGCCGCCTCGGCCGCCAGGCCCAGGATGCGGTACTCCATGCACGAGTTGACGGTGTCCTTGAGCAGCAGCCAGGCGGTCCTGCGCTTGGAGACGTTCCGGTAGAGGACTCTGGCCCGGTGGAGCCGTCCGCCGGGCCGCTCGATGGGTTCACTTGCTGGCTGCACGCCCTAACGGTATCCGCCGGGACGGACCCCTCTCACCTCGCGGGCGGCGCCTCGCGGCAGGCGGGACCCGGGGGCGGGCCCGGGAGCCCGTCGGGTTCGGGGCTCCGGTGCGCCCGGCGGCCGTGACTGTGTCACTCTGGGGCCATCACCGCCGTCGCCCCGGGTAGGTTCGCTGACATGGCAGGCACCAGCACGCACTCCGTGACGAACCAGCCACCGCCGCTGGTCGGACATGACCTCTTCACCACCGACCGGGCGCTGAGCGAGGCGGTCGAACGGCACACCGACCCGGGCCTCGTCGACGAGGTCCGCGACGAACTGTCCGGGCTCGGCAGGACCTCGGGTTCGGCGCAGGTACAGGAATGGGCGGTACTGGCCAACGAGAACCCGCCCAGACTGCGTACCCACGACCGCTACGGGCACCGTGTCGACGAGGTCGAGTTCCATCCGGCCTGGCACCGGCTGCTCGGCAAGGGCGTCTCCGCGGGACTGACCACCGCCTGGGTGCGCCCCGCCGGGCACGTGCGGCGGGCGGCCGGGTTTCTGATCTGGTCCCAGGTCGAGGCGGGCAACGGCTGCCCGCTGTCCATGACCCACGCGGCGGTGCCCGCGCTGCGCACCGATCCCGGGCTCGCCGCCGAGTGGGAGCCCCGGCTGACGTCCACGATCTACGAGCGGGAGCTCAGACCCGCCCACCTCAAGGCCGGGGTGGTCTTCGGGATGGGCATGACCGAGAAGCAGGGCGGCAGCGACGTACGGGCGAACAGCACCGTCGCGACCCCGCTCGCCGAGGACGGCACCTACTCGCTGACCGGGCACAAGTGGTTCTGTTCGGCGCCGATGTCGGACGGGTTCCTGGTGCTCGCTCAAGCACCGGGCGGGCTGACCTGCTTCCTGGTGCCCCGGGTCCTCGAGGACGGCACCCGCAACGTCTTTCTCATCCAGCGGCTCAAGGACAAGCTGGGCAACCGGTCGAACGCCTCCAGCGAGGTGGAGTTCGACGGGACCTGGGCGCGCCGCGTCGGCGAGGAGGGGCGGGGGGTGCGGACCATCATCGAGATGGTCGCCGCGACCCGGCTCGACTGTGTGCTCGGCTCGGCGGGGCTGATGCGGCAGGCGGTGGCGCAGGCCGTGCACCACTGCACCCACCGGGAGGCCTTCGGCGGCAAGCTGATCGACAAGCCGCTGATGCGCAACGTCCTCGCCGACCTCGCGCTGGAGTCGGAGGCCGCTACCGCGCTGGCGATACGGCTCGCCGCCGCCTACGACGACGCGAGCGAGCCGGAGCGGGCGTTGCTGCGGCTGGCGGTGCCGGCCGCCAAGTACTGGGTGACCAAGCGGTGTACGCCGGTGGTGGTGGAGGCCGCCGAGTGCCTGGGCGGCAACGGCTACGTCGAGGAGTGGGGCATGCCCCGGCTGGTGCGCGAGTCGCCGCTCAACTCCATCTGGGAGGGGGCGGGCAACGTACAGGCGCTGGACGTGCTGCGGGCGCTGCAACGCGAACCGGGGGCGCTGGACGCCTTTCTGGTCGAGGTGGGCCGGGCGCGTGGTGCCGACCACCGGCTGGACGGGGCGGTGAAGAACCTGCTGGTCGAACTCGGCGAGCTGGAGGGCGTGGAGGGGCGCGCGCGGCGGCTCGTGGAGCGGCTGGCGCTGGTACTGCAGGGGTCGCTGCTGGTGCGGTTCGCGCCACCGGAGGTCGCCGACGCGTTCTGCGCCTCCCGGCTGGGCGGCGACTGGGGCGCGGCCTTCGGCACGCTGCCGAACGGGCTGAATCTGGCCGCCGTGGTGGAGCGGGCCCGTCCGGTCTCCTGAGGGCGGCTGATGCGGGAGTGGTGCTGCGCCGACACGGCACCACTCCCGCTCACGGCCCTTGCGGGCCACGGCGCCATCAGGGCGGCGCTGCTCAAGTTTCGGCCACCGCCGGGTCCGGCCACCAGGGTTGCAAGGGGTTGCAACTTGTCGGGGTCTGTGCGCGGACTGTGTCCCTCCGCTGTGTACCAACGGGCACCATGGGACGGGCGGTCGGGCCGGAAAGCGCCGTCCGGACCGCCTGGCAACCGCTTGCCCGCAGCACGTCGCACAGCTTTCCGGGAGGACTTCCGTGGCCGACTCGTCGATGACCGTGGCGCGACTCGCCGCCATGGACGTGTCGCGAGCGGCGCGGGTCCTGGGCGAGGTGCGCGCGGCCGCGCTTTCCGGGCGGCGCACGCCGCTGTCGCCGCGACCGGTGATCGAGCAGTCCTGGGGTCGCATGCTGCGCGGCGGGCTGGATCCCGACCACGGTTCCCGCAGCGTACTGCTGGCTCCGGAGGAAGTGCTGCGCAGGCGGGAGGAGTCGGCGCTGCGGCACGTGCTGCCGGTGCTGCGGCAGGGGCTGTTGACGGTCGCCGACGTCGCCCGGCACATCATGGTGGTGACCGACGCCGAAGGCCGGGTGCTGTGGCGGGAGGGCAGTGCGGCCGTGCTGCGCAAGGCCGACGGTCTCGGTCTGGAGGAGGGCGCGGACTGGCGGGAGGACGTCGTCGGCACCAACGGCGTCGGCACCACGGTGGTGGTGCGCCGGCCCGTGCAGGTCTTCGCCGGGGAGCACTTCGTGCGCTCGCACACCTCGTGGACCTGCGCCGGCGCCCCGGTCACCGACCCCCGCGACGGCCGGCTGCTCGGCGTGGTGGACATCAGCGGTCCGCTGGAGACGATGCACCCCGCGACGCTGGCCTGGGTGGACTCGGTGGCCAAACTCGCCGAGGCGCGGCTGAGGGAGCTGCACCTGACCTCGCTGGAGCGCCTGCGCGCCGAGGCGGCGCCGGCGCTGGCCCGGGTCGGCGGGCGGGCGGTGGTGGTGGACCGGGACGGGTGGACCGCCGCGGTCACGGGGCTGCCGTACAGCCCGCGGGTCGGGCTGCCCTCGGCGCTGTCGGCGGGCCGGCGGTGGCTGCCCGCGCTCGGCCTGTGCACGGTGGAGCCGCTGGGCGACGGCTGGCTGGTGCGCGCCGCCGACCAGCCGCCGCCCGGCGCCGCCCGGATCGTGCTGGACCTCACCCGGGCGCGGCACTGGACGGTGACGGTCTCCGGCCAGGCGGGTTCCTGGTCGCGGGAACTGAGCCCCCGGCATGCCGAGTTGCTGTACCTGCTGGCCCTGCACCGCACCGGGCGCAGCGCCGCGGGACTGGCCGCGGACCTGTTCGGGGACCCGTCCCGCACGGTGACGGTACGGGCCGAGATGTCACGGGTGCGGCGGTACCTGGGGGCGTTCCTGCAGCACCGGCCGTATCGTTTCTGCGAGGAGGCGGAGGTCGAGGTGCTGCTGCCCGAGGACCCGTTCGCACTGCTGCCCCACTCGACGGCGCCGGCCGTGATCGGGAGCCGGACTTCGCCGCTCACGCCCTGAATGGCCCTTGAATGGCGGTGGATCCTACCGTATTTGGCGTATCCGGCATATCCGAGGATGCATCTTCCGCATATTTGCGAGGTCTTCGACCCGCGCCGCCCCGACTGCCGTAGCATCCCCCTACGGGCCACCCCACCTGCTCCTCGGTCAACGCAATGACCATCAGGCGCAGTTGGCCCGCCTCGGGAGGAGACATGAAGCAACGCGGCAGACACCGCCGGCGCAGACGAGGTGCGGCGCTGCGCGCGGTCCTCGCCGGGACCGCACTCGCGCTCACCGCGGCGGCCACCCTGATCAGCGCTTCACAGGCCACGGTCGCCGACGACCCCGGCGCCCTGACGCCACTGGCCTCCTCCGCGCGGACCGGCGCGCTGCGGCTCGAGGAGCACCCCGTGCGGGCCCGCTCGCTGGACCGGCTCTCCTCGTCCATGGGCCGTCCGGTCGGTGTCGGCACGGTCCTGCGGAGCGCGGACCGCACCCTGCGCGAGTCGGCCGACTGCGGCTCCGAGGAGCGCGAGTCACTGCCCGTCGCCCCCGCGGCCACGACGGCGTACTGCTGGGATCCGGCCGACACCGCCGACACCGGCTGGCGGCCGGCTTCGGTGACCACGTCCGGTGACGCGGACGACGACGGCCTGTGGGGCACCGACCGTGTGATCCTCGCGGGCTGGACGCACAGCACGACGTCCGGGCCCGTCCACGAGCGGGGCCTCGCCCGGGTCGCCTTCGTCGACGCCGACGATCCCCGCCACCCGGCCTACCGCTGGGTGCTGCTGGTCGTCCCGGTGGACGGGGGGCGCGACTACCGCGGCCTGACCTCCCCCGTCGCCGGCATGGTCTGGTACGGGGACAAGCTGCTCGTCACCTCCGGCCCGAAGTCGGCCGAGGCGCTCTACGTCTACGACCTGAACCGCATCCAGCGCACCAGCGTGGACGGCCCGGCGGTCGGCCGGGTGCCCGGCGGCTGGTCGGCCGACGGTTACGACTATGTGATGCCGGCCGTGGCCTCCTACCGCTTCACGGCCGGCCGCTGCACCGGCACGGAGCACGGCACACCCTGTCCGGGCAGTCTCTCGCTCGACCGGGGCACGTCCCCCGACAGCCTGGTCGTCGCCGAACGGACCCCCGCCGGCGGCGACCGGCAGTCCCGTCTGTGGCGGTACTCCCTCAGCGCCGTCCCGGCGCACGGCGGGCCGCTCGCCACGGACGCGGCCGGCCGGGTGGACGCGGTCGACGCGTACTGGACCGGGGCGGCCGGCGTCCAGGGGGTGCTGTCGTACCACCCGGTCGGGGCGGCCCGGCCGACCTGGTACATCACGCACCCGCCCCGCGACCTGGACGGCCACGGCACCCTCTGGGCCCAGGACGCCGACGGCGCGAGGTCGGCACGCTGCGGCTCCGACGCCACGCGCCACTGCTGGGCCGAGGAGGCAGGGTCCCTGTCCTACTGGCCTCAGACGGGCGAGGTGTGGTCGGTCACGGACCGCATGCTGTTCTCCGTGCCCCTGACCGCCATCGACAGTGCGCTGGGGTAGATGATTCCCTGACCCCCATGAGCAGCATCACGGTCACCACCTGGTCCCTGGAGCAGACGTCCCCGGCCGACCTCCTGCCGGCCGCCGCCCCCGACGGCGATGTCCGGATCGTCCGCTCCGAGGTCCCCTCCCCCGAGTTCAGCCGCTTCCTGTACGCGTCGGTCGGCGGTGACATCCGCTGGACCGACCGGCTGAGCTGGAGCTACGACCGGTGGCGGGAGTACCTGGAGCGGCCCGGCGTGGAGACGTGGGTCGCCCACGACCGGGGCACTCCGGCCGGTTTCGTGGAGTTGGACCCGCAGGACGAAGGGGTCGTGGAGATCACGTACTTCGGCCTGCTGCCCGCCTTCCGCGGCCGGCGCATCGGCGGCCATCTGCTGGCCCATGGCACGGCCCGGGCGTGGGACCTCGCCGAACGGTGGAGCGGGCGGGCGCCGACGAAACGGGTGTGGCTGCACACCTGCAGCAAGGACGGCGAGTTCGCCATGGACAACTATCTGCGGCGCGGCTTCCGGCTGTTCGACACCAAGGTGGAGGAGGAGCGCGAGGTGCCGGCTCCGGGGCCCTGGCCGGGGGCCTGACGACAAGACGTACGGCCGCCGCGGGCCTTGGGACGCATGACACAGATCACAGCGTCCATGATTCGAGACATGCGTGTCCACATCGCGGATAAAGGTGGACTGGTCAGAGATCCCCATGACACGCTTTCGTCATGTCCGGAACTGGAATCGCCTTGGTGAGTCGGCGGCACGTCGACCTCGGCCGCATGTCCAGCGCCATCTGTCCGGCGCGCTGACAGCTCCAGCGACCCGACATTCACGACTTCCCTCTCCTCCTGCGCAACGACGCGCACGTATGCCCGTATCACCATACGCGCAGGTAAGAGCCGCTTTCCGCCTGTCCCGAAGGACGTACCCACCATGGCCGCCACCCCACAGAACCCTGACGCCTCCGCGCCCCGACGCAAGGTGAGCCGTCACCGCGGTGAGGGTCAGTGGGCCGTGGGTCACTTCACCCCGCTCAACGGCAACGAGCAGGTCAAGAAGGACGACGACGGTCTCAATGTGCGGACACGCATTGAGACGATCTACTCCAAGCGCGGCTTCGACTCGATCGACCCCAGCGACCTGCGCGGGCGGATGCGCTGGTGGGGGCTGTACACCCAGCGCAAGCCCGGGATCGACGGTGGCAAGACCGCGATCCTGGAGCCGGAGGAGCTGGACGACGAGTACTTCATGATGCGCGTCCGCATCGACGGCGGGGCGCTGACCACCCAGCAGCTGCGGGTCATCGGTGAGATCTCCCAGGAGTTCGCGCGCGGCACCGCCGACATCACCGACCGGCAGAACGTCCAGTACCACTGGATCCGCGTCGAGGACGTGCCCGAGATCTGGGAGCGGCTGGAGGCCGTCGGGCTGTCCACGGTCACGGCCTGCGGTGACACGCCCCGCGTCATGATCGGCTCGCCGGTCGCGGGCATCGCCGAGGACGAGATCATCGACGGCACCCCGGCGCTGGAGGAGATGAAGCGCCGCGTCCTGAACAACAAGGCGTACTCCAACCTCCCCCGCAAGTTCAAGACGGCCATCTCGGGTTCGCCGCTGCTGGACGTCGTCCACGAGATCAACGACGTGGCGTTCGTCGGCGTCCGCCACCCCGAGCACGGGCCGGGTTTCGACGTGTGGGTCGGCGGCGGACTGTCGACCAACCCCAAGCTCGGGGTGCGGCTCGGCGCCTGGGTTCCGGTCGACGAGGTGGCGGACGTCTACGAGGGCGTGCTGTCGATCTTCCGTGACTACGGCTACCGGCGGCTTCGTACGAGGGCTCGCCTGAAGTTCCTGGTCGCCGACTGGGGCGCGGAGAAGTTCCGGCAGGTGCTGGAGGACGAGTACCTCGGGCGGAAGCTCGTCGACGGCCCGGCTCCCGAGCAGCCGGTCCAGCAGTGGCGCGACCACATCGGAGTGCACCGGCAGAAGGACGGCCGCTTCTACGTCGGTTTCGCCCCACGGGTCGGCCGGGTCGACGGCACCACGCTGACGAAGATCGCCGACCTCGCGGAGGCGCACGGCTCCGGGCAGGTCCGGACGACCGTCGAGCAGAAGATGATCGTCCTCGATGTCGAGGAGGACCAGGTCGACTCGCTGGTCGAGGCCCTGGAGGCGCTGGACCTCAGCGCCAGGCCCTCCCCGTTCCGGCGCGGCACCATGGCGTGCACCGGCATCGAGTACTGCAAGCTCGCCATCGTCGAGACCAAGCAGCGCGGCTCCCAGCTGATCGACGAACTGGAGCGCCGGATCCCGGACTTCGACGAGCCGATCACCATCAACCTCAACGGCTGCCCCAACGCCTGCGCCCGTATCCAGGTGGCGGACATCGGTCTCAAGGGACAGCTCGTCCTGGACAAGGACGGCAACCAGGTCGAGGGCTACCAGGTGCACCTCGGCGGCGCCCTGGGCCTCGAGCCCGGCTTCGGCCGCAAGGTGCGCGGTCTGAAGGTCACCGCGGAGGAGCTCCCCGACTACGTCGAGCGCGTCCTGAGGCGCTTCCAGGCCGAGCGCGAGGACGGCGAGCGGTTCGCCGCCTGGGCCGCGCGCGCCGCAGAGGAGGCCCTGTCGTGAGTGAGCGCGCCGCACCTTTCTACTGCCCCTACTGCGGCGACGAGGACCTTCGTCCCAGCGAAGCCCCGGAAAGCGGTCACGGCGCCTGGGAATGCGCGGCGTGCAACCGCGCATTCCAGCTGAAGTTCCTCGGGCTGCTGGCCCGGGGGCTGCAGCGAGCCGACGATGGAGGGGATGACCGGATATGACGACGGCTCAGGAAACACGTACCGCCGAGGAACTGAAGGCGCTCGCCGAGCAGGCGGGCCGCGACCTGGAGGACGCCTCCGCGCTGGAGATCCTCCAGTGGGCGGTGGACACCTTCGGCAAGGGCTTCTGCGTCACGTCCTCCATGGAGGACGCGGTGGTCGCCCATCTGGCGTCCCGCGTGATGAAGGGCGTGGACGTGGTGTTCCTCGACACCGGCTACCACTTCCCGGAGACCATCGGGACCCGGGACGCGGTCGACGCGGTGATGGACGTCAACGTCATCACGCTCACCCCGCGGCAGACGGTCGCCGAGCAGGACGCCGAGTACGGTCCGAAGCTGCACGACCGCGACCCCGACCTGTGCTGCAAGCTGCGCAAGGTGCAGCCCCTGGAGGAGGGCCTCAAGGGTTACCAGGCCTGGGCGACGGGTCTGCGCCGCGACGAGTCCCCGACCCGGGCGAACACCCCGGTCGTGGGCTGGGACGACAAGCGCCAGAAGGTCAAGATCTCGCCGATCGCCCGCTGGACGCAGGACGACGTGGACGCCTACGTCGCCGAGCACGGCGTACTGACCAATCCGCTGCTGATGGACGGCTACGCCTCCGTCGGCTGCGCCCCGTGCACCCGCCGGGTCCTCGAGGGCGAGGACGCGCGTGCCGGGCGCTGGGCGGGCCGCAGCAAGACCGAGTGCGGGCTGCACGGCTGACATGACCGAGATTTCCACGCATTCTCCGACGAGTCCGACGAGCAGGGAGACGCACGTGACGACCGGAGCCACTGTCTGGCTCACGGGTCTGCCGAGTGCCGGCAAGACCACCATCGCGTACGAGCTGGCCGGACGGCTGCGCGAGGAGGGCCACCTCGTCGAGGTGCTCGACGGCGACGAGATCCGCGAGTTCATCTCGGCGGGCCTCGGCTTCAGCCGCGAGGACCGGCACACCAACGTGCAGCGCATCGGCTTCGTCGCCGAGCTCCTGGCCCGCAACGGCGTCAAGGCCCTGGTGCCGGTGATCGCGCCGTACGCGGACAGCCGGGACGCGGTCCGCAAGCGGCACCAGGAGAACGGCACGGCGTACCTGGAGGTGCACGTGGCGACCCCGGTCGAGGTGTGCTCGGTACGCGATGTGAAGGGGCTGTACGCCAAGCAGGCCGCGGGCGAGCTGTCGGGGCTCACGGGCGTCGACGACCCGTACGAGGAGCCCGATTCGCCCGACCTGCGCATCGAGTCGCAGCACCAGAGCGTTCCGGAGTCCGCGGCCTCCGTGCACGCCCTGCTCAGCGAAAGGGGACTGGCATGACGACCGTCACCACGGTCAAGGGGGGCGGCGAGGGCACGGACAGCCCGTACGCCCTCTCCCACCTGGACGCGCTGGAGTCCGAGGCGGTGCACATCTTCCGCGAGGTGGCGGGTGAGTTCGAGCGGCCGGTGATCCTGTTCTCCGGCGGCAAGGACTCCATCGTCATGCTGCACCTGGCGCTGAAGGCGTTCGCCCCGGCAGCGGTGCCCTTCTCGCTGCTGCACGTGGACACCGGGCACAACTTCCCCGAGGTCCTGGAGTACCGCGACCGCACGGTCCGGCGGCACGGGCTGCGCCTGCACGTGGCCTCCGTGCAGGACTACATCGACCGCGGTGTGCTCAAGGAGCGCCCCGACGGCACCCGCAACCCGCTGCAGACGGTGCCGCTGACGGAGAAGATCCAGAGCGAGCGGTTCGACGCCGTCTTCGGCGGGGGCCGCCGGGACGAGGAGAAGGCCCGGGCGAAGGAGCGGGTGTTCTCGCTGCGCGACGAGTTCTCCCAGTGGGACCCGCGCCGGCAGCGGCCCGAGCTGTGGAACCTCTACAACGGCCGGCACGCGCCCGGCGAGCACGTCCGCGTCTTCCCGCTCAGCAACTGGACCGAGCTGGACGTCTGGCAGTACATCGCCCGCGAGGGCATCGAACTGCCCGAGATCTACTTCGCGCACGAGCGCGAGGTGTTCCAGCGGGCCGGCATGTGGCTGACGGCGGGCGAGTGGGGCGGCCCGAAGGACGGGGAGACGGTCGAGAAGCGCCTGGTGCGCTACCGGACCGTCGGCGACATGTCCTGCACGGGTGCCGTCGACTCCGACGCCACCACGCTGGACGCCGTCATCACCGAGATCGCCGCTTCCCGGCTGACCGAACGTGGCGCCACCCGCGCCGACGACAAGATGTCCGAGGCCGCGATGGAAGACCGCAAGCGCGAGGGGTACTTCTAAGCATGACCACGACCACGGAACTCTCCGCCGCCACCCTGCTGCGGTTCGCCACCGCCGGTTCGGTCGACGACGGCAAGTCCACCCTCGTCGGCCGCCTGCTGCACGACTCCAAGTCGGTCCTCACCGACCAGTTGGAGGCCGTCGAGCACGCCTCCCTGAGCCGCGGCAAGGACGCCCCCGACCTGGCCCTCCTCACCGACGGGCTGCGCGCCGAGCGCGAGCAGGGCATCACCATCGACGTGGCCTACCGCTACTTCGCCACCCCGCGCCGCCGGTTCATCCTCGCCGACACGCCCGGCCATGTGCAGTACACCCGCAACATGGTCACCGGCGCCTCCACCGCCGAGCTGACGGTGATCCTGGTCGACGCCCGCAACGGCGTCGTCGAGCAGACCCGCCGGCACGCCGCCATCGCCGCGCTGCTCCGTGTCCCGCACGTGGTCCTCGCCGTCAACAAGATGGACCTCGTCGAGTACCAGGAGTCCGTGTTCGCCGCGATCGCCGAGGAGTTCACGGCGTACGCGACCGAACTGGGCGTCCCCGAGGTCACCGCGATCCCGATCTCGGCGCTGGCCGGGGACAACGTGGTGGAGCCGTCCGCGAACATGGACTGGTACGGCGGACCCACCGTCCTGGAGCACCTGGAGACCGTCCCGGTCAGCCACGACCTGGCGCACTGCCACGCCCGGCTGCCCGTGCAGTACGTGATCCGGCCGCAGACCCCCGAGCACCCGGACTACCGGGGCTACGCGGGCCAGATCGCGGCCGGTTCGTTCCGCGTGGGTGAGCAGGTGACGGTCCTGCCGTCCGGCCGCACGACGAAGATCTCCGGGATCGACCTGCTCGGCGAGCCGGTCGACGTCGCCTGGACCACGCAGTCGGTGACCATCCTGCTCGAGGACGACATCGACGTCTCGCGCGGTGACCTGATCGTGCCGACCAAGGACGCCCCGGCGACCACCCAGGACGTCGAGGCCACGGTCTGCCATGTCGCGGACGCCCCGCTGACCGTCGGTCACCGGGTGCTGCTCAAGCACGGCACCCGCACGGTCAAGGCGATCGTGAAGGACATCCCGTCCCGGCTCACGCTCGCCGACCTGTCCCTGCACCCGCACCCGGGGCAGCTCGTCGCCAACGACATCGGCCGGGTCAAGGTCCGCACCGCCGAGCCGCTGCCGCTCGACTCCTACTCCGACTCGCGGCGCACCGGCTCCTTCATCCTGATCGACCCCAGCGACGGCACCACGCTCACCGCGGGCATGGTCGGCGAGTCCTTCGCCGCCCCCGAGCCCGTCAAGGACGAGCCCGACGACGACGGCTGGGACTTCTGACATGAGGACGACCGACGTCTACTCGACGTTCGCGAAGGAGGGCGGCCGCGTCGGCAGCGGCGCCCTCGGCAGCGGGCAGGGCGGAGTGGCGCGATGTGTGCGATGACGTACGCGCACTGCCTGCGCGCCCCGTCCCCCCACCCGACGTCCCGGAAGCGACGAAGACCCTTGCCGAACTCCCGGCCACGACCTGAGAGACCGTGACCGCCGGGCCTACGAGAGGAACGCCTCCCGTGCCTGACAACCGCTCACCCCGTTCGACGCTCCTTCGCCGCGGTATAGCCGTGGTCGCCGCGCTCCCCCTGCTGACCCTCGCAGCCTGCGGCTACGGCTCCAAGTCCGAGGGCACCTCCGCCAACCAGAAGGTCGCCGCCGGCGCCAAGAAGATCGACGGCCTCGGCTCCGTCAAGATCGGCTACTTCGGCAACCTGACCCACGGGACCGCGCTGGTCGCCCGTGAGCAGGGCATCTTCCAGAAGGAACTGGGCGCCACCAAGGCCGACTACGCCACCTTCAACGCCGGCCCCTCCGAGATCGAGGCGCTCAACTCCGGTTCCATCGACATCGGCTGGATCGGCCCGTCCCCGGCGATCAACGGCTACACCAAGTCCGACGGCAAGAGCCTGAAGATCATCGGCGGTTCGGCGTCCGGCGGTGTGAAGCTCGTCGTGAACCCGAAGAAGATCAAGTCCCTGAAGGACGTCAAGGGCAAGAAGATCGCGACACCCCAGCTCGGCAACACCCAGGACGTGGCGTTCCTCAACTGGATCGCCGACCAGGGCTGGAAGGTCGACGCGCAGAGCGGCAAGGGCGACGTCACGGTCGTCCGCAGCGACAACAAGGTGACCCCGGACGCCTTCAAGGCCGGCTCCATCGACGGCGCCTGGGTGCCGGAGCCGACCGCCTCGAAGCTGGTCGCCGAGGGCGGCAAGACGATCCTCGACGAGTCCACGCTGTGGCCCGGCAAGAAGTTCGTGATCACGAACATCATCGTGCGGCAGTCCTTCCTCAAGCAGCACCCGAAGGCCGTCGAGGCCGTGCTGAAGGCTTCCGTCGAGGCCAACAAGTGGATCAACGCCAACCCGGACAAGGCCAAGGCCGCCGCGAACAAGCAGCTGGAGGCCGACTCGGGCAAGGCGCTCCCCGCGAACGTCCTGGACCCGGCGTGGAAGTCGATCCAGTTCACCGACGATCCGCTGGCCTCCACCCTGAACACCGAGGCACAGCACGCGGTCAAGGCCGGCCTGCTGGACAAGCCGAACCTCAAGGGCATCTACGACCTCACCCTCCTCAACAAGGTCCTCAAGGCCGAGGGTGAGAACACCGTGGACGCCGCCGGTCTCGGCACCAGCTGACGCAAGTCCCCGATGAGTTCCCAGGAGGTGACGAACATGGCCACGACCCTTGCCAAGGCCGCGGAGTCCGTCGAGTACGCGGCTCGTCTCGACCACGTCTCGAAGTCCTTCGCGACACCGGGTGGGCAGCAGCTCGTCCTGGACGACATCAGCATCGATGTCGCACCCGGCGAGTTCGTCACCCTCCTGGGGGCGTCGGGCTGCGGCAAGTCCACGTTGCTGAACCTGGTGGCGGGCCTGGACGGGCCCACCGCCGGTGACATCACCACGGACGGCCGCCCTGCCCTGATGTTCCAGGAGCACGCCCTCTTCCCGTGGCTGACCGCGGGCAAGAACATCGAACTCGCCCTGAAACTCAGGGGTGTTCCCAAGCCCGAGCGGCGCGGCAAGGCCGAGGAGCTGCTCGAACTGGTCCGGCTGAAGGGCGCGCACGGCAAGCGCGTCCACGAACTGTCGGGCGGTATGCGGCAGCGTGTGGCGCTGGCCCGGGCGCTGGCGCAGGAGAGCAACCTGCTGCTGATGGACGAGCCGTTCGCGGCCCTGGACGCCATCACGCGGGACCTGCTGCACGACGAGCTGACCCGCATCTGGGCGGAGACGGGGGTGTCGGTGCTGTTCGTCACGCACAACGTGCGCGAGGCGGTACGACTCGCCCAGCGGGTGATCCTGCTGTCCTCCCGCCCGGGCCGGATCGCGCGCGAGTGGTCGGTCGACATCCCGCAGCCGCGGCGCATCGAGGACGCCCCCGTGGCCGAACTGTCCCTTGAGATCACCGATGTACTGCGTGGGGAGATCCGCCGTCATGGCCAGCACTGAGACGACACCGGTCAAGGACGCCGGGAGCGTCGAGGCGGGCCTGGACGCCCTGGAGACGACGGCCACGGGCCGCCCGCCGTTCCGGAAGACCTTCGTCGACAAGATCCTGCCTCCGGTCATCGCGATCGCCGTGGTCCTGCTGGTCTGGCAGGGGCTGATATCGCTGAAGATCGTCGACAACCCCAGCAAGCTGCCGGCGCCGTCGGCGGTGGCGCAGGCCTTCAAGAACGACTGGCTCAAGGGCGATCTGCTCGGCTACATCTGGACCAGCGTCTCCCGCGGTCTGCTGGGCTTCTTCTTCGCGCTGCTGATCGGCACCCCGCTGGGACTGCTGGTGGCGCGGGTGAGGTTCGTGCGCGCCGCCATCGGTCCGATCCTGTCCGGCCTGCAGTCGCTGCCGTCGGTGGCGTGGGTGCCGCCGGCCGTGATCTGGCTGGGTCTGAACAACTCGATGATGTACGCGGTGATCCTGCTCGGCGCGGTCCCCTCGATCGCCAACGGCCTGGTGTCCGGCGTCGACCAGGTGCCCCCGCTCTTCCTGCGCGCGGGCCGCACCATGGGCGCGACCGGCCTCAGGGGCGTCTGGCACGTCACGCTGCCCGCCGCGCTGCCCGGCTATGTGGCCGGCATGAAGCAGGGCTGGGCGTTCGCCTGGCGCTCGCTGATGGCCGCGGAGATCATCGCGAACTTCCCCGACCTGGGCGTGGGCCTCGGCCAGCTGCTGGAGAACGCCCGCACCGCCAGCGACATGGCCATGGTGTTCGAGGCCATCCTGCTGATCCTGTTCGTCGGCATCGCCATCGACCTGCTGATCTTCAGCCCGCTGGAGCGGCGGGTGCTGCGCGGCCGCGGCCTGCTGGTGAAGAGCTGATCCCCCATGCGTGCACCGGTCCTTCTCGTCATCGCCCACGGCAGCCGCGACCCGCGGCACGCCGCGACCGTGCACGCCCTCGTGCGGCGGGTGCGGTCGCTGCGGCCGGGGGTGCGCGTGGAGACCGGGTTCCTGGACTTCAACGTCCCCTCCGTCAACGGGGTGCTGGAGTCCCTGGCGGCGGAGGACGTCCGTGACGTCGTGGCGCTGCCCCTGCTGCTGACCCGCGCCTTCCATGCGAAGGCGGACATCCCGGCGGTCCTGCGGGACGCGCCGCCGCGGCTGCGGATCCGGCAGGCGGAGGTGCTGGGCCCCTCCCCGCTGCTGCTGGCGGCGCTGGAACGCCGGTTGCACGAGGCGGGGCTGGCGCCCACCGACAAGTCCTCGACCGGGGTCGTGCTGGCCTCGGCGGGGTCCACCGACCCGGAGGCGATCGCAGTGATCGCTGACATCGCGCGGGAGTGGCGGCGCACCGGTTGGTGCGCCGTGCGGCCTGCGTTCGCCTCCGCATCCCTTCCGCGCACTCAGGACGCCGTGCGCGAACTGCGGGAGCTGGGCTGCGCGAAGGTCGCGGTCGCCCCCTACGTCCTGGCCCCCGGCTTCCTGCCGGACCGTATCGCGCGGGGCGCGGCGGAGGCGGACGTACTGGCCGGCGTCCTCGGTCCCGCCCCGGAGGTGGCCCGGGTGCTGCTGGAGCGGTACGACGCGGCACGCGACCCGGCGCGGCTGGCCGTCGGCGCCTGAGCGTCCGCCGCACCACGCCGTCCGTACCACGCAACGGGCCGGTGTCACCGGGAGCCGGATTCGCCGAAGGTCCGCGGTCCGGCGCTCCCCTGTGACGCCGGCCCGCGGACGGTGCCGGGGCACGGCCTTCCGGTCGTGGCCAACCTTCTTGTCGTGCCCGGCACTTGGTTCTGCGTTTCCCCCGTCGGAAGTGTCACAGCGGCGGGGATTTCCGCTGCGGCGTCAGGGTTTCGTGGTCGCCGTGACGGTAGCGGCGGGCCCGGTGCCCGCCGCGGTCACCGCCGCCACGGTCACGGTGTACGAGGTGCCGGGGCGCAGTCCGCCGAGCACCCGGAACATGCCCTTGGCGGAGGCCTGGGTGACCAGGACGTCCCGGCCGGTGACGTCGACCGGGTCGCGGCCGTCCGAGACGGTCACCCGGTAGCCGGTGACCTTGGCGTCGCCCGTCGCGGTGGGCGGCGTCCAGGCGAGGGTGGCCGCGGTGGACGCCGTGCGCAGCTTGGCCCCGGTCGGGGCGGCCGGCAGGACGGTCGTCGCCGTCGGTGAAAGGGGCGCCGAGGCTGGGGACGGGGCGCCGGCTCCGTACGCGTTGCGCGCGGTGACCGTCACCGTGAACGGACCGCCGGACGAGGGCAGCCGGCCGATGCGGACCAGGGCGGTGCGCCTGAAGTCGGCGGCACTGACAGTCTGTTCGGCGACCTGCCGGCCCGTCGTGTCGTAGGCGCGGGCCGTGTACGACGTCACGGGTGAACCGCCGTCCGCGAACGTCGGGTTGAAGGTGACGTACAGCGCGTCCGCGCCCGCGGCGCTGGTGCCGACCCTGGAGGGCGCCTCGGGGACGGAGAGCGCGCCGACGCGGCGGCTCAGCAGGTGCCGGTAGGGCGGTTCGAGTCCCGCGTTGCCCAGTACCGCCGCCGGTACGTCGGACGGCGACGCCATGATCTTGTTTCCGGTGGTCACCAGCCCCTTGTTGTCCCCGTCGGCGGTGCCCTCCTCCCACCAGTTGTCCTTGACCAGGGTGGGGTCGTTGTTGCCGAGGTCGTCCCGGTAGTCGGTGTGCCGGGAGGCGACGTTGGCGTAGGAGGCGTGGTAGAGGACGTTGCCCTCGACGGTCTCGTAGGTGCAGCCGTTGTCGGTGTAGACGCTCTTGCCCAGGCCCCACTGGTCGTGGATGACGTTGCCGGTGACCTTCTCGCCGTCGGCCAGGGAGGTGCCGGTCAGTCCCTGGGTGTAGATGCCGCCGCCGTCGTCGAGCATCTGCATGTAGTCGAAGATCAGGTTGTCGCGTACCGCGTTGTCGTGGCTCGGGTTCGGCGTGGCCGGGTCGCCGATCTTGTCGGGCCAGCCGCCCCAGCCCATCGACACGGCGCTGTAGCCGACGTGGTCGATCTGGTTGTGGGCGATGGTGTCGTGCTGGGTGTAGCCGCCCAGGATGGCGACGCCGCCGTGGTACTCGCGTGGCAGCCCGTAGAGGTGATTGTCCGTCACCTGTACGCCGGAGGCGGGGGTCTGGCCGTCCACTCCGCCGATCTCCAGGCCGTTGCCGGAGATGTCGGTGAAGACGCTGCCGGTGACGGACGAGTCCTTGCTGCCGGCTCCCAGGTCCAGCCCGGAGGCGCCGAGGTGGGCGAAGACGTCGTCGGAGAACTCGATGCGCTGCCCGTGGGTGAAGGACACGTTGCCGGGCATCTTCGTCCAGGACGCGAACGGGCACGTGCCGCCCTCGACGTACTGGCACAGTCCCTGGGTGGCCCAGCCCTTCTCGCCGGTGATGGTGTAGCCGGCCTGGATCTCGGAGAAGCCTTCGGGCCGGGAGGGGGTCAGCCAGGTCGCGTAGCTGAACTGGATGCCGCGGAAGGCGATGTCGTGGACGGGGGCGTCCGCCGTGCCCCGCCCGTCGACCAGTTTCTCGGCCGCGGCGGCCTCGACGTCGGACCGGGTGAGGTCCTCGCCCTTGCGCGGCAGGTAGTAGACCTTCCGCGCGCTCCTGTCGAGGTACCACTCGCCGGGCTGGTCGAGGAGTTCGTAGGCGTTCTCGACGTAGGACGCCTTGCCGCCGTTGGTGAGGTGTCCCGGGCCGACCATGCTGACCGTGCGGCCGGGGATGTCGGGGAACTCGACCCGCTTGTTGGAGTTGTCCCAGCAGGGCTGCGCCATGGTGATGGTGGTGCCCTCGGCGGCGGCGATGCGGCAGCGCGGCTCGGTCCACTGGCCCAGGCCGTTGCGCTCGACGTTCCACAGGGCCTCGCCGCTGGTGTACACGAACTCGGCGTCTAAGGGGTGCTTCCAGTGGGCGATGGTGTCGGAGGAGGCCTCGTAGCCGGCCGCCGTCTGGGTGAGGCTCACCGGTACGGCCCCGCGGGCCCGCTGGGCGCGCACTCCGTCCACGTACAACTGCCGTGTGTCGGTGAGCCCTCGGGGTGCGGGTGCGGACCACAGGCCGGTGCGGCCCTTGACCGGTTGCCATCCGGTGACCCTGCTCCCGCCGCTGACGACCGTGCCGTCACCGCCCTGCCAGACGACCCGGTGGCCACCGGTCCCCGAGTCGCGGGCGTCGAGCACCAGCGGCTCGGTCTGCCGGTACGTTCCGGGCGCGAGGTGGACCGTCAGGTCGCCGTGCAGGTCCGCGACCCTGGCGCGGACCAGGTCACGGGCACGCTCCAGGGTGCGGACGGGATGCTTGACGGTCCCGTTGGCATGGTCGTCGCCGACGGGAGACACGTATACATCGGAGGTCACGGCGGCTTGGGCGGCGGCCGTGACCGAGGGGGATCCGAGCAGGAGGGTTGCGGAAATCAGGAGTAATGGTGTGTGTCTGCGGAGTGCGGGCATGTACCTCTCCCATGCGGGAAGCGTGTGCCGTCCCGGGAAAGGTAGGAGCATTGATGAGTCACCGTCAATGAGTCGGTCACGAAGAAGGCGACTCAGGACACCTTCACGATGCCCGCCTCGGCCTCGTCGGCCAGCCGGGTGAGCTCCGCGAGCGACATGGATCCGGCCGTCCTGCGCTCCCGGGCGAACTGGTTGGCGAGCCGCTGCAGCAGCTCGTTCAGCGGGGTCGGCACACCGTGCAGGCGGCCCAGCAGGACGATCTCGCCGTTGAGGTAGTCGGCCTCGATGGTGCCGGTGCCGCGGGTGAGGGACTGCCAGGAGGAGCCGCCGCCGCGCGGGGCGCCGTCGAGCGGTACCAGGGTGACCTTGTCACCGCGGGCCGCCCGCTGCTCGTCCTCGCTCGCGTACGGGATCCCGGCGGCCCGCAGCACGGCCTCGCCCTCGGCCCGGACCCTCGCGTACAGCGCCCGGCCCGCCTCGCTGTCGACCGGCCCGCCGACCGCCTCCAGCGCGTTGCCGAGGTTGCCGAGCAGTTTCGCGTACTGCCACCGCGCCACGTCCTCGGCCACCGGCGCCTCGAAGTGGCACTTCTCCAGATCGGCGGCGATACGCCGGAGGCGGTCGTCCGCGCCGTGCGGATGACGGCCGAGGTGCAGGATCCCGGTGAGCGGGGCCCCGGCGGCGGAGACCACGCCCGGCTCGACGAAGGTGGACGGCAGCCAGACACAGACGCCGTACACGTGCCGGAACCGGCGCAGGGCCAGGCGCGGGCCCTCCACCCCGTTCTGCGCACACAGCAGCGGCAGCCGCTCGGCGGCCGTCCCGCCGCCCTCTACCGGAACCGGGCCCCAGGCCTCCAGGGCGGCCGTGCTGTCCTGCGTCTTGACAGCCAGTATCAGCACGTCGTCGGCGCGCAGCTCGCCGAGCCGCTCCGGTCCGTCCACGACGGGCAGCCGGTACGTCAGCTCGCCCTCCGGCACCCGCAGCCGCAGCCCGCCCTCTCGCAGGGCCTCGTGGTGCGCGCCCCGCGCGACCAGCACGACCTCGTGGCCGCCCTGGGCCAGCCGTCCCCCGACGGTCCCGCCGACCGCCCCTGCCCCGATGATGATGTAGCGCATGCGACGAGCCTGGCACACGGGCCTGGTCGGTCCGCCGCCAGGGATCAAGCCTGCGGTGCCGTCAACTCCACCAGCTTGACCACCGTGTTCCAGTTCCGGCTCGTGGCGATCACTCCCCTGGTGACCCGCGGCCGGGACAGGGCCTCGGCGAGTTTGGAGCGGCCGAGGCCCTCCGGGGCGTACAGGTACAGGCAGCGGTCGCCCAGGCGGAACTCCTCGGGGAGGTGGGCGGCCCGGTCGATGTCCGCGAAGCGTTCGGCGGTGACGGACGTGGAGAAGTAGGTGACGTGCAGTTGCTTGGGCTGAAGCTCGGCCGCGGGGAACGGGCAGGCCTCCAGCACCGCCTGCAGATAGCCGTGGTCGCGGACGATCACGTCGACCCGGAAGCCGAAGTGCCGCTCGATCGCCTCCGTCAGCTCCGCGGCCAGGGACTCCTCGTCACCCTGCCCGGTGGTGAAGACGGCCTGGCCGCTCTGCAGATGGGTGCGTACGCCGTCGTGACCGAGGCCGGTCATGAGCTGCCGCAGTTCGGCCATCGGGACTTTTCTGCTGCCGCCCACGTTGATTCCGCGCAGCAGCGCCGCATACGTCGTCACCCGGACACCATAGAGCGGCCCTCGGCGGCAATACAGAGTGGATCTCTGCCGACGGGACGGACACCCTGATCAGCGCCCCCGAGACGCACAGATAGATGTAGGGGACCGATGTCCTCCCCTGCGACGAGGGGACGTCGTCGTACTTCACCGGGCAGCACGACGAGATGGGCTTATCCGGACCATACCTTCGTAGCGAACGCAGGCACGGAGGAGAAAAACAAGGGGGAGGGCCCGTCATGGGTAACGGAGACACGCGGGTGCGGGGCCTGGCCGCCCGCGCCGGCGGCTGGAGCGCGCGGCATCGCTGGGCGGCCGTCGGTATATGGGTGCTGTTCGTCGTCCTGGCGATGGGGCTCGGCTCCGCGGCGGGCCGGGTCGACGTCGACGACAGCGACCAGCTCAAGGGGGAGACGCACACCGCCGCGTGGATCATCGACGACGCGGACATCAAGGAGCCGGCCGGGGAGACCGTCCTCATCCAGTCGAAGGACCGCTCCCTGAAGGCCACGGACGCCGAGTTCCGGGCCACCGTCGCGGACGTGGTGAAGGCCGTCGGCGCCACCGGCAAGGTCACCGGCGTCACCTCGCCGTACGACACCCGGACGATCTCGAAGGACGGGCACAGCGCGCTGGTGCGGTTCGACATGCGCGGCGACGCGGACACGGCCGCCGACCGGGTCGAGCCGGTGCTGAAGGCCGTCGACGGGGTGCAGAAGGAGCACGGATCGCTGCGGATCGAGGAGATCGGCGGCGCCAGCATGAACAAGCAGTACAAGGACGCCTTCGGCGACGACTTCCAGAAGGCCGAGTACTCCGCGGTGCCGGTCGCCCTCGGCATCCTGCTCATCGCGTTCGGGGCGCTGGTCGCGGCGCTGCTGCCGGTGGCGCTGGCGATCACCGCGATCATGGCGACGATGGGCCTGATGGGCATCGTCAGCCATCTGCAGCCGATGAGCGACACCGCCAACTCCGTGATGCTGCTGGTCGGTATGGCGGTCGGTGTCGACTACTGCCTGTTCTACCTGCGCCGGGAGCGCGAGGAGCGGGACGCCGGGCGGGACCCGGGCACCGCGCTCAGGATCGCCGCCGCCACCAGCGGCCGGGCGATCATCGTCTCCGGTGTCACGGTGTGCGTGGCGATGGCGGGCATGCTGTTCACCGGGCTCGCCTCGTTCGAGGCGATGGGCCTGGCCTCGCTGATGGTCGTGGCGGTCGCCATGGTCGGCTCCGTGACCGTGCTGCCCGCGCTGCTGTCGCTGCTGGGCGAGCGGGTGGAGAAGGGGCGGATCCCGTTCCTGCGCCGCCGCAGGACCGGTGGCAGCTCGGAGAGCCGGTTCTGGACGGCCGTGCTGCGCGGTGTGCTCGCCCGGCCGCTGGTCTCCGTGGTCGTGGCGGTGGGCGCGCTGCTCGCCGTGGCCGCGCCCGCGCTCGGCATGAAGACCTCGCAGCTCACCCTGGACCAGGAGTTCGGTGACTCGCTGCCCATCGTGCAGACCTACAACCGGCTCAACGATGCCTTCCCCGGCGGTTCCGAGCCGGCCGAGGTGGTCGTGAAGGCCAGGGACATCAACGCGCCCGAGGTGCGGCGGGCGCTGGCCGACTTCAAGGAGCAGGCGGTCGCTTCGGGCGCCTCGCTCGGCCCGGTCGACATCAAGCTGCACGACGCAAAGAACGTCGCCCTGGTGTCCGTACCGCTGGTCGGCGGCTCGGACATGGACAAGGCGACCAAGAGCCTGGAGAAGCTGCGGGACGAGGTACGGCCCGCCACGCTCGGCAAGGTCGACGGCGTCCAGGCTCCGATCACCGGAAACGTCGCGGGCAACCACGACTTCAACGACCAGCTGATGGGCTCCGTCGCCCCGGTCTTCGCGTTCGTGGTGGTCTTCGCCTTCCTGCTGATGCTGCTGTCGTTCCGCTCGCTGACCGTGGCGATCACCTCGATCCTGCTGAACCTGCTGTCGGTGGGCGCGGCGTACGGCATCCTCGTCGCCGTCTTCCAGCACGGCTGGGGTGCCTCGCTGGTGGGCGCGGAGGGCGTCGGCGCGGTCGTCACCTGGCTGCCGCTGTTCCTCTTCGTGATCCTGTTCGGTCTGTCCATGGACTACCACGTGTTCGTGGTCTCCCGGATCCGCGAGGCCCGGATGCGCGGCCGCAGCACGAGGGACGCGATCCAGCACGGTGTGGTCACCACGGCCGGCGTCGTCACCAGTGCCGCGGTCATCATGGTCGCCGTGTTCGCGATCTTCGGCACGCTGTCCATGCAGGACATGAAACAGATGGGTGTGGGCCTCGCCACCGCCGTGCTGATCGACGCGACGGTCATCCGCGGTGTGCTGCTTCCGGCCGTGATGGCGCTGCTGGGCGAGCGCAACTGGTACCTGCCCAAGTGGATGCACCGGCTGCCGGACCTCACCCACGACGAGTCGCCCGTGGCGGTGGCGGCTCCGGTACGGCACGAGGACGAGCAACTGACTGTCTGATTCCGCCCGTTGACTGTGGGCCCGTCGGTTTCCGGGGGAACCGACGGGCCCACTCCTGTGCTCTGGTCGTGCGGACGACGCACGTCCACCACGGGGGAGGACAGACATGGACAGGCGCAACCTGCTGAAGGCCGCGCTGGCCGCTCCGGCGGCCGGGCTGCTGACCGCTGCTCCGGCGATCGCGGCACCGGCGGCGTTCGACGTGCTCATCGGGGACGTCGACTCGGGGAAGATCTACCTCTTCGACCGTAACAAGCCGTTCACGGACGCCAACATCAAGTGGTCGCTGAACCCGGTGGGTTCGGGCCATCCGATGGAGCACCGGTTCCGGAACACCAGCGGCGACGGCCAGATCCTGCTCGCCGTGACGGGCACGGCCGGCAGCGGCAGGGCGAGCATCTACCGGCGCCGCGACAAGAAGCTGCTGTGGTCGGCGGACATCCCGAACTACCCGCACTGCATCGAACGGGCACAGGGCAGCGGCGTGGTCGTGGTCGCCGGGCGCAGCAAGGGCGCGGGCGGCGGCACGGCCACCGGCGGCAGCCTCCACGTGTTCCGTCCGACCGACAGCCACAGCTCCTCGCTGGTGAGCGCGGGTGCGCCGATCCCGTTCTTCCAGGCGCACGGTCTGCTGTGGGACCCGCGGCTGGAACGGATGTGGGCGGCCGGCGGCTCGGTACTGACCGCGTACCGCATCGTGACGACGGCGAACTCGGCGAAGCTGGTGGAGGACACCGCCCGCCGCATCACCTCGTTCCACCACCCGCACGACCTCCAGCCGGACTACCAGCGCCCCGGCCGGCTCCTCGTCACCGACACCAACGGCGTCTACTCCGTCGACAAATCGACGATGACACCGACCACGCTGCACACCCGGGGGCTCGTCAAGTCGTACGTGCACCACTCCTCGGGCGAGCAGATGTGGACGGGAGCGGTGGACGGCGGCAACGCCTTCGGCACGAAGTACGTCCACTTCAACGTGAGCGGGGTCGCGCGGGCGCGGGCCGGGGCGATCGTCTACAAGGCGCGCATCGACACGACCGCCTACCTCTGACGGCGCCCGTTCACCGCTGGTAGCGGGCCAGCACCAGGTTGCCGTCCTTCTCCAGCCGGTGGCGCAGTTCGGCGAGGCCGATCGCTCCGCTGTAGTACTCCTGGAAGGCCGGGGTCGCCACCTTGTCCTTCCACTCGGGATAGCCGCGGACGGACTGGGCGGGCGCCGGGCTGAGGTGGGCCGCGAGGGCGGTGCCGGTGGCCCAGCCGTCCTTCCTGGTGTGCAGGGCCGGGTCGGCGAGGGCCCGGGTGCCGGTGGGCAGCATCCAGTCCCCGAGGGCCAGCCGCACCATGTTCCTCGGCCGCAGCAGGAAGTCGACGAACGCGGCGGCCTCTCTCTTGTGCGGGCTGTCCGCGGCGATGGACAGGGTCTGCGGGCTGACGCCCTGGGTGAGTCCGTCGGCGCCGGCCGGAGCGGGCAGCACCGTCCACTGGAAGCCCTTCGGGGCCTGCTGGGCGATCTGCTGCCGGTAGGAGAAGCCCAGCGGAACCATGGCGTACTTGCCGCCGAAGAAGCCGGGCAGCGTGTCCGAGCCGCCGCTGCCCAGCGTCGAGGCGGGGGCGCTGTGGTCCGTGCCGACCTGGTCGTGGACGGTGCGGGGCACCACCTGGTCGGCGGCGTCGAAGCGGACGGTCACCTTGCCGTCGCCGCCGGTACCGTCTCGGTGGAAGAGCCGGCCGCCGGCCGACAGCGACAGGTTGAGGGTGGCGGAGACGGGCTCCTTCAGCGGCCAGGCGACGCCGTACTTCCCGTCGCCGCTGAGCCGCTTCGTCACCTGCCGGAACTCGGCCCAGCTCCAGGGCCGGGCCGGCGTGGGCATCCGTACACCGGCCCGCCTCAGCCGGGCCGTGTCGGCGATCAGCACGCGGGGTTCCTGAAGGAACGGCACGCCGTAGATCCCGTCGCCGAAGGTGGCCGTCTCCCAGGTGCGCCGGGGGATGTCGGACTTCAGGCGGGCGGACAGCAGGCCGGTCAGGTCGGCGAGGTAGCCGCCGTAGGCGAAGTCCGCGAGGTCGTCGGAGGCGTCGTGGATGACGTCCGGGGCCTCGCCGCCCTCGAAGGAGGTGAGCAACTGGTCGTGGACGCTGTCCCAGCTGCCCTGGACGTACTCGACCCGGACGTCCGGGTGGGCCGCGTTCCACTCCTTCACCAGTTCCTTGTTGGCGGCGACGGACTCCTGCTGCCAGGCGAGTGACTGGAAGCGCAGGGTGATCCGGCCGCCGGTGTCCGTGCCGCCCGAGGAGCAGCCCGCCAGCAGCAGGAGGAGGGCGACGACCACGGCGGTCAGCGGAGTGCGCATCAGCTCTTCACCGCCCCGGTGAGCATGCCGCCCGTGATCCGCCGCTGGACGAGGGCGAAGACGCCCAGCGAGGGCAGGGTGGCGAGGAACGCGGCCGCCGCCAGCGGGCCGAGGTCCGCGACCCCCTCGGCACCGATGAAGTGGGTGAGGACGACCGGCAGGGTCTGCTTCTGCGGGGTCTTCAGCAGCACCAGGGCGAAGAAGAACTCGTTCCACGCGGTGACGAACGCGAACAGTCCCGTCGCCACGATCCCCGGCGCGAGCAGGGGCGCCGTCACCGACACCAGTGTCCGCACCCGCCCCGCGCCGTCGACCGCCGCGGCCTCCTCCAGCTCGGCCGGGACGGCCCGGACGTATCCGACGAGCATCCACAGCGCGAAGGGCAGCGCCCACACCACGTACACCAGCACCAGCCCGGCCAGGGAGTCGATCAGCCGCAGGTGCTTCAGCACCAGGAACAGCGGAATGATCACCAGGACGAACGGGAACGCCTGGCTGACCACCACCCATCCCGTCGCCGCCCTGGACAGCAGGGTGCGGCGGCGGGCCATGACGTACGCCATCGGGGTGGCGACCACTACGGCGATCACCGCGGCCCCGGCCGCCGCGAGCAGGGAGTTGAGTCCGGCGCGCAGCAGCGGCTGCTCGTCGAAGGCCTGCCGGAAGTTGGCCAGCGTCGGATCCCTCGGGATCCAGGCCGGGTGCGCACTGCCCAGTTCGCGCGGGGACTTGAACGCGGTGGACAGCAGCCACAGGAGGGGGAAGGCGAGGAAGACGAGGTACGCCAGCAGGGCGGTGTACTGGCCCACTCGGGCTCCGGTGCGGGTCCTCACGCGTCCTCGCCTCCCCGCAGCCGGCCCACCAGAAAGACGGCGAGGAGCACCGAGATCACCGCGACCATCACACAACCCATCGCCGCCGCGTAGCCGAACTGGCCGTAGCGGAAGGCCTCTTCGTAGGCGAACAGCATCGGCAGCCGGGTCTTGCCGCCCGGGCCGCCGCCCGTCAGCACGTAGACCAATGCGAAGGAGTTGAAGTTCCAGATCAGGTTCAGGGCGGTGATGGCGAGCGCGATCGGTCTGAGAGCGGGCCAGGTGACCGTGCGGAACCGGCGCCAGGCGCCCGCGCCGTCCACCGCCGCGGCCTCGTGCAGTTCGCGCGGAGTGTTCTGCAGTCCGGCGAGCAGGGCGACCGTCGTCTGGGGCATGCCGGCCCACACGCCGACGACGATCACGGCGGGCAGGGCGCCGCCGAGCCAGTCCCGCCCGTCGCCGAGTCCCAGGTCGCGCAGGGTTTCGTTGAGGATGCCGGCGTCCGGGTTGTAGACCAGCCGCCACATGATGCCGACCACGACCTCGGGCATGGCCCACGGGACGATGGCGAGGGCCCGGGCCAGCGGGCGCAGCGGTAAGTCCTGGTTCAGGAGGAGGGCGAGGCCCAGCGCCAGCAGGAACTGCGGCACGGTCACCCCGACCGCCCACACGAGCCCGATCCGGAAGGACTCCCAGAACAGGGTGTCGTGCAGCAGGTCCCGGAAGTTGAGGCCGCCGATCCACTGCGTGGGCGCGGTCCGGCCCGACTGGGCGTCGGTGAACGCCAGCAGGATGCCGTACAGCAGGGGCCCGACGCTCAAGGCCAGGACGGGGATGAGGGCGGGCAGGACGAGGAACCAGGCGCCGCGGTCACGGGCGCGCCGGGGCGGCCGTCCGGCCTCCACCACCAATGCCACGGAATCAGCCCCTTTGCGCGACTCGGTTGGCGTGTTCATGGTCGTGAAGGCGTGGTGTTCCGTCAAGGGACCGCGCACAGGGTCCGACCTGTGGGAATGGGAGACTGGCCGAGACCAGGACCGGGCAGGCCAGGACACGGAGGCGGACGATGGACGAGACGCGGGCGCGGGACGTACTGGCCGCGGCAGGGGTGCTGCCGGGCCCGGCACGGGACGCGCGGCTGCTCGCCCTGGGCGAGAACGCGGTGTTCGCCACCGGTGACCTGGTCGTCAAGGTGGGCCGCGACGCCGAGTTGCTGGACCGGGCGCGGCGGGAGCTGGACATCGCGGCCTGGCTGGACCAGGCGGGTGTGCCGGCGGTGCGGGCGGCCGAGCCGAAGGCGTTGCTGGTGGACGGGCACCCGGTGACCGTGTGGCACCGGCTGCCCGAGCCCGTACGGCCGGCCGAGCCACGGGATCTGGCCGAACTCCTGCGGATCGTGCACGCACTGCCCTCCCCCTCCTTCACCCTTCCGCCCCGGGATCTGCTGGGCGGTGTGGAGCGCTGGCTGCGGCTCGCGGGCGGGGCGATCGACCCGGCGGACGCGGCGTACCTGCGTGAGCGACGGGACGGCTTCGCGGCGGCCGCGGGCGCGCTGACGCCCCATCTGCCGCCGGGACCCATCCACGGCGACGCGCTGCCGCGCAATGTCCATGTCGGGCCCGACGGCCCCGTCCTGGTCGACCTGGAGACCTTCTCCGCCGACCTGCGTGAGCACGACCTGGTGGTCATGGCCCTCTCCCGCGACCGCTACGGCCTGCCCGCCGAAGGCTACGACTCCTTCACCGCCGCCTACGGCTGGGACGTGCGGGAATGGAACGGCTGCGGGGTGCTGCGCGGCGCCCGGGAGACGGCGAGCTGTGCGTGGGTGGCGCAGCACGCGCCGAGCAATCCCAAGGCGCTGGCGGAGTTCCGGCGGCGGGTGGCGTCGCTGCGGGAGGGGGACGAGACGGTGCGGTGGTATCCGTTCTGAGGGGCTGGGCGGAGCTACGCCGGTCGGCTCTCCGCAAGTTCCCGGAGGGGCCACGTCCCGTCCACCACCGCGTCCGTCTGGCCCTTGCCGCGCAGGAAGTTCTGGAAGTCCGCCGCCCATTCGGCGTACCACCCGACCTGGCGGCGGTGCAGCTCCGCCGGGCCGAGGGCGGCCACCTTGGGGTGGCGGTCGGCTATCGCCGAGGCCAGGCGGGCCGCGGCCAGGGCGTCGGCGGTGGCGTCGTGGGCCGTGTCGAGCACGACACCGTACTCCGCGCAGACCGCCTCGAGGTTGCGTTTGCCGCGGCGGTAGCGGTCCACCTGGCGGTCGATGGTGTACGGGTCGATCACCGGGGCCGGGTCCGGGCCGCCGAGGCGGTCGGAGAGCGAGGGCAGCCCGTACCGCCGTAGTTCGGCGGAGAGAAGCGTGAGATCGAAGGCCGCGTTGTACGCGACGACCGGCACGCCCGTCTTCCAGTAGGCCGTCAGGACGTCGGCGACGGCGTCGGCGACCCGGTCGGCCGGCGCTCCCTCGGCCGCCGCGCGTTCATTGCTGATGCCGTGCACCGCCACCGCGTCGGCCGGGATCTCCACGCCCGGGTCGGCGAGCCACTCCCGGCGTCCCATGGGCCGCCCGGCCCTGACCTCGATCACGGCTGCCGTGACGATGCGCGCCTCGCACGGATCCGTCCCGGTCGTCTCCAGGTCGAAGCCGATCAGCAGCTCCCGGTGCCAGCCCATGGGCGGCCCCCCTTCTCGGTGGTGCGTTCCCCCGTTGATCTCTCAGTGGCTCCACCCTCGCACGCGCCACTGACAATCCGAGGGCCGCGTTCCGCCTGCCGGCCGGGCGGTTCAGGACACCGGCCGCGAATCCACCCAAGCCAGCTCGAACTCCTCACGGTATGTGGCGAAGAGCCCGCCTTCGCCCACGTCGCCCGACTTGACCACCCGGTTGCCGCCGCGCAGCACCAGGACGGGTGACTCCATTCCGCGTGCGCCGCGCAGGTAGGACTGCACCACGGCGATGCCGTCGGCGCCGTCGCCGTCGACGAGGTAGGCGGTGAAGCGCGGGGTCTCGTCGTAGACCTGGATGGCGAAGGCGTCCGGATCGCGCAGCCGGGAGCGCACCCGGCGCATGTGCAGGATGTTCATCTCGACGGAGCGGCTGAGTTCGCCCCTTTTCATCCCGAGTTCGCGCTCGCGCCGCTTCACGGCGCTGGAGGCCGGGTTGAGGAAGAGCAGCCGGACCCGGCAGCCGGACTCGGCCAGGCGGACCAGTCGTCGTCCGGAGAAGTTCTGCACGAGCAGGTTGAGGCCGATGCCGACTGCGTCGAGCCGGCGGGCGCCGCCGAAGAGGTCCTCGGCCGGGAACTGGCGCATCAGCCGCACCCGGTCGGGGTGCACGGCGACCACGTCCGCGTACCGGTCGCCGACCAGGCTCTCCACCGCGTCCACGGGCAGCCGGCGCGCGGACGGCACGTCGCCGCCCGCGCCGAGCATCTCCAGCAGCCGTGCGGAGGCCCGTTCGGCCTGGTTCAGCACGGCCTCGGACAGTGCCCGGTTGCGGGAGACGACGTTGCGGGTGACCTCGAGTTCGTCCAGGGCGAGTTCGACGTCCCGGCGCTCGTCGAAGTACGGCTCGAAGCACGGCCAGTGCTGCACCATCAGCTCGCGCAGCTGGGGCAGCGTGAGGAAGCTGAGGACGTTGTCGTCGGCCGGGTCGAGCAGATAGCCCTTGCGCCGGCTGACCTCGCGCACGGCGACCGCGCGCTGCACCCACTCCTGCCCGGCGGGGCCGGCCGCGGCGACCACCCACTCGTCGCCGTGGACGGGTTCGTAGACGGGCCGCAGGACGGCAGCCACGACGGCGCGCAGCCGCTGTTCGACGAGGTTCAGCCAGATGTAGGCCCGCCCGGCCCGCTGGGCGCGGGTGCGCACCTCGAGCCAGGCGTCGGCACCCCAGTCCAGTTCCGGCCCGATGGAACCCGCCGCGTCCATCGGCCGCGCCAGGGACACCACCGCGGGCGGGACGTCCGTGGAGTTCCCCTCGTGACCCTCGTCACCAGGGGGCAGCTCCAGCCCTCCCGAGCCCACCCGTGCACCGCCTTCCGCTCCCCCGAGCTCTCCCCATGCCAACGATCAAGGAAGCGTACTCCGCAAGCGGTCGGCGGTGCAGCCGGATGGACAGGTCGATTCTCAAGTGCGCGGGCGCCAGTGCCCGTTCTGCCACGCGAGCTCGTCCGGAGTGAGCGGATTCATAGCGGTGACGTCGCGCGGGGCGATGGAGAATCCCTGCCAGTGGACCGGCATGGGCTGCTGGTCCTCGTCGCGGGCTATGTGGTGGAAGCCGACGTTCATCCAGACGATGGGGTGGGTGAGCGTCTGGCCGTTGACCCACTTGTCGACCGACCTGCCCGCGCCGGCGGGGCAGTTGCCCGGGTTGTTGGTGGCGAACTGCTCGCACTTGTTGTACTCGGTGAAGTACACGTCGTGCTGGGTGAAGCTGCGGCCCGGGTACTTCGTGGTGGGGCCGGGGACGATCTCGTAGGAGCGCGCGTGGCCGTCCTTGTTCTTGCCCGTGGCGCTGACCATCCGCCACCAGCGGTAGGGCTTGGCGTCGCCCGCGAGTTCCTTGGTGACGTTGGTACGGGTGGTCCTGGCGGTCGGGGCCTCCTGGCCGCGGGCGGGCGCCTTGACGGCCGAGTCGTACTGCTCGACCTTCGTCCTTGAGGAGCCGTCCAGGCCGAAGTCCAGCCGCCAGAAGACGTTGTGGCTGTGGCTGGTGGCGTAGGCCTTGGCGCCCTTGCCGATGGGCCAGCCGCGGCCGTCGCCGGCGTCGTAGTCGTCGAAGGAGAGGCTGCCGGTGGCGCCGACGTTCATGTTGACCGTGCCGTCG
Source organism: Streptomyces sp. NPDC001843 (assembly GCF_042891955.1). NCBI lineage: Bacteria > Bacillati > Actinomycetota > Actinomycetes > Kitasatosporales > Streptomycetaceae > Streptomyces > Streptomyces sp. NPDC001843. The sequence continues at coordinate 120,487 of NZ_JBIATQ010000005.1, read as the reverse complement.
TCCTGGAAACGCCACTCGGTCATGTACTCGTACCAGCCGACCTGGTTGACCGTGTAGACGAGCAGGTCCTTGCCCTGGGCCTGGAAGACCTTGTTCGCGGTGTCGCCCTGCATGCGGTAGGCGTGGCCACGGGAGCGGGTGGTGGTGCACAGGCCGTTGACGTTCGGGTGCTGCGGGTCCCAGGAGTCGGGGACCTTGACGGTCTTGATCGTGCCGCCGGGGCACTCGCCGGGCGCCAGGTTGACCAGGCCCTGGGCGAAGCCGAATCCCGTCAGGTCGTCGTACTCGACGCTGCCGTCGTCGTAGGGGACGTCGATCTGGGCGAGGCGGGCGCTGTTGAGGACCTTGATCGGCTTGGCCTCGCCCTTGGGCTGGTAGGAGACGTTGTCCAGAACGAGGCCGGCCTTGCTGTCGTAGCGCCAGCACATCCGCCAGGTGGTGCCGCTGGAGAGCTTCTGCTCGATCTTGTAGGCGGCGCTGCAGTCGGCGGCCGCCGCCGGGGCGGTCCTCGGCTGGGCCACGGCCGGTCCCGCGCCGGCCGTCGCGCCGGCGGCCAGCGCGGCCACGGTGACGCCGACGGCGGCCCGCTTGCGGGCACGACTGACTCTGTTCGTGTGCATGAAGAGGTGACTCCCTCGCAGGAGGTGCAGGTTCGGAGGACGGGCGGACGACGTGTCCGAGAAGGGGCGGCTCAGCCGCGGTCGAGCTTGGCCACCTTGCGGGCGCTCAGGTCGATGATCAGCGACCTGGCGTCGATCCACGGGCCGTTCTTGACCTTCGGGAACAGCCGCACGCAGCGGTGTTCGCCGCACTTGTCGAGCACGGCGGGCTGGGCGCCCGGGGCGGCCCGGTAGACCGCGCCGTTGAACAGCAGCTGGTCCGGGGAGGTGAGCTCCTTGCCGGTGGCGTCCTTGTAGTCCGCCTTGAGGCCGGCGCCCAGCGGATCGGCGATGAGCAGCCTGGCCGCCTCGACGTTCTCGGCCCGGCTCAGCGGCGGCTGGACGCCGTGCTGGGTGCCGGTCTGCTCGACCTTGCCGGTGTCGAGGTTCACGGTCCTCGTGACGAGGGTGTCGTTCCGGTAGTCGTAGAACGTCACGTCGGCCCGGCGCGGTGCGTTCGCGTCGTCGACCTCGTCGGACTCCGGATCGGCGAGGTCCACCGTGAGACGCTGCGGCCCACGGCCCCCGTCGACGTTCTCGCCGGAGCCGAGTGACTGCCCGGCCGCGGCGATCTTCCCGGCCCGCCGCAGCTCGTCGTCGGTCAGCGGGTCACCGCCGACGCCCTTCTTCCCCTCGGCGGGGGCCTGCTGGACCACGCCCGGCCGGCCGGCACCGTCGGCCTGAACCTGACCCTGGCCCGGCTGCTGGGCGGCCCGGCTGCCGCCGCCGCTCGTCCCTCCCGACTCGTCCGCCCCCGCCGTGCCCGGCAGGGTGACGGCGACCATCACGGCGGTCCCGGCCACCGCTATGGCCGTGCCGGCCACCACCTTGCCCAAATGGCGGCGCACTGTCTCGCGCACGTCTTCCCCTTACTCCCCCAGATCGTCGGGAGTACGTTCCTGCCCCACTGTTTCGGCATACGGCTCACAAAACGGCGCCGTATCCACTGGTCGGCCGGTAAGAGGGACGTAAGTCATAGGTGGTTCCATCACTTTCCGGGAGACTCGACAGGCAAGGCGGCACCGGCCACGCGGCACACCTGGGAGAGTCGTATCCATGCAGGTCTGGCCTGGAGAGGCATATCCGCTCGGCGCCACGTACGACGGCGCCGGGACCAACTTCGCGGTCTTCACCGAAGCCGCGAACCGAGTAGAGCTGTGTCTGCTGCACGACGACGGCTCCGAGACGGCGGTCGAACTACGGGAGAGTGACGCGTTCGTGCGGCACGCGTACCTGCCGGGCGTGATGCCGGGGCAGCGGTACGGGTTCCGGGTGCACGGGCCGTACGACCCGGCGCGCGGGCTGCGCTGCAACTCGGCGAAGCTGCTGCTCGACCCGTACGCGAAGGCGATCAGCGGCTCGATCCGGTGGGGCGAGGAGGTCTACGGCTACCACTTCGGCTCCCCCGACAGCCGCAACGACCTCGACTCCGCGCCGCACACCATGACTTCGGTGGTGATCAACCCGTACTTCGACTGGGGCGACGACCGGCGGCCGCGCACCGAGTACCACCACACGGTGATCTACGAGGCCCATGTGAAGGGCCTGACCATGCGCCACCCCGGTCTGCCGGAGGAACTGCGCGGCACGTACGCGGCGCTCGCCCACCCGGCAATCATCGAACACCTGACCGAGCTCGGGGTGACAGCCCTGGAGCTGATGCCCGTACACCAGTTCGTCAACGACCATCGTCTGGTCGACATGGGCCTGAACAACTACTGGGGCTACAACACCATCGGCTTCTTCGCCCCGCACAACGCGTACGCCTCCTGGGGCGACCGCGGCCAGCAGGTCCTGGAGTTCAAGTCGGCGGTCCGGGCGCTGCACGAGGCCGGGATCGAGGTGATCCTGGACGTGGTCTACAACCACACCGCCGAGGGGAATCACCTGGGCCCGACGCTGTCCTTCCGGGGCATCGACAACCCCTCGTACTACCGCCTGACCGACGACCGCCGCTACTACATGGACACCACCGGCACCGGGAACTCCCTGCTCATGCGGTCCCCGCACGTGCTCCAGCTGATCATGGACTCGCTGCGGTACTGGGTCACCGAGATGCACGTCGACGGATTCCGCTTCGATCTCGCGGCGACCCTGGCGCGGCAGTTCCACGAGGTGGACCGGCTGTCGTCGTTCTTCGACCTGGTGCAACAGGACCCCGTGGTCTCCCAGGTGAAGCTCATCGCCGAGCCGTGGGACGTGGGCGAGGGCGGCTACCAGGTGGGAAACTTCCCGCCGATGTGGACCGAGTGGAACGGCAAGTACCGCGACACGGTACGGGACCTGTGGCGGGGCGAGCCGCGGGCGCTCGCGGAGTTCGCCTCCCGGCTGACCGGCTCCTCGGACCTCTACCAGGACGACGGGCGGCGCCCGCTGGCCTCGATCAACTTCGTGACCTGCCACGACGGTTTCACGCTGCACGACCTGGTGTCCTACAACGACAAGCACAACGACGCCAACGGCGAGGAGAACCGGGACGGGGAGAGCCACAACCGGTCCTGGAACTGCGGGGTGGAGGGTGACACCGACGACCCGGGCGTGCGGGAGCTGCGTGCCCGGCAGATGCGGAACTTCATCGCGACGCTGATGCTGTCCCAGGGCGTGCCCATGATCAGCCACGGCGACGAGTTCGCCCGCACCCAGCGCGGCAACAACAACGCCTACTGCCAGGACAACGAGCTGTCCTGGGTGGACTGGCCCGAGGACGGGGAGGGCGGCAGCGAGCTGCTCGACTTCACGCGCGCGCTGGTGTGGCTGCGCCGGGAGCACCCGGTCCTGCGGCGGCGGCGCTTCTTCCACGGGCGGCCGGTGGAGGGCACCCACGACGAGCTGTCCGACATCGCCTGGTTCACCCCCGACGGCCGGGAGATGACCCAGAACGACTGGGACTCGGCGCAGGCCTCGGCACTGACCGTGTTCCTCAACGGAAACGCGATCTCCGAACCCGGGGCGCGCGGGGAGCGCATCACCGACGACTCCTTCCTGCTCATGTTCAACGCCTCGCCCGAGCCGCTGGAGTTCGTGGTTCCGGTCAACCACGGGCGGCAGTGGCAGGTGGTGGTCGACACGGCCCGCACGGAGGCGGCGCCCCCGGACGCGAACGCCAAGATCCAGGCCGGGGACCGCCTCACCCTTCCGGACCGCAGCATGACGGTGCTGCGGCGGCCGGCGCAGTAGCGGTCACGCGCGCGTGGACAGGTGCGGTGCCGGTGACACGAAAGGCGGCAGGCTGGGTACGTAGGTCTGCATGACATCAGAGCGCCCCGACCCAGCGGTACCGACCGCCACCTACCGGCTCCAGCTGCAGCCCGAGTTTCCCTTCGGGGCCGCGGCGGCGGCCGTACCGTACCTGGCGTCGCTCGGTGTCTCGCACCTGCACCTGTCCCCCGTCCTGGAGGCCGTGCCCGGTTCCGCCCACGGCTACGACGTGGTGGACCACGCGCGCGTGCGCGAGGAACTGGGCGGCGAGGAGGGGCTGCGGGCGCTGTCGGCGACCGCCCGCGAGCACGGACTCGGCCTCGTCGTGGACATCGTGCCGAACCACATGGCCATGGCGCCGTCCCACAACCGCGCCCTGTGGGAGGTGCTGCGCGAGGGCCCCAAGTCGCCGTACGCGCGCTGGTTCGACATCGACTGGGACGCCCAGGGCGGGCAGCTGCTGCTGCCGGTCCTCGGGCGTCCGGTCGGCGAGGAACTGGGCCATCTGGTGGTCGAGGGCGACGTGCTGCGCTACCACGACCACGCCTTTCCGCTCCGCGAGGGCACCGCGGACCTGCCGCTGCCCCGGCTGCTGGACGAGCAGTGGTACCGGCCGGTGTGGTGGCGACTGGCCCGCACCGAGCTCAACTACCGGAGGTTCTTCAGCATCTCGGAGCTCATCGGGGTGCGGGTGGAGGACCCGGAGGTCTTCGACGCCACGCACGGCAAGATCCTCCAGCTGCTGCACGAGGGCGTGGTCGACGGGCTGCGGATCGACCACCCGGACGGCCTGGCCGACCCCGAGGGCTACCTGCGGCGGCTGCACGAGGCGACCGGCGGGCGCTGGACGGTCGTCGAGAAGATCCTGGCCGACGGGGAGCACCTGCCGGCCGGCTGGCCGGTCGCGGGCACCACCGGGTACGACGCCCTGAGGCACGTCGACGGCCTGTTCACGGACCCCGAGGGGGCGGCCGACCTGCTCGCGCAGTACCGGCGGTTCGCGGTCCCGCAGACCGACCGGGGCGGCAACTGGGCGGCCACGGCGCGGCGGGCGGCGTACAAGGTGCTCACGCACGAGCTGGCCGCCGAGACGGACCGGCTGACCCGGGTGGCGAGCCGGCTGTGCGCGAGCTCGGCGGATCCGGCGCTGCGCGACCGCGCCCCCTGGGCGCTGCGCACCGCGCTGGAGGAGCTGCTGGTCCGGCTGCCGGTGTACCGGCCGTACGCCTCCCAGGACGCGGCCGCCGTGGTCACCGAGGGGGCCGCCGAGGAGGCCCGGAGGGCCTTCGTCGTGCCCGAGGAGGGCGATGCGGTCGACATCGTGCGCGAGCTGCTGACCGGCCCGGCCGGGGTGGACCCGGCCCTCGCGGAGTTCCGGGCCCGGTTCGCGCAGACCGCGTCGGCACTGCGCGCCAAGTCCGTCGAGGACACGGCGTTCTACCGCTACGTTCCGCTGTTGTCGGCGACCGAGGTGGGCGGCGAACCGGGCAGCCCGGGCGTGTCCCCGCAGGACTTCCACGCGTACTGCGCGCGCGTGCAGCGCGACTGGCCGTCCACCGGCACCGTGGTGTCCACGCACGACACCAAGCGCAGCGCCGACGTGCGTGCGGCGCTGGCCGTGCTCACCGAGTGCCCGCAGCGCTGGGCGGCCCTGCTCGCGGAGCTCACCCCGGAGGGGGGCGCGGCGGTGCCGGACGGGCAGCTGGCCTGGGCGGCCTGGCAGACGGTGTTCGGTCTCGGCCCGGCGGACACCGAGCGCGTCCAGCAGGCCCTGCTGAAGCACGCCCGGGAGGCCGGGCTCTACACCAGCTGGACGGAGCAGGAACCGCCGTACGAGGAGGCGGTGGCCGCGTTCGTGACGGCCGGGCCCTGCGGGGCGCCCGGCGAGCGGGTGACCTCCTTCCGGGCCTCGCTGGGGGCGCACATCCGGGCGAACGTCCTGGGGACGGCTCTGGTCCACCTGACGATGCCTGGGGTGCCGGACCTCTACCAGGGGACGGAGGGCGAGTACCGGGCGCTGGTGGACCCGGACAACCGGCGGCCGGTGCGGTTCCCGCCCGAGGACCCCGGGGACAAGGGTGCGCTGACGGCGGCGGCGCTGCGGCTGCGTGCCCGGCGGCCGGAGGTCTTCGGTGCCGCCGCGACGTACGCGCCGCTGGCCGCGGAGGGCACGGCCGCCGACCACTGCCTGGCGTTCACGCGTTCCGGTCAGGTGGTCACCGCCGTGACCCGGATGTCGCTGCGGCTGGCCGAGACGGGCGGCTGGGGCGACACCCGGTTGCCGCTGCCACCGGGCCGCTGGGCCGACGCGTTGAACCCGGAGCGGCGGTTCGAGGGCCACGCACGCGTGGCGGAGCTGTTCACGCCGCTGCCGGTGGCGCTGCTGGAGCGCGTCGGGGAGGCCTGAGCCGCACGCTCACCACGTCCCGCCCGCCGCCCCGGGCTGATGCCCCTCTGGCCGCCCCCGCAAGGCTCCCGCTCGATCTGCTTGACAGCTCACCTGTGCCGTGCGGCACTGGGAGGGCGAAGCCGGGCTGGACGAGTCGGGGGTGAGTCCGCTGCCGGAGTTGCGTTATCCCAGTGTGGCCGAACTGGTCTCGTCGGCGGGGGCGTTGGCCGCCGACCAGCCCGGTGTGTGTGCCCTGCGGCAGGTGGGCCTGTCCCGGGCGGGCAGACCGCTGCACCTGCTGTCCGTGGGGCACCGGCGGCGGGCCGTCCTCGTGGTGGCCGGCGCCCACGCCAACGAGCCGACGGGCGGCTCCACGATCCTCGCTCTGGCCGAGCGGGTGGTGCACGAACGGGAGCTGAGGGCGGACACCTCCTGGCACTTCCTGCTGTGCGCCGACCCGGACGGCGCGAGCCTCCATGTCACCCCGGCGCCGCGCAGTCTGCTCGACTACCACCGCGGCTTCTACCGGCCCGCCCAGCCGGAACAGCCGGAGTGGTCGCCGTCCGTGCTGCCGCCGGACCGGCTGCCTCCCGAGACACGGGCGCTGACCGGCGTGATCGACGAACTGCGCCCCTATCTGCAGGTCACGCTGCACGGCACCGACCTGGGCGGTAGCTGGGTGCAGCTGACCAGGGACGTGCCCGGTCTCGCCGAGCCGTTCGCCAAGTCCGCGGCGCAGCTGCACATCCCGGTGGAGACGGGTGCCTCGGACGCGGCGGGCTGGCCCGCCTCCGGCCCCGGCGTGCACGTGATGCCCGATCCGGGCTCGGGCCTCGCCTACCCGAGCATGCCGGACGACGCCCGGCGCAGCACCTGGTTCCGCGTCCACCGCTACGGCGGCCTGACGGCCGTGGTCGAGGTGCCGATGTGGGCCAGCGACCTGGTGGACGACCCGGCGCCGCACCCCGCGCCGGCGGCGGCGATGCGGCGGCTGGCTCGCCGGCTGCTGCGGGACGCGCTGGAGGTGGAACGGGTGCTCGCCGAGGCCCTCCCCCGGCTGGAGGACACCGACGTGCCCCTGCTGCGGGCCGCCAGATGGGCCCTGGAGGTGGTACCGGGCCTGGCCGCGGACTGGACCGGCACCCCGCCGGCCGGCAGCACGATGGCCTACGTCGGCAGCGTGGACGCCTTCGGCCGCCGGCTGCCGCTGCGCGCGGCCGCGATGCTGCTGCGGGTGCTGCGGGAGGCGGACGACCGGGCGGCGCCCCGGCTGGAACGTCTCGTCGCCTCCTGGTGCGAGGCGTTCGCCGAGCGCTTCCGGGCCCGCTGGGTGCCCCTGGAACACCAGGTCGAACACCAGTCCCGCACGGTGCTCGCGGCGGCGCTGCACGCGCGCGAACGGGTGGCGTGAGGCCGGACCGGCCGCACGCCGCCGTCGGCCCGTCGCCCGCTCAGCCGTCGCCCGCTCAGCCGTCCAGCGCGAAGACGGCCCCGGTCCGCGCCGCCATCTGGCACGCGTTCGAGAACGTCTCCCGGTAGTCCACGGCACGGCCGTGCCACTGGCCGTTCGCGTACACCGTCACCGGCGCGTAGATCATCGGGCAGAACGCGTTCTTCTTCTGCGGGATGGCGCGGATGTCCCCCTTCGCGGTCGTGAGTTCGGCGCAGGCCTCGGCCGCGCGGCGGTGCCCCTGCGGCGGCTCGCACAGCAGCAGGGTGCCGCGCGTCTCGCCGGAGCGGGCGTCGCCCCGGGTCACGCTGAGGTAGACCCAGTCGCCCTGACCGGTGGAGCCGGGCCCGGTCCGGGCGGCTGCCGCCGGGCCGGCGGCGAGGAGGGCGGCCGCCGCCAGCAGGGCGCCGCGTACCGCTGTCGCTTTGATGGTGTGCGTCATTCCCGGTGCATCGGCATGGCGGCCCGTACACCCCAGCCCGACTCACCCGAACGGGAACGCACGCGCGCGTACCGCCGCGCCGGTCTCACTGGACGGCGAGCCGGAACGCCATCCGTCCGAAGGAGATCTGGTCGCCCTCGCGGACGACGGCCGCGCCGGTCACCCGCCGTCCGTTGACGGTGGTGCCGTTGGTGGACCCGAGGTCCCTGAGGACCCACATGCCGCCCTGGCGGCGCAGTTCGGCGTGCACCCGGGAGACGGTCTCGTGGCTGAGCCTGAGCCCGCTGGCCGGGTCACGTCCTATGCGCAGCGGATGGGTGCTGTCGGGGTGCGGCAGGAGCAGCTTCGGCAGTCGTTCGGCTTGCCAGGCGCGGCGCAGCCGCACGGTGAAGCCGGAGACCGCCTCGACGGTGCCGAACAGCATGCGCGCGAGGCGGTTGTCCCCGGGCAGGTCGGCGGTGAGAACGGCGAGTTCGTCGGCGCGGCGGGCGGCGAGCGCGAGTTCCATGCGCCGTACGAACGTGTCGTGCGACAGCCGGCCCATGGCGACGCCGTCGCGGAGCACGCGCAGCACCTTGTCGCGCTCCGCGTCGGAGAGCCGCGCGGGATACGTGGAGAACTCGAAGGACGACGTCACGCTGGTGATTGTCGGTCAGTGAACCCCGGGTGTCCAGAAAACGGGGAAACGGCCGCCGCGCGCGTACTTCCGGCGACACCCGCTCGCAAACCGCGTCCGGGAAGGTGCGTTGATCGCGTTTTGCAGCACGATGGACGGGCTACATCACGGTGAGCAGACGAAGGGGAACCGTCCCGTGCAGTTCGAGGTGTGGGCACCGCAGGCAGACCGTGTGACGCTCCATTGCGACGGCGCCACGCGCGCGTTGGAGCGCGATCGGGACCGGGCCGGTTGGTGGACAGGTGAGGCGGAGGCGAGCGACGGCTCGCGGTACGGATTCGCGCTGGACGACGGGCCGGTGCTGCCCGACCCGCGTTCGCGCCGGCAGCCCGAGGGGCCGGACGGGCCGAGCGCGGTCGTCGACCACGGGCGGTACGCGTGGCGTACCGAGACCGGACCGGGGCGCGGGCTGCCCGGTGCGGTGCTGTACGAGCTGCACGTGGGCACGTACACCCGCGAGGGCACCCTGGACGCGGCGGCGGCACAGCTGGAGCATCTCGTCCGACTGGGCGTGACCCATGTCGAGTTGATGCCGCTGTGCCCCTTCCCCGGGCGGCACGGGTGGGGGTACGAGGGAGTGTCGCTGTGGGCGGTGCACGAGCCGTACGGCGGGCCCGAGGCGCTCAAGCGGTTCGTCGACCGGGCGCACGAACTGGGCCTCGGCGTGGTCCTCGACGTGGTGCACAACCACCTGGGGCCGTCCGGCAACCACCTGCCGGCGTTCGGGCCGTACTTCACGGACACGCACCACACGCCCTGGGGAGCGGCGGTCAACCTGGACGCGCCCGGTTCGGACGAGGTGCGCGCGTACTTCGTGGGCAGCGCGCTGGCCTGGCTGCGGGACTACCGGATCGACGGGCTGCGGCTGGACGCGGTGCACGCGCTGCGGGACACGCGCGCGTGCCACTTCCTGGAGGAGCTCTCGGCGGCCGTCGACGCCCTGGCCCGCGAGGTGGGCCGGCCGCTGTTCCTCATCGGCGAGTCGGACCTCAACGACCCGCGGGTCATCACCCCGCGCGCGCGGCACGGCCTCGGTCTGCACGCGCAGTGGAACGACGACTTCCACCACGCCCTGCACACCGCGCTGACCGGCGAGTCCCAGGGTTACTACGCCGACTTCGCGGCTGATCCCTTCGCCGCCCTCGCCAAGACGCTGACCGGGGGCTACTTCCACGACGGTACGTACTCCAGCTTCCGGGGCCGGCACCACGGCCGCCCGCTGGACCGGGTGCGCACGGCGGGGCACCGGCTGCTCGGCTACGCCCAGACCCACGACCAGGTCGGCAACCGCGCCCAGGGCGACCGTCTGTCGGCCGCCCTCTCCCCCGGGCTCCTGGCCTGCGCCGCCACGCTGGTCCTGACCGCGCCGTTCACGCCGATGCTGTTCATGGGCGAGGAGTGGGCGGCCGGCACGCCCTGGCAGTTCTTCACCGACCACACCGACCCGGAGCTCGCCCAGGCCGTACGGCAGGGCAGGCGGCGGGAGTTCGCGGCGCACGGCTGGGCCGAGGAGGACGTGCCGGACCCGCAGGACCCGGCGACCCGGGACCGTTCCTGTCTGGACTGGTCGGAGCCCGAGCGGGAGCCCCACGCGCGTGTGCTGGCCTGGTACCGGCAGCTCATCGCGCTGAGGCACGAGCAGCCGGACCTCACCGACCCCGACCTCGCGGACACCAAGGTGGCGTACGACGCCCAGGCCCGCTGGCTGGCCTTCCGACGCGGGGACGTCCGGGTGGTCGTCAACCTGGGCAAGGAGGAGGCGGCGATCCCGCTCGGCACCCGCCCGGCCGAGGTTCTCGCCGCCTGGGACCCGGTCGAGGCGCCCGGGGCGGACGGTCTGCTGCAGGTGCCCGGGGAGTCGTGCGTGGTGCTGACCCAGGAGTGACGCCTGCGCCGGCGGGTCAGGGCGGCTTGCAGAGCTCCGGCTTCTAGAGCTCCTCCTCCCCGTCCTCCCTGAACTCCGTCACCCGCTCCAGCAGGATCGCCTCCCAGGCGCGTCTCAGCTGGGTCCTCAGGAGGGTGAGGGAGGCGGCGTCGCGGACGGCGAGGCGGTCGGTGAGGCGGATGACGGTGTCGCAGCGGGCGAGCCACAGGCCGCGCAGGCAGGGGCGGGCGCCGTATCCGGCGAGGGTGGCGGCGCGGACGGCGGCGGGCGAGCCGACGGCGAGGGCGAGGGAGGCGATGTCCTCGGCGGGGTCGCCGACAGCCGCTGCGGTCCAGTCGAGGATGCCGCGCACCCGCCCGTCGGCGCTGACCACGAGGTGCTCGCCCCTGAGGTCGTGGTGGACCAGGACCGAGGTCCCCGGCTGTGCGGCGAGCTGGGCCGCGGCGGGCGCGGTCAGCTGGGACATCCGGGCGGGATCGAACTCGTCGGCGGCGCCGAGGCGTTCGGCCGCGTGCACGGCCATCCGGCGGAGCGCCTCGAGGGAGCGCGGGGCGGTGCGCGGGACGCCGAGCGTCTCGGCCTGCCGTGCGGGGACCTCCCGCAGCCCGGTGAGCAGCCCTGCCAGGTCCGCCTCGCCGACGGCGGACACGTCGTGCTCCTCCCCCGTGCCGCCGGGCACCTTGGTGTCGAGCGTGTAGGTGAGGCCGGGCGCCCACTCGCCGTGCGCCACGCTGGTGGGGACGGCGACGGGCAGGTGCGGGCGCACGAGGTCGCGCAGGCGCAGTTCGCGGCGCTGGCGGGCGGCGGCCTCGCGGTCGGGGGCGAGGCGCAGCACATGGCGGGTGCCGACCCACCAGCTGGAGTGCTCGCCGGCCTCCGTGACGGGCCGCACGTCGGGTCCGGAGGTTCCCTCCGGTCCCTCCTTGCTCTCCTTGCTCTCCTTGAGCAGCGAACGGACCAGTCGGCGGACGGTGTCCGCGGTGGGTGTCGGTGCCTGGGTCATGGTCGCGCCGTCGTCGTTCCGGGGGGTGTCGGTGGATGCCCGCTGTGTCATCTCAGTCCACTATCACCATCTCGCGGGTGGTGTTGTTGAGGCGGCGGCCGCCGTCCCCGGTCACCGTGACGATGTCCTCGATGCGCACCCCGAAGCGGCCGGGCAGGTAGACGCCGGGTTCGACGGAGAAGCACATCCCGGGTACGAGGGGCTGCTCCTCGCCCTCGATCATGTACGGCGGCTCGTGCGTGGTGACGCCGATGCCGTGGCCGGTGCGGTGGATGAAGTACTCGCCGTACCCCGCGTCGGAGATCACCGCACGGGCGGCCCGGTCGACCTCCTGGCAGGCGACACCGGGCCGCACCGCACGGAAACCGGCCTCCTGGGCGGCGCGCACGACGTCGTGGACCCTGCGCTCCTCGTCGGTGGGTTCGCCGACGTGGACGGTGCGGGTGGTGTCGGATCCGTAGCCGTCCTTGAGGCCGCCGAAGTCGAGGACGACCATGTCGCCGTGGCGGATGACGCGGTCGCCGACCTCGTGGTGCGGGTTGGCGCCGTTGGGGCCGGAGCCGACGATGGTGAAGTCGACCTGGGAGTGTCCGAACCGGCGCAGCAGGTCGGCGAGGTCCTGGCCGACCTCGGACTCCCGGCGGCCCGCGAAGGGGACGTCCCGGATCTCCTCGAACGCCGCGTCGGCGGCCGCCCCGGCCGCCGCCAGCAGCTCCAGCTCGGCGTTGTCCTTGACGGCGCGCAGCATCGGCAGGGCGTCGGTGAGGGCCGCGTAGGAGGTGCCGGGCAGCGTCCTCTGCAGGCCGAGCAGGTGCAGGGCCCAGGCGTTGTCGCTGATGCCGAGCCGGCCGCTGCCGGGGAGGAGGCCGGCGGTGACGGCGTAGGGGTCCTTGCCGTCGGTCCAGTCCAGCAGGGTCAGGGCGTCGGCGCCGACCGCCTCCTGCGCGTCCGGTGCCTCCAGCGTGGGTACCACGAGCACGGGGTCCCGGCCGGGGGCGAGGACGAGCACGGTGAGACGCTCGGTGACGGCGGTCGGCGTGTAGCCGGTCAGCCACACCAGGTCCGGGCCCGGCGCCACCAGCAGCCCGGCCAGCCCGGCCTCGGCGGCGGCGCGCGCGGCGCGGTCCATACGGGCCCTGTAGTCGTCGGCGGTGAAGGGCGCGAGCGCGCTGCCGGTCATGCGGACCTCCGTGGACGTGGGAAACGTGCAGGGCAAGGAACCACGGGAGCATCCTGCCCGGACCCGGAGGGCGACGCGAGCCGGTTACGGGGTCACATGGGCGGAGCCGGGAAGACGACGCCACTCGATCCGAACAATTGCACGCCTGGGAGCAGGGTGTTCATGTGACCAGGCCCGGGACCACGCGCATCTGCTGGTAGCCGCCGCTGCGGTGGCGCACGGTGAGGGTGACCCGGGCTCCGGGGCGGGCGTGGGCGACCGCCCGGGCGAGGTCGGCGGCCGTGTCGACCCGGGCCCCGCCGACCTGGAGGAGTACGTCGCCGCGGACCAGGCCCGCCGAGTATCCCGGGCCGGGGACGTGGACGCCGACGACCAGCGCGCCCGACTTGTGCGCGTCCATCACCTCCAGCCCGAGGGTGGCGGCGGGCCACTCCCGGGCGGGACCGCGGACGTCGGAGGACGCGGTCCGGGCGGAGGGGCCGGGCGGCGGTGCCTCGTGCCGCAGCTCCGCGAGTCTGCTCATGCCGATCACGGTGGCGCCGAACGTGCCGAGCCCGACGCCGGACAGCACCAGGACCGTGCCGACGAGCACGCCGAACAGTCCGGTTCGAAGCCGTCGGCCGCGTCGGCGCGCGGCATGCGGGCGCCGCGCGGGCCTGCTGGGGCCGCCCTTCCTCCGCTCCTGACCCGGGATCGGCTTGGGGCGCAGCGCAGTCTGTTCCATGGATCGCCTCCGGCTGGTGCTCTCCCAGGCGCACTACCCGGCGCACCAGGGCGCGACGAGCCACGAACGAGTGAGACTGAGACCGTGCCGTCGACGGCACGTCACCGTCGGTCACCTCCGGCCAGCCGCTCCATCAGCTCCGCCGCCGCTCCTCGCGGTGCCCCGGCGTGCAGGAGTTCCGTGCGGTGCACGATCCGCGGCTCGGTCAGCGGGACGGCGACCGCGCCCGGTACGCCGTCGGCCACGGTGCGCGGCAGCAGGGTCAGTCCGCGGCCGGCGGCGGCGAGGGTGGTCAGGGCGTGGACGTCGGTGCCCTCGTAGCGCAGGGCCGGGCGGAAGGCACCGCCGCCGACCGCGGCGCGCAGCTGGGCGAGCGGCAGGCCCGCGTCCGCTGCGTCCAGCCAGAGGGCGTCGGCGAGGTCATCGAGGCGCAGGAACGGGCGCCGGGCGAGCGGGTGTGCGGCGGGCAGCAGGACGGCGACGGTGTCCTCCGCCACGCCGTGCGCGGTCAGCGGTGCCACGTCGGGCAGCCGCAGCGGGTCACTGGCCGCGGCCAGTCCGTCCACCAGGCCGAGGCCGGCGTCCCCGGTGGCGACGGCGGCCGGGACCAGGTCGCGGGCGAGCACCCGCAGGGTGACACCCGCCCCGGGCAGGGCGGCCACGACCCGGGGGTGCAGCGCGGTCGCTGTCGCGGCGAGGCTCAGTCCCTGCTCAGGCGCGGCCGCCATCCGCACGACGTCCGCACGGGCCGCCTCCAGGCGCAGCAGCAGCGGCCCCGCGTGTTCCAGCAGCCTCTCGCCCGCCGCGGTAGGGGCGACGGGGCGGCGGGTGAGCAGCGGCGCGCCGAGGTCCCCCTCGAGGGCCGCGATGTGCTGGGACACGGCGGACTGGGTGTAGCCCAGCTCGCGCGCGGCCTCGGAGAAGGAGGCGAGACGGGCGACGGTGACGTACGTGCGCAGCAGATGCGGATCCATGGCGGACAGGATCCCACCGCGCATCAGCGTTCCTTATCGCGTGTGCAGAGATCATCATTGGACGTGAACCCGGGACCGCGCCCAGGATGAGGGCCATGACGAACACCGCGGTTCACACCGCCACGCTCGCCCTGGTCGCCGACCGCTCCCCGAACGTCGTGTCGCACACCCGCGTCCCGCGTCTGCTCGACGCGCTCGCCGCACGCGACCGGCTCGTCCTCGACGCCTACTGGATCCCCTCCGAGGACGCCGTGGCCCCGGATGCCGTGCGCGGCTTCGACGCGGTGTGGGTGCTGCCGGGCAGCCCGTACCGCAGCGAGACGGGCGTGCTCACGGCGGTCCGCACCGCCCGCGAGGAGGGCATCCCCTTCCTGGGCACCTGCGGCGGATTCCAGCACGCGCTCCTCGAGTACGCCCGGAACGTGTGCGGGCTGACCCGGGCCGCGCACGCCGAGAACGACCCGGACGCCGAGGACCCGCTGATCGAGGCGCTGGCCTGTTCCCTCGTCGGACACGAGGCGGCGGTCCGGATCGAGCCGGGCTCGCTCGCCGAGTCGGTGATCGGTTCCGGGCGGACGGTCGAGCGGTACTTCTGCGCCTACGGCCCCTCCCGCCACCTCGACACGCTGCGGGCGCACGGTCTGTGCTTCTCCGGGCAGGACGAGGACGGCCACGTACGCGTGGCCGAACTCCCGGGCCATCCCTTCTTCCTGGCCACGCTCTTCCAGCCGGAGCTGGCCGGTGACGGCTCGCACCCGCACCCGGTGGTCCGGGCGCTGGCGCGGGCCGCCACCGAGCACGCTGCGGCCCGCGCGCCGCAGCTCAGCTGACGGGCAGCGCCGGCGGCCGGTCCGGGAGGAAGCCGTGGGCGCGGCGGGCCAGGTACTCGCTCTTGTAGCGGTCGACGCACCGGTGCCAGTTCAGGATCCCGGCCAGCCAGTTGCGCAGGTCGGCGACATAGCCGTCCATGATCCCGCGCGCCTCGGCCGTGAGCTGGAAGTCCTCCTGCACGACGGGCAGTTCGTGCGCGACGACGTGTTCGAACTGCTGCATCCGCTGGGTCATCAGATCGTGCACGACCCCGAGTGCGGCCGGGTAGTCGACGCCGAAGAAGTTCTGCACGACCAGGACTGCGTTGTGGATCTCGCCCTCGTACTCGATCTCCTTCTGGTACGAGAAGACGTCGTTGAGGAGGCAGGCGTAGTCGATGGCGGCGTTCTCCAGCGAGCGGACCGGGCCGCTGCGGTACACCTCCGGCGGGATGGCCGGGCCGTGCCCCATGCGGCACAGGCTCAGGGTGAGGTCGGAGCCGAAGGTGGCCCG
Organism: Streptomyces sp. NPDC001843; assembly: GCF_042891955.1. Classification (NCBI taxonomy): domain Bacteria; kingdom Bacillati; phylum Actinomycetota; class Actinomycetes; order Kitasatosporales; family Streptomycetaceae; genus Streptomyces; species Streptomyces sp. NPDC001843. The sequence continues at coordinate 104,584 of NZ_JBIATQ010000005.1, read as the reverse complement.
TCGCATCTCCAGGTAGTCGACCGGGTCGGGGACGCGGTTCTGCAACTGGTTGGACAGCTCCCAGACCCAGCTCTCGGTCATCGTGTCGACGGCCTGCTTCAGGGTGCGCCGCTGGTCCGGGGTCATGTCCGCGGTCGTGCGCGCCCACAGGTCGATCAGCGCGCGTTCCATGGCGTTGACGGGGACGACGGGCGCCTCCTCGCCGTCGGCCGGCATGCAGGACGACAGACGGGCCGTGGTCAGCCGGGCGGCCGCCAGGTCGCGGCGGTGGCCGTACACCAGGGGGTAGTAGTCGTCGCCGTAGGTGCCGAAGGCCAGCCACGCGGCGCTGAGGTCGAGGGCCTCGGGGGTGGCGTCGGGGTCGAGGCCGGCCGAACACAGCGCGAGGTCGCAGGAGGCGAGCTTGTCCTCGTCCCACACGCCCTCCGACAGCATGCCCATCCGTCCCGTCCACTCCACGAGGCCCCGGCGGGCGCGGTCGAGGTGCGGGCTCAGCTCCACCTGGAACGGCATGTGGAAGTCCGGCAGCAGGGACGGGCCGACCTTCTGGAAGGGCATGTGGGAGTAGGCCCGCAGACGTTCCGCGGCGGCCGAGGCGAGCAGCGCGCCGACGTCGGCCGCGGAGGTACCGGGGCCGGTCGGCCCGTGCCAGGGCGCGGCCGAGGTGGCGCCCTCGTTCATGTACCGGCTGGAGCGCAGGTGCCATTCGTGGCCGCCCGACTGCCAGTCCTGCAGCCCCTTGGTGTACGCCGCGACGGCCGCGACCTCGTCCGGGGTGAGCCCCTTGTCCAGGGCGAGGGCGGGCACTTCGGTGAGCGCGGTGTGCTCGAACTGGTGGAGGCGGGAGGTGAGGATGTCGTTGACGGTGTCGGCGGCCTCCTGGGTGGTGCAGCCGAAGAAGGTCTCCAGGACCAGGACGCCGTTGCTGTTCTCGCCCTCGTCCTCGACCTCCCGCTGGTAGGAGAACAGGTCGTTGCGCAGGTGGACGGCGTCGGAGAAGGTCTCCATGAGCACCCGCAGCGGCCTCGACCCGGCGACGGACGCGGGCACTTCGGCGGTGGCGTACTCGACGAGCCCCGCGGACCACGGGGCGCCGCCCACCTTGCGGCGCATCTCGATGTACTCGACGGGGTTGGCGATCCGCCCCTCGTCGATGTTGGACAGCTCCCACAGGGACTCGTTCAGCAGGTGTTCGGTGGCCCGCGCGAACCGCCCGCGCCAGTCCACCGACATCGACGGCACCGTGCGCGCCCACAGGTCGGCGAGGCCCGCCTCGACCGGGTTGCGCGGCTCGGGTACGGCGTCCCGCAGGTCCAGCGGCATGAACAGCGGCAGCCGGTCGAGGTGCGCCTTGCCGGCGGCGCGGTCCGGGGTGCGCTTGTACATGTCCAGGAAGTGGTCGTCGAAGAAGAACACCCACACGTACCAGTCGGTGATCAGCGAGAGTGCGGGACCGTCGCAGTCGGGGTGGGTGTAGGCGCACAGGAGCCCGTAGTCGTGTGCCTCGAGGTCGGCCTGCTCCCAGATCCCGGAGCCCTCCAGCATGCCCATCTCGCGCGCCCACGCCGTCGAGTGGGCGCGCGCCTCGTCGACATGGGGGTTCAGCCGCGCGGGATACGGCATGTAGAAGTGCGGGAGTACGAAGGGCTGCGTCATGGCCGGGCCCTACCCGCGGCCTCCGACGGACATCCGTGACGCGGCAGGTGATCACACCATCGCGTGAAATGCCGCGGAAACCGGGGAACTTCGGGTCACCGCCGGTGCGTGCCGGCCGGCCGCCCGCCGACCTGGACGAGCGCGTGGGTACCGCCGGTGCGCCAGCGCTGTTCCTCGGCGGCGACCAGGGCGGCCTCGGTGTCCGCGTCGAGGCCGGTGATCACGTCGGACTTCAGCGTGCGCAGGGCGGCGACCGGGCCCGGGAAGTACCCGGTGACGTCCTGGAAGGGCGTGGTCGGCGGCCACATCCGGTCGCCCACCAGGCGCCGGTAGTTGAGGTCGCCCTTGACGACGGTCAGCGCGGCGGCCGCGAACTCGTCACGCAGGTCGTCCGGCATGTCCGCGTACGGCAGCGGGGCGCAGGAGAAGGGGTGGGCGCGCACCTCGAGACGGCCGTCGGCCATCGCCGCCCACAGCCGCCGCCCGTATCCGGCCGCCGCGCCGGGTGCCGCGGTGAGCCGGCGCAGGGCGTCGACCACGTCGGAGGTCGTGGCGTCGGACACGTAGTACGGGTAGGGCTTGACGTGCAGCACGGCCCGCGCGGCGCGGCCCTCGGCGAGGAGGTGGGCGATCAGGAGCAGGTCGGGGACGAGTTCCCGTCCCGCGTTGTCCGCGACGAGGCAGAGTGTGCCCGTGCCGGAGGCCGGGAGCAGGGACCACAGGGCGTCGCTGTCGTCGGCCACCAGGGCCCGGTCCGCCTTCTCTGCGTCGGCGCCGGCGGCCGAGAGGCGGAAGCCGAGGTCGGCGCGGTTGCCCCAGAGGGAGCCGTGCAGCAGGGCGCGGGCCCGTTCACCGGGTGGCAGCTCCTCGAGTGCGTCGAGCGCGGCCAGTTCCTCGTCCGTCTCCTCGGAGTCGAGTTCGGCACGCTTGAAGGAGCGGAAGGGGTCGATACCCGCCCAGGGACCCGGGGTGAAGTAGCCGACGGCGTCGAGGAGCCGGCGGTAGAAGTAGCTCTCCGACCACAGCCAGGGCACTTCGAACCAGGAGCGGCCGGTCCAGGTGTCCGCGCCCCAGGTCCGCCACCGGTCGCGGTCCGGGGCGTCCGCGGGCAGCGGTTCGATCACTCCCTCGGTGCAGCTCTTCAGCAGCGCGTCCAACGCGCGGTGCTGCCCGGGGCCGTAAGGGAAGGCCTCACGCACCTGGCGGATGATCGCGGGATGCCGCTCGGCCAGTACGCCGCGCGGGAAGGAGCCGGGTTCGTCGCCGAGGATCACGGGTGCGGCGGGGATGTCGGGCATACGCGTCACCGTACCCCGCGGATCACGCTGCCCTGGTCTCCCGTTCCAGCTGGGTGGTGAGTGCCAGATAGCGGGGGCGCCGGGGCACCGGCACCAGGCCCCGGATCATCAGGTGCCACATCTCGGCGATCCGGCGGGGCAGCCGTCCGTCGGGGTCGAGGGAGCGGCCGGCGACCCGGGTGCCGACGAAGAAGTACACGAGGGAGTGGGCGGCGGCGGCCACGTCGACGTCGGGGTGGACGTCGGACTCCCTGACCGCGCCGATGAGTTTGCGGGTGGAGAGGTCCAGCCACTCGGAGAAGGGGTGCTTCAGCGGGGGGCGGACGGCCACGTGCGCGGTGGCGAGGCGGAGTCCCGCCCGGAGAATCGGATCCTCGACCGCGAGCCGGGCGATCCCGAACGTGGCGCGGATCAGGAACTCGAGCGAGGAGCAGCCACGGCTCTCCACCTCCCGCACCACCTGTCGCGACGCCTGGCCCTGCAAGTCCAGGATGGCCCGCGCCAGATCCTCCTTGGCGGCGAAGTGGAAGTAGAGCGCGCCCTTGGTGACCCGGGCGTGCTCGACGATGTCGCTCAGGCTGGTCGCCTCGTAGCCATGGCGGTCGAACAGGTCGGCCGCGGCGCGGATGATCGTCGCCCGGGTCTGCTCGGCGCGTAACTGCCTCGCCATCTGCGGGACACTCCTTGAAGTGTAAAACGTACGGGACGTGCCGTTTTTCCCTTACCCATCGCACACGATAACTCACCCGGTGACAACGGAATGGCTTGTGCGGTCCCGGTGCCGGACACGTGTAAACGTCCCGCACGACGACCCCGGCGCGGGCCCCGCACCGGTGATCGCCACGATACGAGGAGGAGGTCGAGCGGTCCTCGACGGGGCCTCAAACGGACGGGCCGGTCGGTGCGCTGTCGGCACCGGCCGGCCCGCGAGGTTCGGCGGACACATGGACGCGTGGAAGAGGTGGCGATCTGAACGCTCCCCGCCCGTTTCCCGTACTGCACGGGAAACCGTAGCCACGCCGGCCGAGGAGGCGTCCCGCGATGAGTCGGATGACCGCGCATCTGAGGGTCACGGGGGTCGCCGCGGCGGCCTCCGCCCTGCTGTCGCTGTGGGCGGCGGCACCGGCAGTGGCGCACGGCGCGCCGACGAGTCCGGTCAGCCGGGTGTACGCCTGCTCCCCCGACGGCGGCGGCGCGGCCCGGTCGGCGGCGTGCCGCGCGGCCGTCGCCGCGAACGGGGCGTCGTTCGCCATGTGGGACAACCTGCGGGTGGCGGGCGTGAACGGCCGGGACCGGCAGGTGATTCCGGACGGACGGCTGTGCAGCGGCGGCCTGCCCGCCTACAAGGGCCTCGACCTGGCCCGTGCGGACTGGCCGTCGACCCGGCTGACCCCGGGCGCGGAACTCACGATGACGTACGCCTCGACGATCCCGCACACCGGCACGTTCAAGCTGTACCTGACCAAGCCGGGCTACGACCCGGCCAAGCCGTTGACCTGGGCGGAACTGCCCACGCGGCCCTTCGCTCAGATCACGGACCCGGCTCTGACCGACGGCGCGTACCACTTCGCGGCCAAGCTGCCGTCGGACCGCAGGGGGCGGCACGTGCTCTACACGATCTGGCAGAACAGCAGTACGTCGGACACCTATTACTCGTGTTCCGACGTGGTGTTCCCCGAGACGAAGGCCGGCCGGGCCACCGCGTCGGCCCCGGCTTCCGCTTCGGCTGCCGCTTCCGCTTCGTCCGGTGCGGCCGCCGGGAAGGCGCCCCGGCCGTCCGCCACCTCGAGCCGGCCGGCGGCCGAGGGGACGGCACGGGAGACGTCCGGCACGGCGACGACGGCGCCGCGGACCGAGGGCACCACCGCCGACAGCACCCCGGTCGCGTCCACGACCGACACCGGCTCCGGGCCCTCCGCCCCACTACTGGCGGGCGGCGCCGCCGCGGTGCTGGTGCTCACCGGGGGCGCCGCCCTGGCTGTGCGTCTGCGTCGGCGGTGAACGCCTCGGTCGGAAAGCTCAGTTGACGAAGACCGGGGCGCCCGAGTCGGTGACGGGGGCGTACTTGGCGGTGAAGTAACCACTGGCGAAGCAGAGCGAGGAGCCAGAGGTCTTGGTGAACTGCTGGTTGGTGAAGTTGATGCTGTTGTCGCTGTTGTCGGCCTTACCGGTCAGGCTGGCCGCCTGGTAGACGCAGTTGATGGAGCCCAGCAGCGTCTTCAGCTTGACGGTGGTCTGGATGGTCGAGCCGCTCGCCGGGGTCACGGTGAGCGTGCCGTCGGAGTTCACGGAGGTGGTGTAGGGCATGTTGTCGACCGTGATGCTGCTGACGCCGGTGACACCGAGGACGTTGCTGGTGCAGCTGCTCGCGTCGAAGGTCTGCGCGCCGGCCGACTCGATGGCCGTGCCGGGCGCGGCCGGGTTGTCCTTGACGGTGGCGGTGAACTGCGACGACGTGCACTTGACACCGCTGGTGCCGGTCGCGCTGGAGTAGAGCGTGGCGGTGGTGCCGCTCGCCAGCGGCGCGGTGAGCACGTCACCGACCGCGACCGGCGTGCCGCCGGCGCTGCCGGTGGTGAGGACCGGGGTGCCGTCCGCCGCGGACGCGGGGACGGCGGCCAGCGGGAGCGCGAGGGCGGCGACGGCTCCGGCGAGGGTCACGAGGGTACGAGTGCGCATTGCGGGTGCCTCTTTCCTGGGGTGGGGGGCTTGCTGAGGGGATGTGGGGGGTCGGGGCGCGCTGGGCGCCTACCGCTGCCGACCCGTGACGCCTTCTCCGTACGTACGGGCCGGCAACGGCAGCTGGCACCGGCCGAAAGCCTTGGACAGGCCTCTGGCCGGGCCGGATGAGGAGCGGTCGGGCACGGGCCGAAAGCGGGAAGCGACCGTGCCGGTGCCGCGTGGGTACGCAGACGCTCGACGGAAGGTTTCCGGCCACCGGCGTGCTGCCCGGCGGGCCTGAGATGTCTGCGGTGTCTGCGATGTCTGTGAAGCGGAGTGCCGCGCCGGGTGCAGCCACGGACGCCTGTCCGTGTCGTACCGCGGATCCGGCGCCACGGATCCGGTCGAGCCAGGGGCAGTTGTAGACCTGAGCGTCAGCCAACGTCAAGATGGATCAAGGGAGTTAACGTCCTTGAACGCAGGTGACGCATAATCGACACTCTTTTTTCACAACTCCCTTGACCCCTCATGTAACCACCGGTAACTTCCTCGGAGGCTACTGCCGCGTAACGAGAAAGCCCTTGCAACCGCCGGGAGTGCGAGGGGGCGTGCGCGACATCCGCTGTCCGCGCCAGGACAACGTGCCACGAAGCCCGACCGCATGACTATGCCCCATGGGAGCAGACATGGCCTCGTCCCCGGACCTCTCGTCCGCCGACAACACCCCCGAGAACCCCGAAAGCGGTTCCGCACCCGAACCCGCCGGGGTCGCCGGCGGCTCCGGGAGACGCGGCCGGGTCCGGCTGCGCCGGGCCGCCGTGATGGCGGTGCCCGCCGCCGCGGTCACCGCGGGACTCGCGGTCCTCACCGCACAGGGCGCCCTGGGTGTCCAGTTCGCCATTTCCGGCATGCCGTTCGTGGTCAAGGCCGACCGGCTCGACGGAAAGGGTTTCGAGCAGTTCGGCGCGCTGGACAACATGATCCCGAACAGCCCCAACGCGGGCGACACCGACGGCCAGGAGCTGGTCGTCACCTCGGTGGTGAAGAACGGCACGCTCACCAACATGTGCCAGAGCGTCGACCTCGGCGGCATCCAGCTCGTGCTCACCGCCGGCACCGGGAAGAAGAAGGTGCACGTGGAGCACCTGTCGATCGACTCCGACGACATCACGGGCAACGCCGACTTCAAGGGCATCGAGATCGGCCGCGACGCCAGCACCTTCGACAAGGCCGACGTCCAGGGCCCCAGGGGCGTCTACGGCCAGCAGGCCGACGAGGTCCACATCACGAACCTGAACCAGCACAACTACGCCGCCACCGCGGCCGTCTTCAAGCTCCCCAACCTGCACATGAAGTTCTCCAGCGACGGCTGCCCGTGATGGACCGCTTCCGGCAGTGGAGAGGGCAACGGCCCTTCGCGGGCGGCCTGCTGCTCGTGTTGGGCGGCGCCGAGATCCTGGTGACCATGAAGGCACCGCTTCCGGTCATCCTGCACGTCGGCATGCAGGGCCTCGCGGGTTACCTGCTGCCCACGGTGATGCTGATCCTCGGCCTGCTGATCCTCTTCAGCCCCGCCCAGCGTCTCTTCTACTCCATCCTCGGAGTCCTGACCTCCCTGGGCACCTGGCCCACCTCCAACCTCGGCGGCTTCATCGTCGGCCTCGCCCTCGGCGTCACCGGCAGCTGCCTCTCCTTCGGCTGGCTCCCGGACCAGGAACCTCGCGTGAGCCGCCGGAAGCGGAAGCAGCGGGAACACCAGGCTCAGGTCGGAGCCGTCTGAACCCGTGGTCCCGCACAAGGCGGGCACGGCCGTGGGGACGGCCGTGCCCGCCTTGGGGCGCCCCCATGGGGATCGGGGCGCCCTGCACCGCCCACGCCGGTCGGCGGAACTTATCCGTCGGCGCCCGAGTTTCCACGTCGTTGTGGAAGTCTCCGTGTGCCGATCCGTATGAGGAGTTCGCATGGCCCTGTGGGACCGCGTCAAGGAGTCCGCGTCGACGATGCAGACCCAGCTCGTGGCGAAGAAGAACGACCTGAAGAGCGGTGCCTTCCGCGACGCGAGCATGGCGATGTGCGCGCTCGTGGCGGCCGCCGACGGGACGATCGACCCGGCCGAGCGGCAGCGCGTGGCGCAACTCATCGCCACCAACGAGGTGTTGCAGAACTTCCCCGCCGACGACCTGCGGCGCCGCTTCGAGGACAATCTGAACAAGCTGACCGCCGACTTCGCCTTCGGCAAGGTGAGCGTGCTGCAGGAGATCGCCAAGGCGAAGAAGAAGCCCGCGGAGGCGCGGGCCGTCATCCAGATCGGCATCGTCATCGGCGGTGCGGACGGTGACTTCGACAAGACAGAACAGGCCGTGGTCCGCGAGGCCTGCTTCACCCTGGAGCTGCCGCCGCACGAGTTCGACCTCTGAGCGGACCGGGGAGCGGGGGCATGCTCGACGACGTCGACCGTGCCCTCGTCCACGCCCTGCACATCGACGGGCGCGCTCCGTTCAGCCGTGTCGCCGCTGTGCTCGGTGTCTCGGCGCAGACCGTCGCCCGGCGCTACCGCAGGCTGCGGACCGAGGCCGGGCTGCGGGTCGTCGGGCTCGCCGACCCCCACCGGGCGGGGCGCACCCAGTGGCTGGTCCGGCTCACCGCGGCGCCACGGTCCGCGCAGACGATCGCGGAAGCGCTGATGCGGCGGGCGGACACGTCGTGGGTGAAGCTGACGTCCGGCGGGACCGAGATCACGGCGGTCATCCACGCGCCCACGGACGACACGGCCGGCAATCCCCTGCTGCTGCGGGACATTCCGCGCACCGGCGGGATCACCGCGGTGTCCGCGCACTGTCTGCTGCACACCTATCTCGGCGGGCCGGCGAACTGGCGGCGCGGCGCGCGGACGCTGGACGCGGAGCAGCAACGCGCGCTGCGCGAGGGCGGCCAGGGCGTCGCCCCGCGTGAACCAGGGCCCGGGGACGCCGCGTTGCTGGCGGCACTGGAGAAGGACGGACGGGCCGGCATCGGGGAGCTGTCGCGGGAGACCGGGTGGTCGCCGGGTACGGTGGCGCGGCGGCTGGCCGAGTTGCGGGCCGGGGGCGGGCTCTTCTTCGACGTGGAGATGGACGCCGGGCTTTTCGGGGTGCGGACGCGGGCCTTGCTCTGGATGTCGGTGCGGCCGGCCGATCTGGAGCCGGTGGCGACGGAGCTGGCGGGCCATGACGAGCTGGCCTTCGTGGCGGCGACCACCGGGCCGACGAACCTGGTGGCGCAGGCGCTGTGCCGGGACCCGGCGGATCTGCACCGGTATCTGACGCGGCGGCTGGGCGCGTTGGAGGCGATCCGCACCCTGGAGACGAGTCCGGTGCTGCGTACCCTCAAGGCCGCGAGCCCCGCCCTCGCCGGCCCGGCGCGGGTACGACGGCCGGGGGCCCCGGGGTGAGGGCGAAGACCCCGGGGCCGGGCCCCGGGGTCTGCCGCTTGCGCCCGTCCGGCGGATCAGGTCGCAGGAAGCCGGCGATGCCTCTTCGACGCCGGTGTGCGGGGCGAACGGGGGTGCCCCGCGCGAGCTCGGTTCGAGCGTAGGGCGTGCCAAGCCCCGCGTCTGCGGCATGATCCGCCGGACAGGCCTACGGCACCGAGCGGACCATCGCCCTGCTCGCCGTCCAGCTCACGCCGACCAGTACCACCGCCGTCCAGCACGCCGTCTGGGCCGCGCGCGGTGCCGGGCCGGTGTCGAGGTAGACGCTGCCGAGCAGGGCGACGCCGAGAGTGGCGCCGAGCTGCTGGACGGCGTTGAGCAGACCCGCTGCCGAGCCGATCTCCTGCGGTCGCAGGGGTTTCAGGGCGAGGGTGAAGAACGCGGGGGTGAACAGGCCCGCGCCGAGGCCGATGAGCGCGAGAGCGGCCGGCAGGGCCGTGGGGTAGGTGCCGGGGGCTGCCGAACGGTACCCGGCGACGGCGGCGAGCAGCCCGGTCAGCAGCACGCCGAGGCCCCAGGGCATCACCCGCCGCCCGTACCGTCGTACCAGACGGGCGCCCGCCGCCCATGACGCGACCGCCAGTCCGGCCGACCACGGGGCGAGGCTCAGCCCGGCCGCCAGCACGCCGACGTGGGCGGCGAGTTGAAGTTGCAGGACGACCACCGTCATCAGCCCGTTCGTCAGTGCGAAGAAGGAAGTCGATGTGACGAGGGCGGCCGTGAAGCCCCGGCGGGCGAACAGGGTCGGCTCCAGCAGGGGGCTGCGGCCGGCGGCCGCCACCCGGCGCTGCTGCAGTGCGAAGAGGGCGAGGACCAGCAGGCCCGCCGACAGCGACGCCCAGCTCCGCGCCGGAAGTCGGGTGACGTCCGCCCCGATGAGCGGCTGGACGATCAGACCGGTGCCGATCGCCGTCAGGGCCGTGCCGGTCAGGTCGAGCGTGGGACGACGCGGGGCGCGGCTCTCGGGCAGCCGGGGCGACAGGGCGAGAACCACCAGGGACACGGGGACGTTGACGAGGAAGGCGGCACGCCAGGACGATCCGAACAGGTCGGCGTGCGTCAGCACACCACCGAGGACGGGACCGCAGACGGCGGCGAGGCCCATCACCGGGCCGATGCTGCCCAGGGCCCGGGAGAGCTCCTCCCCCGCGAACATCGCCTTGATCAGCCCGATGGTCTGGGGAATGATCAGCGCCGCGGCCGCGCCCTGCACCGCGCGGAAGGCGATCAGCAGGCCCGCCGTCGGCGCGAGCGCGCAGGCCGTCGACGCCAATGCGAACGCCGTGACACCCAGTACGAACAGGCGGCGCCGGCCCGCGATGTCACCGAGTCGGCCGCCGGTGATCAACAGTACCGCGAACGGCAGGGTGTAGGCGGCGGAGAACCACTGGATGTCCGACACCGATCCGCCCAGATCGGCGTGCACGGCGGGAGCGGCGACCTGGACGACGGTGGCGTCCAGCAGGTTCATCGCCTCGCCGAGGAGCAGGGCGGCCAGCGCGGTCCGACGCCGGCGGTGGGGCGGTGGCGGGGCGACGGGGGGCGGTATGCGTTCCATGGTCATGCGGCCAGCGTCGGCGTGGTGCCGGCAGGGGCTCCAGCGGGAGACCGCCCTTGCGCGATTTCTTCCGTCGAGACCGCTCCGCGCGGCGAAAACTCACAACGCGGCGAGCACCGGCAGCAGTTCGGCGGCGGTCGTCACGTCCCCGGTCAGCGGGCGGTCCTCGGTGTCGGGCGGTAGGGCCGCGGCCGCCACGGTGAAGGCGGGGACGGGCGGCGGGACCGGAAGGAGGCGCAACGCCCGTACGGCGGTGACGAGTTCGCAGGCCAGGACGGTGGTGTAGGCGTCGGCGGCCCGCTGGGTCTGCCGTGCGGCCTGACCGGCGAAGCTGGCGGCCTCCTCCAGGCCGTGCGAGACGACGGCGTGACCGGCGGACGCGGGCGCGGCGCTGGAACGCAGCTCCGCCAGGGCGGAGTTGGCCGTGTACTCCAGGATCATCGTGCCGGAGCTGCTCGCGGGGCCGGCGGCGAGGAAGGCGGGCAGCCCGGTGAGGTCGGCGCGGCCCAGTGCCGCGAGGCGGGCGGCGGAGAGCTGGGCGGTCTGGAGCAGCGCGAGGTTCAGCCCGTCCAGGGCAAGGCCGAGCGGGGTCGCGAAGAACCCGCCGTGGTGGTAGGCGTGGCCGTCCGGGGTGACGAGGGGGTTCTCCGACGGGCAGTTGACCTCGACCTCGATGATCCCGCGCAGCCTGCCGGAGGCCTCGAGAGCGGCGCCGTGCACCTGTGGGAAGGCACGGAACCCGTACGGGTCCTGGATCCGGCGCCCGGCCGCGCGCGGCCGTTCGGGCATGCCGAGCAGCCGCCGCACCTCGGCGGCCGCGCGGGCCGGACCGGGGTAGGGACGCAGGGCGTGCACCTCGGCGGCATAGGCCTCCGGGGAGCCGGAGACGGCGGCGAGCGAGAGGGCGGCGACCGCGTGGGTGGCCCGCAGCAGCACCTCGGCGTCGTGCCCGGCGAGCGCGGCCCGGCCGAGTGCGAGCGCGTTGCTGCTGAGCAGCGCGAGCGCGTCGCCGGGGCCGGGTGTCACGGGCGCGGGAAGCCCGTCCGGCGGGGCGTCCGGGCGGGGTCGGCCGGCGCTGTCCGCCGCCGAGGCCAGCCAGGGCCGTTCCCCGATCAGGGTCAGCCCCGTCTGGGCGAGGGCCGTCAGGTCGCCGGTGCCGAGGCCGCCGTACTCGTTGACGGCGGGGTGGGCACCGAGGCGGAGGGCTTCGGTGAGGGCGGTCACGAAGGCGGGGTGGATGCCGGAGCCGCCGGCCAGGAGCTGGTTGGCGCGGACGGCGAGCATGGCGCGGACCTGGCGGGCGGGCAGGAGCGGGCCCGCGCCGCCCGCGTGGCTGCGCAGCAGCCGCAGCCCGTGGGCGGTCTCGTCGTCGGGGTCGACCGTCACCGAGCGGTGGGCGCCGACGCCGGTGCCGCGCCCGTACAGTCGGCCGGTGGCGGCTAGCCGGCCCGCCGTCTCCCAGGACCGGCGGACCCGCTCCAGGGCGTCGGCCTGCACCCGGGGTTCGGCGGCGGCGTCGGCGAGCCGGACGATCCCGGTCAGGTCGAGGCCTTGGCCGTCGAGCACGACGTGGGTGTCCCCGGCGTCCGGGGACACCCACGTCGCTCCTTCGACGCTCGTGTTCAACGATGCCGGGTCAGTCGAGGCCGGCGGACTTCAGCCAGGCCTTGGCGACGTCCAGCGGGTCCTTGTTCTGCGACTGCACCTGGGTGTCCAGGTCCAGCAGCGCGGCCGTGTCCAGCTTCGCGGAGACGGCGTTGAGGGTGTCCACGCCCTTCTGGTTCAGCGCGCTCTTGTAGACCAGCGGCTGCACGTTCTCGAACCCGAAGAGGTTCTTCGGGTCCTGCAGGACGACGAACTTCTCCTTGGAGATGGTCGGGTCGGTGGTGAAAATGTCCGCGGCCTGCACGGTGTTCTTCTTCAGCGCCGTCTGGGTCAGCGTGCTGCCCGCGTCCAGCGCCTTGAAGGACTTGAACTGAAGGCCGTAGACCGACTTCAGGCCGACCAGGCCCTGCTGCCGGGTCTGGAACTCCGGCGAGGCGCCGATGACCAGGTCCTTCGCCACGTCCTTGAGGTCGGCGATGGAGGACTTGCCGGTGAGGTTGTACTTCGCCGCCGTCTCCTTGTTGACGGTGACGGAGTCCTTGTCCTGCGCCGAGGCCGGCTTCAGCAGCGTCAGTTTGGAGTCGAGCTTAGCGTTGATGGCGTCCGTGGTCTCGCCGACCGTCTTCGGGGTGGCCTTCGGGTCGAGGTAGGCCAGCAGCGCGCCGTTGTACTCGGGCAGGACCGAGATGCTGCCGTTCTTGAGCAGGCCGTAGGTCGTCTCGCGGCTGCCGATGTTCGGCTTGTATTCGACCTTGATTCCCTTGGCCTTCAGGGCCTCACCGTAGATGTCGGCGAGCAGGGTGCTCTCGGGGAAGTTGTTGGAGCCGACGACGACGGTGCCGCCGCTCGCCTTCTTGCCCGCGAGCGGGTCGTCGGACTTGTCGGAGGAGGAGGAACAGCCCGCCAGCAGGGCCGTCGCCGCGGCCAGCGTGACGATCGCCGCGCCGGGGTGTCTCCGGAATGACCTGCTGGTGTGGGTGTTGGTAGTCACGGTTCCCGTTCCGGGCTCAGATGGTGCGGTGGACAACGTGCACAGCGTGGAACAGCTCTGAGGCTGATCCAATCCAGGCTGTCTTCGGTCAGTCAAGAGTGTTCTGGTCACTGGTTGACTTCGGTCAGTGGCTAGTTGTGTAGCACAAGCGGTTCATTTGTAACGGATTCTTGACATGCGCTCTGCTGATTGACGCTTCAAGGACGCTGTAGTCTCACGGCCGTTGACGTCGGTCACAGCGGTGTACGGGGCCCGCTTCGGTGTCGTTACGCATCATTCAGGTGGAGACACCCCTACCTAGGAGGCCCTGTGTCCACGAAGGCTGTGGACGCGCCCGCCCGGGGCTTTGCAGACCGCTGGCCCTTCCGGCGCAAGCTGAACATCCTGGTCGGCGTGCCTCTCGCGGTGATCGCGGCACTGCTGTCCTACCTCATCACCGACCTCCTCCAGCAGTCCGGCAGCGCCCGGTCGGCGGCGCGGCTGGTCCGCGACAGCGCCCAGGTCGCCCGGTTGGTGAACCTGGTCGAGGCCGAGCACCAGCAGGCCATCCTGCTCTCGGTGCGCTACGAGGCGGGTGCCGGCAGGCCCTCCCCGAAGGGCTACCGGGCGGCGCAGAAGGCGGTCGACACCCAGGCGGAGAAGGTGCGCGACACCTTCGGCGGCCGGCTGCCGGACACCGAGGCGCAGGCCCTCAGACAGATCGAGGGGCTGAGCAGCCTGCGCCGGACCGTCGAGGGCGGTTACTTCCCGGCCGACAACATCGACCCGGCGTACACCAACGCCTCGCAGGACCTGATCGACGGGCTGGACCTGGACCGCAACGTCTCCCTGGCCTCGACGTTCACCGGCAGCCTGCTGGACTCGCTGCTGCGCGCGGACGCCGCCCACAGCTCCTTCGAGACCAGCGTGTTCTCGGCGACCACCGGGGACACCAACGCGCTGATCGAGTTCACCGCCGCGGTCGGCGCCTACGACCTGTACGAGCACCAGGCGGACCGGTTCGCCCGCTTCGCCACCGCGGACCAGGCCGAGGCGCTGGCCGGGATGGAGCACACCTCCGCGCAGCGCGCCATCGCCGAGTCGTACGCCGAGCTGCAGATCGCCCCCGGGAAGCTGGAGGCCGGCAGCCAGGCCGAGATCCGGGCGGCGGTCAAGGACGCGCTGGACGACTACCCCGACTACCCGGCACAGTCCGCGGCCCGGCTGAAGATCACCACCTCGCTGATCGCCCGGATCGCCGTCCGGGCCGACGCGGCGTCGAGTTCCGCACAGTGGCGGGCCGGGCTGCTGCTGAGTGTCGCGCTGATCGGCTTCGCCCTGTGGCTCGCCTTCGCCTTCGTGGTCCGCCGTTCGGTGATCCGGCCGGTGCAGGCCCTGACAGACGTGGCGCGGGAGGTCGCCGACGTCGCGGGCCGGGAACTGGCCCGGGTGGCCGACGACGACTCCGAGGACGACGGGCCGCCCCGGCTGCGGGACGTACCCGTCACCGCGCGCGACGAGATCGGCGACCTGGCCGGCGCCTTCAACCGGGTACAGACCAGCGCGGCTGCGCTGCTGGAGCGGCAGGTGCTCAGCCGGCGCAACGTCGCGGAGATGTTCGGCAACGTCGGGCGCCGGGTCAGCAACCTGACGACGCGGCAGCTCGCGCTGATCGACGCGGTGGAGCGGGGCGAGACCGATCCGGCGCTGCTGGAGCGGCTGTACTCCATCGACCACATCGCCGTGCGCCTGCGCCGCAACGCCGACAGCCTGATGCTGCTGGCCGGCATCCGGGAGACCGTCCTTGACGCCGGGCCGACCGCGCTCAGCAACGTCGTACGGGCCGCGCTCGGACAGATCGAGGGCTACCAGCGGGTGCGGCTGCACGCGACGGCGGACGCGATGATCGAGCCGGACATCATCGGCGACCTCACCCTGATGCTGGCCGAACTCCTGGAGAACGCGGTGTCGTTCTCCCCGCAGGGCAGCCCCATCGAGGTGACCGTCAGCTCCGGTGACGAGGGCACCCACGTCGTCATCACCGACCACGGCCTCGGCATGAGCGCCGAGCGCCTCGCGGAGGAGAACGCCCGTCTGGTCCGCCGCGAACGCCTGGACCTGGTGCCGACCAAGGTCCTCGGCCTGTTCGTGGTCGGCACGCTGGCACGCCGCTGGGACATCGGGGTCGTGCTCTCCCGCACCCCGGGCGGAGGCGTGACGGCGGAGGTGACCTTGCCGGCCCGCCTGCTGCTGACGGTGGCCTCCGGCGGTCCGGCGGAAAGCGATCTTCCCGACGGGCCCGTTTCCGCCGAGGCCGCGGCGGTGACCGCCGGACACGGGGCTTCCGGTGCGACGGCGCTCGCCCGCGCATCCGCCGCACCCCTCGACCCGACGCCCACCGCTCCTCCCCCGGTTCCCACCGCCGCCTCCGGGACCCCCGACGCGGGCCCCGGGCACGACCGTCCCTCCCCGCTCCCCCGGCGGGTCCCGCGCCGGGAGTCGGCGGGCGAGGACGGGACCGGCGCCGGCACCGGGGCACCTCCGCCCGCCGCAGGCGCCTCCCGGCCCCTGCACCGCCGGGTGCGCGGAGCGACCCTCCGCACGACCGCCGGTGCCGCCCAGGTCGTGCCGCAGGTGGCGCGGACCGTCGACGCGGACGCCGTACGCGACGCGCTGGACGAGTTCGAGGCGGCGGTGGAACGCGCCCGGCGGGACAGCGACACCGGGGACTTCCCGCGTCCCGACCTGACCGGCGTGACGGGCGGGACCGGCGGGACCGAGACGACGCACCACGCGCACGACCAGAACAACCTCCCGGAAGGAGCCGAGCAGTGAGCACGTCGACAGGTGACACCCCGACGGGCGGCACCAAGCCGACCGATCTGCAGGCAGCCGCGGCCGACTTCAATTGGCTGCTGAAGCGATTCGCCACCGAGACCGCGGGTGTCGTGGACGCCATCGCCGTGTCCTCCGACGGGCTGCTCATCGCCGTGTCGGAGCTGCGCGAGCGCGCCCACTCCGAGCGGCTGGCCGCGATCGTCTCCGGCATCACCAGCCTGGCCGCCGGCGCCTCCGGCAACTACGGGCTGGGCAGCCTGAACAAGGTCATCATCGATCTGCAGGGCGGCCATGTCATCGTCTCCGCCATCGGCAGCGGCGCCGTCCTCGGCGTGGTCGCCGACAAGGAGGCCAAGCTCGGCAACATCGCGTACGAGATGACACTGTTCGCCAACCGCGCCGGCGCCGCGCTCAGCCCCCAGCTCGTGCTGGAGCTGAAGAACACCGTCGGCGTTCCGTCGACGCGCTGACCGCCGGCGCGGTCAGGGCGAGACAGCCGAGAGAGGAAGACACGCAGTCATGGCGGACGGCTCCCCGCCCCCGGGCCCCGACCCGGTGGGCCCCGCCCCCGCCGTACGGCCGTTCCTGGTCACCGCGGGCCGGGTCGCGGACAGCGGCTCCGGCCGGACGGTGCCCGTCGAGACCCAGGTGGTGGCCACCGCCGCCGGGCTCGACGCGCTCGAGACGCTGTCCTTCGAACGGCACGACATCGTCGCCGCCTGCCGGCTCCCGCTGTCGATCGCGGAGCTGGCGGCCCGGCTGCGACTGCACCTCAACGTGGTCCGCGTCCTGGCCGAGGATCTGCGCGCGGCCGGGCAGTTGACGGTGTGCGTGCCCGACTCCGACGCCACCCACGACGCGTCCGTCCTGCGCAGGGTTATCGATGGCCTCCGCGCCATCCCCGACTCCCGGGGGGTACTGAGTGACACCGACTGAAGCTCCGACCGGCGGCCCGGCCGCGCGGTCGGCCGTGATACGGCCCCCGCTGCCGGTGAAGATGGTCGTCGCGGGCGGTTTCGGCGTGGGCAAGACCACCGCCGTGGGCGCGATCTCGGAGATCGAGCCGCTGACCACCGAGGCCGCGATCACGGAGGTCGCGGCAGGGGTGGACGACCTCACACACACCCCGCGCAAGACCACCACCACGGTGGCGATGGACTTCGGCTGCATCACCATCGACCCGACGCTCAAGCTGTACCTGTTCGGCACGCCCGGGCAGGAGCGGTTCGGGTTCATGTGGGACGACATCGTCGAGGGCGCGGTCGGCGGGCTGGTCATCGTCGACACCCGCCGCCTGGACGACTGCTACGCCGCCGTCGACTACTTCGAGCACAAGGGCATCCCGTTCGCGGTGGCGGTCAACGCCTTCGACGGCACGGTGGAGCACACCCTGGACGAGGTCCGCTGGGCGCTCGACGTCAACGACGGTGTCCCCGTGCTGGTCTTCGACGCCCGGGAACGCGGCTCGGTGCGGGACGCGCTGCTCGTCGTACTGGAGCTGGCGCTGGCCCGCACCGAGGGACGCTGAAGGGCGGGCTCAGGCCGCGCGGCGTACGCCCGGTGACACCGCGATCCTGTTCACCAGCGAGAACACCGCGAGGGTGACCAGCGCCAGCCCCGCCACCAGGGTGGCGCCGCCCACCACCTTCGCGTAGCTGCGCTGGGCGAGGCCGTCGATGATGTACCGCCCGAGCCCGCCGAGGCTGACGTAGGCGACGATGGTGGCCGTCGAGACGATCTGGATGGCGGCCGAGCGCAGCCCGCTGAGGATGAGCGGGAGCGCGACGGGCAGTTCGACCTGGAACAGGATCCGCGGCTCCCCCATGCCCATGCCCCGTGCGGCGTCCACCGGTGACGGGTCGACGGAGCGCATCGCCTCGTACGTCGTCACCAGGATCGGCGGCACGGCGAGAGCGACCAGCGGGATCATGACGGGCACCAGGCCGAAGCCGATCAGGACGAACATCAGCACCAGCAGACCGAAGCTGGGCAGCGCCCGCGCGGCCGTGGCGACGAGCGCCAGGACATTGCCGCCGCGGCCCGTGTGCCCGGTGAGCAGCCCCACCGGCAGGCCGATGGCGGCGGCGATGGCGAGGGCGATCAGTGTGTACTGGACGTGCTCGCGCAGCCGGGTCGGAATGCCGTCGTAGCCGTGCCAGTTGGCGTTGTCGCTGAAGAAGGCGTTGACGAAGTGGAGTACGTTCATCGGACGGCGTCCTCCAGGGCGGCCGCGGCCGGTTCGGGCCGGGCCTCGGCGTCGACGGGGCGTGCCCTGCGGGTGCCGCGCGGCATCCAGGGCGTCAGGAGCAGACGGACGCCGACCAGCACGGCGTCCGCGAGGACGGCGAGGACGGCCGAGCCGACCACCGAGAGCCAGATCAGACGCGGCTGGTGGTAGGTCATGCCGTCGTGGAGCAGATTGCCGAGGCCGCCCTGGTTGCCGATGAGCGCACCGACGCTGACGAGTGAGATGCTCGAAACGGTCGCGACCCTGAGGCCGGCGAGGATGGCGGGAACGGCGATCGGCAACTGCACCTGGAGGTAGCGGCGTACGGGCCCGAAGCCCATGGCGGTGGCGGCGGCGAGGGTCTCCTGCGGCACCGACCGGACGGCGTCGACGATCGCCGGGACGAGAACCACCAGGCTGTAGAGGGCCAGTGGGATCATCACCGTGGTCTCGGTCTGGCCCGTGTAGTCGATGAGGATGACGAACAGGGCGAGCGAGGGGATCGCGTACACCACGGTCGTCACCCACAGCACGGGCGCGTACAGCCAGCGCAGCCGTACGCACAGCTGGGCGACCGGCAGGGCCACCAGCAGGCCGGCGAGGACCGGCAGCAGGGCCTCGCGCAGGTGCAGGCCGATCAGGCCCCAGTAGCTGTTCTGGAGGTCGCTCGGAAGGTGGAACAGGCCGTTCATCCGGCCACCTTCGCAGCGTGGGGCGCCTCCGCGTGGGCCTCGCGGATGGCCTCGCCGATGACCTGCTGCGAGACGACGCCGACGACCCGCCCGGCGTCGTCCACGGCGACCGCCCAGCCGGTCGGGGAGAGCACGGTGCCGTCGAGCGCGGCCCGCAGCGAGTCACGGCCGGCCACGAAGGGCCGCCCGTACGGCAGCAGCCGCTCCGGCGCGATCTCACCGGGGGTGAGGTCCTGCGGTCTGCTCCAGCCGAGCGGGCGGCCGTCGAGGTCGGTCACGAGGACGTAGGGCGCGTCGGCGGTGCCGCGGGCGGCGAGCTTGTCGGCGCCGGCGTCGACGGCGACGACCGGCGCGGTCTGCAACTGCAGCCCGGCGGAGGAGAAGAAGGACAGCCGGCGGATACCGCGGTCCGCGCCCAGGAAGTCCTCGACGAAGGAGTCGGCGGGGGCGGACAGGAGTTCGGCGGGCGGGGCGAACTGGGCCAGGTGGCCGCCGGTGCGCATCACGGCGACCATCGTGCCCAGTTTGACGGCCTCGTCGATGTCGTGCGTGACGAAGACGATCGTCTTGCCCAGCTCCTCCTGGATGCGCAGGAGTTCGTCCTGCAGACCCTTGCGCACCACCGGGTCGACGGCCGAGAACGGCTCGTCCATCAGCAGCACCGGCGGGTCCGCGGCCAACGCCCGTGCCACGCCGACGCGTTGCTGCTGGCCGCCGGAGAGCTGGTAGGGGTAGCGCCTGGCGAGTGAGGAGTCGAGCCCGACCCGCTCCATCAGCTCCGCCGCGCGCCCCCGGGCCTTGTCCTTGCTCCAGCCCAGCAGACGGGGCACGGTGGCGATGTTGTCGATGATCGTGCGGTGCTGGAAGAGGCCGGCGTTCTGGATGACGTACCCCATGGACCGGCGCAGGGTGTTGACCGGCTGCTTCTGGACGTCGACGCCGTCGATGAGGATGGTGCCCTCACTCGGCTCGACCATCCGGTTGATCATCCGCAGGGTCGTGGTCTTGCCGCAGCCGGACGGACCCACGAGGACGGTGATCGAACGGTCCGGAATCTCCAGCGACAGCCGGTCGACCGCCACCGTGCCGTCCGGGTACCGCTTGGTGACTGAATCTATCCTTATCAAGGCGCCGCATACCCTTCGGGTGTGGCAGAAGCTGCCCGTTCTCGGCCACGGTCGTCGTCGTTCGGGCCGTTGCGGGGAGCAGTCTAGACCTCGAGTATTTCAAAACTTCGACAGCCGACGCCCTGACAGGACCTACCGCAGTCAGCCCTCGTCCGGGGTCAGCCGCAGCGAGATGCTGTTGATGCAGTACCGCTGGTCCGTGGGGGTCGGATAGCCCTCGCCCTCGAAGACATGCCCGAGGTGGGAGCCGCAGCGGGCGCAGCGGACCTCGGTGCGGACCATGCCGTGGGAGCGGTCCTCGATGAGCTCCACCGCGTCGGTGTCCTTCGGGTCGTAGAAGGACGGCCAGCCGCAGTGGGACTCGAACTTGGTGGTGGAGGTGAAGAGTTCGGCGCCGCAGGCGCGACAGGAGTACACGCCCTTGGTCTTGGTGTCGGTGTACTCACCGGTGAAGGCGGGCTCCGTGGCGGCCTGCCGCAGGACGGCGTACTCGGCCGGGTTCAGCTCCGCGCGCCACTGCTCGTCCGGCTTCTCGACGTCGTACGACATGAGTCTCAGCCCCTCACTTCGACAGCTGGTCCAGGATCCGCGGGCCGAGGTCGGTGACGTCGCCCGCTCCCATGGTGAGAACGAGATCACCGGCCTTCGCCATTCCCGCGATCACCGCCGGCGCCTGCTCCTTGTCATGGACGGCCGTGACCTCCGCGCCCGCGGCGCGCGCCGCGTCGATGATCAGGTCGCTGGTGACGCCGGGGATCGGGTCCTCGCGGGCCGGGTAGATTTCGAGGACGACCGAGGCGTCGGCGAGCGCCAGGGACTGGCCCATCTCCTTGCCCAGCTCCTGGGTGCGGGAGAACAGGTGCGGCTGGAAGAGGACCAGGATCCGGGCGTCGCCCCCGGCCGCGCGCATCGCCTCCAGGTCGGCGGTCATCTCCGTCGGGTGGTGGGCGTAGGAGTCGATCACCTGCACGCCGGCCGCCTCGCCCTTGAGCTGCAGGCGCCGCTTGACGCCCGTGTACGCGGCCAGCGCGCCGGCCAGCTCGGTGGCCGGGACGCCCAGCGCCGCGCCCGCCACGAGCGCGGCCACCGCGTTGTGGGCGTAGTGGCGGCCGGGGACGGAGACGGTGAAGGTGAGCTCCTGCCCGTCCAGGAGGACGGTGACCTCGCTCTTCAGGCCCTGCGGGACGACCGACAGCACGCGTACGTCCGCGTCCGGCGCCTCTCCGTAGGTCACCGTCCGCACCGATCCCGCCAGGCGCCGGGTCAGCTCCCGGGCGCCCTCGTGGTCGGCGGAGATCACCAGCGTGCCACCGGGCACGATTCGGCCGGCGAAGGTCTCGAAGGACTCGTAGATCTCGTCCATCGAGGCGTAGTTGGCATGGTGGTCCAGTTCCACGTTGAGGACGATCGCGACCTCGGGGGCGTACTTGTGGAAGCTGCGGTCCGATTCGTCGGCCTCGGCGACGAAGATGTCGCCCTCTCCGTGCAGGGCGTTGGAGCCGGGCGCGTCCAGGTCGCCGCCGATGGCGTACGACGGGTTCAGGCCCAGCTCGGTCAGCGACACCGCGAGCATCGACGTCGTCGTGGTCTTGCCGTGGGTGCCGGCGACCGCGATCGGGCGCAGCCCGTCCATCAGGGCGGCGAGGGCGTCGGAGCGGTGCACCACCGGGATGCCGAGTTCGGCGGCGCGGACGAGCTCCGGGTTGTCCTTCCGGATCGCCGACGACACGACCACGCAGGTGGCGTCCTCGGCGAGGTGCTCGGCCGCGTGCCCGATGTGCACGGTCGCGCCCAGTGCCCGCAGCGCCTCGGCGGTCGCCGACTCCTTGGCGTCACTGCCCGCCACCTTGGCCCCGCGCTGCGCGAGGATCTTCGCGATACCCGACATCCCGGCGCCGCCGATGCCGATGAAGTGCGGTCGGTCCATGGCGGGGGGAAGGCCGGCTGCCATGTGCGTATCTCCCAAGATCCGGTACTACGGTGAGCGCCCCCACCCTATAGCGGGCGCCGGGCGCCGGGTGCGAGCACGTCGCCGCCGGTGGGGCGAGCACGTCGCCGCCGGTGGGGCGGGCCCGTACCGCCGGCGGACGCCGGCCGGTCCGAGAGGCGACCCACCCGCGCGGACGCGCCGGTGGGCGAGGCGGGGTGGACGCGAGCCGCCGGCGCCTCGGGGCGTGGGATCACGCCCGCCCCGCACGGCCGAGTCAGGCGGCAGCGGCTACGCCTTGCTGTGCGAGAACAGTTTCAGCACCGGCACCCCCACCTTGTGCCGGGCCCGTGAGGCCCAGTCGCGGTGGAAGAACTCCTCCACGTAGTGGGGGTCGGTCAGCACGATCACCTCGTCCGCCTGCACCTCGTCGACGAGGGTCTTCAGGGCGTCCAGCGGGTGGTCCTCGATCAGCCGGCCCTCCGCCTCGCCGCCCGCCGCCCGCAGCGCCGTCAGGGACACGTCCAGGGCCTGCCGGCCGAGCGCCTTGGCGTCGTCGCCCTCCGGGGTGGCGCCCTCGCGCGCGGCCTCGTCGAGTTCGCCGAGCGCGATGTCGTCGATGGCCCTGAGCAGGCGGTCAGCCTGGTCGCCGCGTGGCTGGAGCAGCACGTGGAAGGAGACCTGCTCCTCTCCGTGCAAGGTGCTGACGAACTCCACGTCGGCGGACGTCAGGGCCTTCTCGATCATCAAAACGCTTGTGAACACCAGCGCCCCTTCTCCTTCGCGCTTCCCCGGGCCTCTTCCTCCGCGAGCCCCGGCGGGCCCCGCGGAAACCATCCTGCCCCGTGATCGCACGGATTTTCAGGACCGACGGTAGCGACTGAACAGGAATCCGGCCTCTTCCAGCAGGGACACCAGCTCGAACCGCCGGGGCACGGGGACGGACGGTCCCCCGGCGATGCGCTGCGCGTCCCCCGCGGTGAGCATGGGCGAGACGGTCAGACAGAGCTCGTCGAGCACCTCCGCGGCCACGAGCTGGCCGAGCAGCCGCGGGCCGCCCTCGGTGAGCAGCCGGGTGTGGCCGAGGTCCGCGAGGGCCTGGACGGCACGGGCCGGGTCCACCCCCATCCCGTCGCCCGCCACGACCACACGGGCGCCCGCCTTCTCCGCGGCGGCGACCCGGTCGGGGGCCGCTGCCGCTCCGGTCAGGATCAGGGTGGGCACCAGGGGCGAGGTGAACAGCGGGAGGGAGAAGTCCAGCTCCAGGCTCGCGGTGACGACCGCGATCGCCGGGGCCGGCCCCTGCCCCGCCGAGGACCGCAGCCCGGCGAACTCCGCCCGCTCGCGAGCCGGCCGGTATCCCTCCTGACGTACCGTTTCCGCACCGACCACGACGACATCCGCCAGCGCTCGGAGCGTGCCGAAGATCCGCATGTCGGCCGCGCTGGAGATGGGGTGCGAGCGGCCCTCGTGCTGGGCCGCGCCGTCGAGGGTGGACACCATGTTGGCCCGCAGCCATGGCACCCGCCCGCCGGGTGCGGCCGGCTCGGGATAGGCGTAGGCGGCGGCGAGCTCGGCGAGGCTCCACTCACGGCCGGCGTCGGCGCCGGGAGCCTCATCGGCCCTCTCGCGGGCGGCGGCACCGATGCTCTGGTCGGCTGTTTCGTCGGTCACAGGGAACAGGCGTCGCATCCGTGCAGTGTGACACGGCGCTTAAAGTAGGGAAGCGTGCCTACCTCCACCGCTGCCTCCGGGATCGGCCCCGTGGCCGACGCGGCCCCCCTGTCCCTCTGTGACCGTGAGCCGCACGTCCCCGCGGACCGGCTGGTCGCCGAGATGGTGCCGCCGCCGCGCTTCGACTCGGTGCGCTTCGCCACGTACATCCCGGACCCCGGCCAGCCCAGCCAGATCGAGGCGGTGGGGGTGCTCGAGGACTTCGCGGCCGGGACCGACGGCGCACGCGCGGGAGGAGCCCCCCGGAGAGGTCTGTTCGGCTTCGGCAGGCCCAAGGCCCCCAAGGCCCCGGCCGGCCCGCGCGGCGTCTACCTGGACGGCGGCTACGGCGTGGGCAAGACCCACCTGCTCGCCTCCCTCTGGCACGCCAGCCCGGCCGAGCCGTCCCGCAAGGCGTTCGGCACGTTCGTCGAGCTGACCAACCTGGTCGGCGCGCTCGGCTTCCAGCAGACGGTGCAGACGCTGTCCGGGCACAGCCTGCTGTGCATCGACGAGTTCGAGCTCGACGACCCGGGCGACACGGTCCTGGTGTCCACCCTGCTCGGCAGGCTGGTCGAGGCGGGCGTGGCGCTCGCGGCCACCTCCAACACGCTGCCCGGCAAGCTCGGCGAGGGCCGGTTCGCGGCGGCCGACTTCCTGCGTGAGATCCAGGGTCTGTCGGCTCATTTCCGCACCCTGCGCATCGACGGCGAGGACTACCGCCACCGCGGGCTGCCCGAGGCCCCGGCGCCGTTCTCCGACGAGCAGGTGACCCGGGCCGCGCACGCCACCGAGGGCGCGTCGCTCGACGACTTCCCGCGGCTGCTGGACCACCTGGCCCGGGTGCACCCCAGCCGGTACGGCGCGCTGACCGACGGCCTGCGGGCCGTGTGCCTCACCGGCGTGCGCCCGGTCCCCGACCAGTCGACGGCCCTCCGGCTCGTCGTCCTCGCGGACCGGCTCTACGACCGTGAGGTGCCCGTCCTGGCCTCGGGGCTGCCGTTCGACCAGCTGTTCAGCGAGGAGATGCTGAACGGCGGCTACCGCAAGAAGTACTTCCGCGCGATATCCCGGCTCACCGCGCTCGCCAGGGACGCCAAGGACCTGGTGCCGACCGAGCAGGGCTGATACCGCGACAGAACGCGCCGGTCAAGGGCCACTTCAGGCCACGCGACCGGCGCTTTTCACGCTCTCTTCTGCGTGTAACACCGAGTTAACCCTGCAAACATCTCCGTTGGGTTACGGTACTTCTTGACCATCCATTGACCTATCCTTGGCATGGACCAGAGGCGTGAAACGGGGAAGGGGGGCGCATGTTCCGAGGTAAGACAACCCGGGCCGTGATCTCGCTCCTCGCCACGGCCCTGCTCGCACTGCAGCTCTTCACGCCCGCCGGAACCTTCGCATCCGCGCATATTTTCCATCAGGTGGAGGCCAAGGCCCAGCCCGGAATCAAGTCCTCCTCCAAGCCGGTGCACGACGGTTCCGACACGTTCCGTGACCTGAGTTGCCCCGGGGACCCCGCCGGTCCCCCGCACACCCGCCACCGCCAGCGCACCGCCGCCTGCGGGTGGGATCAGGAACGCCCGCTGCCTGCCCGTGAACGGGTGGAGGCGCAGCCGGTGGCCGCGCCCCACGGGACGCACCACCGCACAGCCAGACCCGGGAGATCCCTCTCGCCGGCCGCGCTGCAGGTCTTCCGCTGCTGAGAGCCGGGTGCTGTTTCCCCCCCACACATCCGTCGTGCAAGCCCGACGCGCCACCGAGGCGCGCCAGGAGGATCCCACACACATGCAGCAGCCCCTCATCGACAACGCCCGTGCGTTCGGACAGCGCCCTGAGGAGTTCGCCAAGCTCGCCGAAGGCCAGTCCCCCCAGGTTCTGTTCATCACCTGCTCCGATTCCAGGGTCGTCCCGGCCCTGATCACGGGCGCCCGTCCCGGCGAGCTCTTCGAGTTGCGCACCGCGGGCAACATCGTCCCGCCGTACGCCTCGGAGCACCCCTGCAGCGAGGCGGCCACCATCGAGTACGCCGTGGAGGTGCTCGGCGTGAGGGACGTGGTCGTCTGCGGCCACTCCCACTGCGGAGCGGTCGGCGCGCTGGTGCGCGGTGACGACCTCGACGCCGTGCCCGCCGTGCGCGACTGGCTGACGCACGCCACGCCCCGCCCCAAGGGGGCCGTGGAGGACCCGACGGTCGCGGAGGGCGTGCAGAGCCACGTCCTCGCCCAGCTGCTGCGGCTGCGCTCGTACCCGTGCGTGGCCGACAAGCTGGCGCAGGGCCGGCTCGCCCTGCACGCCTGGTACTACGAGGTACACACCGGCGCCGTACAGGCGCACCGCCCGCAGACCGACACCTTCGAGTCCCTGTGAGCGCGCCGATGACCAACGTGACCCCCATATCCCCGACGCCCCCGAAGTCCCGGTTCCCGTACCTCAAGCAGGACTTCGCCGCGTCCCTCGTCGTCTTCCTGGTCGCGCTCCCGCTCTGCGTGGGCGTGGCCGTCGCCTCCGGTGTCCCGGCGGAGCTCGGACTTGTCACCGGCATCGTGGGCGGCATCGTCACCGGGCTGATGCGCGGCAGCAGCCTGCAGGTGTCGGGGCCGGCCGCCGGGCTCACCGTGCTGGTCTTCGAGGCGGTGCAGGAGTTCGGGCTGCCCGCGCTCGGCGCCATCGTGCTGGCCACCGGTCTGCTCCAGGTCCTGATGGGCGGGCTGAAGGTCGGCCGCTACTTCAGGGCCATCTCCGTCTCGGTCGTCGAGGGCATGCTCGCCGGCATCGGCCTGGTGCTGATCGCCGGACAGCTGTACCCGGCGCTGGCCGCGAAGGCCCCCGACTCGGGCCTCGGCAAGATAGCCGGGCTGCCCGGGGCGTTCATCGACTCCCTGGGCAGCACGGAGGCGCTGGCCTCGTTCGCGCTCTGCGCGGGCACGACAGCCGTGCTGGTGCTGTGGAAGCACATGTCGGCGAAGGTGCGTACGCTGCCGGGTCCGCTGGCCGCGGTCGGCCTCGCCACGCTGGCCGCGCTGGTCCTGTCCCTGCCGGTGGCCACCGTCGAGGTGAAGGGGCTGATCGACTCGATCCAGCCGCCGCCGATGAGCTCCCTCGGGGAGCTGGCGGGCATCGGGATGCTGGGCACGGTCCTCGCGTTCACACTGATCGCGTCAGCCGAGTCGCTGTTCAGCGCGGCGGCGGTGGACCGGATGCATGACGGGCCGCGCACGCAGTACGACAAGGAGCTCCTCGCCCAGGGCGTGGGCAACACGATCTGCGGGCTGCTCGGCGCGCTGCCGATGACCGCGGTGATCGTGCGCAGCGCGGCGAACGTCCAGGCGGGTGCGCGGACGAAGGCGTCCCGCGTGATGCACGGTGTGTGGCTGCTGCTGTTCGCTGCGCTGCTGCCGGCGGCGCTCGGCTACATCCCGATCCCGGCGCTCGCGGGCATCCTGATCTACTCGGGCGCCAAGCTGGTTCCCGTCCGGGCGCTCGCCGACCTGTGGCGCGAGCAGCGCGGCGAGGCGGTGATCCTGAGCGTCACGGCGGTGTCGATCGTCGCGGTCAGCATGTTCGAGGGCGTGCTCATCGGACTGGCGCTGGCCGTCATCAAGACCGCCTGGGAGTCCTCGCACGTCAAGCTGGAGGTCGTCGACAAGGGCGCCGGTCCCGTCGAGGCGTACCTGTCGGGCAACGCGACCTTCCTGCGGCTGCCGAAGATCCTCGACACCCTGGAGGCGCTGCCCCAGGACCGCCCGATCCGGCTGGACCTGTCCGGCCTGCACCACCTCGACCACGCCTGCCGCACGGCCCTGGAGAACTGGGCCGAACGGCACAGCGCGGCGGGCACGGAGCCGGTGCGGCTCATGGCGGCCTAGCCACACCCGGGACGACCGGCCGGGCCGGGGCGCCGAGAGCACAGCCCCGGACCGGCCGGCCGGCCCTGCCACCCCCACCCTGCCGCTCCGCCCGGTCCCGGGTCGCCCGGGACATGGCCTCCGGACGAACGCGGGCATATCGTTACAAGACGATGCCTCTGGTGTGGAGGAGGTCGTCATGCTCCAGGAACTGGTGGGAGCGATCGTCGCGGCCGGTGCCGCGGGTCTGGTGTACCTGGCCTCGGCGGCGCGGGTCGTCAAGCAGTACGAGCGCGGCGTGGTCTTCCGGCTCGGCCGAGTCACCGACGCGCACAGACCACCGGGCTTCACCATGATCATCCCCGGGGTCGACCGGCTGCGCAAGGTCAACATGCAGATCGTGACGATGCCGGTGCCCGCGCAGGAGGGCATCACGCGCGACAACGTGACCGTGCGGGTGGACGCGGTGGTCTACTTCAAGGTCGTCGATCCGGTGAGCGCGATCATCCGGGTCGAGGACTACCGGTTCGCGGTGTCCCAGATGGCGCAGACCTCCCTGAGGTCCATCATCGGCAAGAGCGATCTCGACGACCTGCTCTCCAACCGCGAGAAGCTGAACCAGGGTCTCGAGTTGATGATCGACAGCCCGGCCGTCGAGTGGGGTGTCACGATCGACCGCGTCGAGATCAAGGACGTGTCCCTGCCGGACACGATGAAGCGCTCCATGGCCCGCCAGGCCGAGGCCGACCGGGAGCGCCGGGCCAGGATCATCAACGCGGACGCCGAGCTGCAGGCCTCCAGGAAGCTGGCCGAGGCCGCGCAGCAGATGGCCGACACGCCCTCCGCCCTGCAGCTGCGGCTGCTGCAGACGGTGATGGCGGTGGCGGCGGAGAAGAACTCCACCCTGGTGCTGCCCATCCCGGTGGAACTGCTGCGCTTCCTGGAGAAGGGTTCTCAGGAGACGGGACCCCAGGAGAAGAGCCTCGAGGAGAAGCACGCCCCGCAGCAGACCGGCACCGACGACGTGGTCTTCCGACCGGGATGACGCGAGCGGCGCCACCTCGGACACCGTCCGGCGTGCCCTGACCGTCCACGCAGCCACGTACCGGCCCGGGACACCCGCACCGGCCGCTACGCCCGCCGAACCGGGGAACCCGGTGACGCGGGCGAGGGATGCCGGACGGAAGGGGCGCACGGTGGCGAGGAACGGCAAGGACAAGGACAAGGCGGCCCCTCTCCGCGAGTTGCTGCGCCTCCCCGTCGGCCGCCCCGTGGACCTCGGCGCGTACGACGCCGCGGCCACCCCCGGCGGCCCCGGCGACAAGGCCGCCGCCAAGGACGCCACCGCGCGGGCCGGCAAGCGCATGGCCGCTCTCCAGGAGCGCCTGTGGGCGGCGGGCGCCCGCGGCGACCGGCGCCGCCTGCTGCTGGTCCTGCAGGGCATGGACACCAGCGGCAAGGGCGGCACCGTCAAGCACGTCGTCAGCCACTTCAATCCGTCCGGCTGCCGGCTCAAGGCCTTCAAGCAGCCGACCGACGAGGAGCGCCGGCACCCCTTCCTCTGGCGCGTCCGCAGGGCGCTGCCCGAGCCGGGCGAGATCGGCGTCTTCGACCGCTCGCACTACGAGGACGTCCTGATCGCCCGGGTCCACGAGCTGGCCCCGAGCACCGAGATCGAGCTGCGCTACCCCCGGATCAACGACTTCGAGCGGGCCCTCACCGAGGACGGTGTGACCGTGATCAAGTGCTTCCTGCACATCTCGTATGAGGAGCAGTGCCGCCGTCTGCTCAAGCGCCTCGATAACCCGGAGAAGCACTGGAAGTTCGATCCGGCCGACATCGAGGAGCGTGCCAGGTGGCCCGCCTACCAGGAGGCGTACCAGATCGCCCTGGAGCGCTGCTCGACCCGGGCCGCGCCCTGGTACCTGATCCCGGCGGACCACAAGTGGTACCGCAACTGGGCGATCAGCCGGCTGTTGCTGGCCCATCTGGAGGAGCTGGCCCCTGGCTATCCGGCGGCGGACTTCGATGTGGCCCGGTGCCGGGAGCGGCTGCTGAAGGAGGGGTGACGGCCGGGCCACGGTCAAGTCCGCCGGGGCGGGGTACCCGGCGCCCATGAGCGATCACCGGCACCTGAGCGGTTCGTACTGGCTCCAGACGGCACCGGGCCCGTCCCACCCCGCCCTGACCGATGACGTGGACGTCGACGTGGCCGTGATCGGCGCGGGCGTGGCCGGGCTGAGCACGGCGCACGAGCTGGCGCGGGCCGGGCTCGGCGTGGCGGTGCTGGAGGCCCGGCGGGTGGCGGCCGGGGTCACGGGGCACACCACCGCCAAGCTGACCGCGCAGCACACCCTGATCTACGACAGGCTGCGCCGGACCCGGGGAGCGGAGGGCGCCCGACTGTACGCCCGCTCGCAGTCGGAGGCGATCGAGCACGCCGCCGCGCTGGTCGAGGAGCTGGGCATCGAATGCGACTGGGAGCGCAGGAGCGCCTACACGTTCGTCCGCGACCACGACCGGGTGGAGGAGGTGCGGGCCGAGGCCGAGGCGGCGCGGGAGGCCGGGCTGCCCGCCTCGTTCGTGACGGAGACGGGTCTGCCGTTCCCGGTGGCGGGCGCTGTGCGGGTGACCGGGCAGGCGCAGTTCCATCCCCGCAAGTACCTGCTGGCCCTGACCGAGGACCTGCTCGCGCGTGGCGGCCGGGTCTACGAGGACACCACGGTCACCGGCCTGGAGGAGGGCGAGCCGTGCCGGCTGACCACCGCCTCGGGCGCCACGGTGACGGCCCGGCACGTCGTGGTCGCCACGCACTACCCGGTCTTCGACCGCGCCCTGCTGTTCACCCGGCTCTCTCCGCGCCGGGAACTCGTCGTCGCCGGAACCCTCGACGCGAGCCGGGACCCGGACGGGATGTACATCACCCCCGAGGAGGACACCCGCTCGGTGCGCACCGCGCCCCTGGGCGAGGACGGGCAGCGGCTGTTGATCGTCACCGGGGAGCACTTCACCCCCGGCACCGGCGACACGGCGGCCCGCTTCGACCGGCTGGAGGCGTGGGGCGGCGAGCACTTCCCCGGTGTGGAGCTCACCCACGCCTGGGCCACCCAGGACAACGAGCCGACCGACACCGTGCCGCTGGTCGGCCCGCTGCATCCCGGTGCCCGGCACACCTACGTCGCCACCGGCTTCAGCGGCTGGGGCATGAGCGGCGGAATGATGGCAGGTCTGCTGCTCACCTCGCTGATCACCGGGCGGGACCGCCCGTGGCGGGAGCTGTACGACCCGCGCCGGCTGAAGTCCGCCGTGCGGGAGGCCCCCTCGTTCCTCAGGAACCAGGCGAAGGTGGCCGGGCACTTCATCGGTGACCGGCTGCGTCCTGCGCCGTCCGTCGACGAGATCGGCCCCGGCGAGGGGGCCGTGGTGCACTCCGGGCACGAGCGGCTGGCCGTCCACCGTGACGAGGGCGGCAACCTGCACGCCCTCTCCGCCCGGTGCACCCACATGGGCTGCCTGGTCGCCTTCAACTCGGCCGAGCGGGCCTGGGAATGCCCGTGCCACGGCTCCCGCTTCGACATCGACGGCAAGGTGGTCCAGGGACCGGCGGTCAAACCGCTGGAGCAGCGGAATCTGTGACGGGACTGCCGCCGGGCGGGTGACCGCACCGACGAGCCCTACATGAGATCATCACACAGAGGAACATCCCGCCCTATTTTCGTACGGTGATCAGACCTGTACGACGAATTGCGGCCGTCTGCGCCCTGGGTGCGGCCCTCGCCGCCTGCGGCACGACCGGAGCGCCCCACGCCGGTCACCCGGCCCCCGCCAGGCCCGCCCCCGCGAAGCCCGCCCCCTCCGCCACGCCCCCGCCCACCCTCTCCCCCGGCCCGGGCGGCCTGACGCCGGTCTTCGAGAACGGACCGCGGACCCGGGGGAAGACGGTCGCGCTCACCTTCGACGCCGACATGACCGCCGACGAGGGGCCGCGCGCGGCGGCGGGCGAGCACTTCGACAACCCGGCGCTGATCGCCACGCTGCGGTCGCTGAAGGTGCCGGCCACCGTGTTCATGACCGGCCGGTGGGCGGACGAGTACCCGGCCGAGGCCCGCTCCCTCGGCCACGACCCGCGGTTCGAGGTCGCCAACCACTCCTACAGCCACTACGCGTTCACCGGGGACTGCTACGGCCTGCCGACCGTCCCCGCGGACCGGATGCGCTCGGAGGTGGAGCGGGCGTACACCGCCATCCGCAAGGCGGGCGTGCCGCACCCGATGCCGTACTTCCGGTTCCCGGGCGGTTGCTACGACCAGAAGGCACTGCGTGCGCTGGGCGGCCTCGGGGTCACCGCCGTGCAGTGGGACGTCGTGAGCGGCGACGCGTTCGCCACGGACGCGGACGCGGTGGCCCGGCAGGTGCTGGACGGGGTGAAGCCGGGCTCGGTCGTCGTCATGCACTGCACGCGCAGCGCGGCCCCGACGACGGAGCGGGCCGTGCGCACGGTCGTGCCGGAACTGCGCAAGCGGGGCTACCGGTTCGTCAAGGTGTCGGAGCTGATCGGCGCCACGGGCGCCCGGCGGTGAGCCGTTTACGCTGGAAGCATGAGCGACACGGACAGTGCGGACTACTGCACGATCGCCGACGCCGCCAAGCCGCCCGAGGCCGAGGGGCCGCCGTACGCCGATTGTGTGCTGTGCCGGGAGCCGACGGAGTACCCGGAGTCGTACAAGGGCATCACGTTGTGCCCGCGATGCGAGTGGCAGGAGGCGCAGCGCACCGCCTGTTCAGGGTGAGCGGCGGGCGGTGAGCGCGCAGGCCAGGGCCGCGGCGGCGGTGGCGAGCAGCGCCGCCCCGGCGAGCGGCAGCAGCGGCACGGGGACGTGGCCGGACTGCGAGCCGGTGACCAGCCCGCGCACCGCCGCCCGCGCCGGGGAGCCGGCCACGACCAGGACCAGCAGCGCGGCCAGCAGCATCGCGGGCACCGCGCGGCCGGGCGAGCGCAGCAGCGGCCAGTTGGTGAGGGCGCCGACGGCCGTGCCCAGCAGGGCGCAGGCCAGCACAGCCAGGAGCCCGGCGGCACCGGCTTCGAGGCGCGGGACGTGGACGCGGTGCCCGACGCTGGCGGGATCACTGATCCAGGTCACGGCCAGGGTGGTCACCGTGCCGAGCACCGCGGACGTGGTCAGGGCCACCAGCAGGCAGGCCAGATGCGCCCTGCCGGGTCCGGCCGCCGCGGCGACGCAGGTACGGGCCGCGGGCGGCTCGTTGGTGACGCAGATCCGCACCAGCCAGGCGGCGACCGGCAGCAGGGCGGCGGCGGTGTAGCCGAGCGAGTCGAGCACCGGCTGCCCGCCCTGCACGCTGATGGCCAGGAAGGCCGCGTACAGGAGGAACGGCGGCAGCCAGCGCTGGGAGCGCAGCAGGAGGGCGGCCTGGTAGCGCAGGAGGGCGTTCATGGGCGGCTTTCGGGGTCGGGGCCCGGGGCGGGGGCGGGGTCGGGGTCGCCGGAGTGCACACCGACCACGTGCCAGGGCGGTCGGGCCGTCAGCAGGGCACGCAGCACGACGTCCGAGTGGGAGACGGGGACGCCGAGCCGGTAGGTGCCGGGCGTCTCCTCCTCGGCCGTGGTGACCGCCCTGACCACCTCGTCGGGCAGCCGGCCGCCGGGCGGGCCCTGCACGGTGACGAGCCTGTGCGGTCCGGTCGGCGCGGTCGCCTGCTCGGTACGACGGTCGAGGGCGCCGTCGACGACCGCGTACGTGGCGTCGGCCGCCTCGGCGAGGCGGCGCGGGTCGTGGTCGACGAACACGACGGCGCCTCCCGCCGCCACGCGTTCGGCCACCGCCCGTTCCAGCTCCGCCCGGGCCGCGGTGTCCAGTCCGGTCCACGCCTCGTCGAGGACGAGCAGTTCGGGCTCGGCGAGCAGCGCCTGCGCGACCGCCACCTTCTGGCTGCTGCCCTTGGACAGCCGGTCCATCGGTGTCCGGGCGTAGGCGCCCGCGCCGAAGCGGTCCAGCCATTCGGCCGCCGCGCGGGGTGCGACCCGGCGGGAAAGGCCGTGGACGGTGCCGAGGTGGGTCAGATATTCGGCGGCGGTGAAGGGGAGGGCCGGCGGGAACCGCTCCGGGACGTAGGCGGTGCGCGGGCGGCCGGAGACACGGCCCTCGCTGGGGGCGTCGACCCCGGCGAGCAGGCGCAGCAGGGTGGACTTGCCGGTGCCGTTGGCGCCCTCGACGCGGGTGAGGGTCCCCGGCGCCAGGGCCAGGTCGACGCCGCGCAGCACCCAGGGGCCGCGCAGACCGTAGCGACGGCCCACGCGCTCCAGCAGCAACTCACCTGTCATGACTGGACATCCTCGCTCCCGGTTCCGCCGTCCGCACGTGCCCGGAAGTACCGATCTTCCGCCTGGCAGACTGGAGGACGTGACCAGCGACCTCACCGTTCCCGGCGATTCCACCGTTTCCGGCGACAGCCCGTTCCGTGCCGAACGCACCGCGCGCGACGAGGCTCCGCAGTTCGTCCTGCCCCTCGTGGTGCGGCTCGAGAAGACGGCGCCCCCGGCGCGTACCGACGCACTGGAGACCGCCGCCCGTGCCGTGCTGACGATGCTCGGTGACGAGCGGTCGACGGGGGACGGCGAGTGGGCCGAGGCCCTGCGGGACTGGGAGGACGCCCGGATCCGGAAGGTGGTCAGGCGGGCCCGGGGCGCCGAGTGGCGGCGCGCGGAGGCGCTGCCCGGGATCACGGTCACCGGGAAGTCGGCGGAGGTCCGCGTGTTCCCGCCCGTCCCCCTGGACGGCTGGCCCAAGGACCTGGCCAGGCTGCAGGTGTCCGGCACCGAGCTGGACGACCCGGAGCCGCCCACCGACGCCGACCCCACGGCGCCCGTGCTGTGGCTGAACCCGGAGCTGGAGATGTCGGCGGGCAAGGCGATGGCCCAGGTGGGCCACGGTGCCCAGCTCGCCTGGTGGGAGCTGTCCGACGAGGAGCGGGCCGCCTGGCGGGAGGCGGGCTTCCCGCTCGCCGTGCGCACCGCCGCGCCGGCCCAGTGGCCCGAACTGACCGCCTCGGGCCTGCCGTTGGTGCGTGACGCGGGCTTCACGGAGATCGCCCCCGGCTCCTGCACCGTGGTCGCCGACCATCCGGCGCTGCGGTGACCAAGACCGACGGCCGGGTGGAACGCGGCAACCGGACCCGGCGGTTGGTACTGCGCCGTACCGTCGAGATCGCGTCCGTGGAGGGACTCGAGGCGTTGTCCGTCGGGCGACTGGCCACGGAGCTGGGGCTCAGCAAAAGTGGGGTGTTCGCGCTCTTCGGGTCCAAGGAGGAGCTGCAACTGGCCACCGTGCGGGAGGCGGAACGGATCTTCGCCGGGGAGGTGATGGACCCCGTCGCCGAGGTCCCGGCGGGGGTCGCGCGGGTGTGGCGGCTGTGCGATCTGTGGCTGGAGTACTCGCGGGGGCGGGTCTTCCCCGGAGGCTGCTTCTTCTACGGTGTCGTCGCCGAGTTCGACGCTCGGTCCGGGCCGGTGCACGACGCGGTGGTGCGGGCCCAGCGCCGGTGGACGGCCGTCGTGGAGCGCACGGTGGAGGAGGCCCGTGGCGCCGGTGAGCTGCGGGCCGACACGGATGCGGCCCAACTCGCCTTCGAACTCGTGGCGTTGCTGGAGACAGCCAACGCCGTCTCGGTGCTGCACGACGAGGAGACCGCCTATCGCAGGGCCCGGGTGGGCATCGCGGGGCGGTTGCGGAGCACGGTGACGGAGAAACAACTAGCACGACCGTTCGCACAGTTTTAGGCTCGGTCCATGACTGTCACCGGGAGCGACATCGTCGAGCTCGACCGCGTCGCCGTGTACGGGGCCATGCGGGTCGTGGAACTGGCGAAGGACGAGGACTGGGAGCGGGACACCCCGTGTGCGGGGTGGACGCTGCGCTCGCTCGTGGCGCACATGGCCGCACAGCATCACGGGTTCGCGGCGGCCGCGCGCGGGGCGGGGCTGGAGAAGGCGCGCTGGCGGGATCCGGAGGACATGCGCGAGCCCGCCCGCGTACACCGAGTGGCCGCCACGTCCGTACTGGCCGCTTTCGCCGAACCGGGCGTGCTGGAGCAGGAGTTCGGGCTCGCGGAGCTGGGGCTGAGCGTTCCGGGCCGGACGGCGGTCGGCTTCCACCTCGTGGACTACGTGGTGCACGCCTGGGACGTGGCAGCCACGCTCGGCATGGACCTGGACCTGCCGGACGAAGTACTCGGCGCGGCGCTGGCCGTCGCCCGGCGGGTGCCGACCGACCCGGACCGCCGCGGGCCCGGCTCCCCCTTCGCCCCCGCGCTCCAGGTGCCGGAGGGCACCGGGGCGCTGGAGGAGACACTGCGCCTGCTCGGACGCTCACCGGAGGAGTGGCTGATACGGGGGTGAGGATGCCGCTGCGACGAGCAGCGTCCGAGCCGTCTGGTGAATCTCTCACCGGTTCACCGAATCCACACGACTCACTGTCGCGACGGCTAGCTTGTACGGAAGGCGGTACTCACCGCCAGGGGGGAGCCGAGGTGCCGTCACCGCAGACACCCGTACGCCCGCGGCTGACCATGCGTGCCGTCCTGGGCGCCGCTGTCTGCGCCATCGCTTTGGCGTTCCTCAACTTCCTTACCGGCGTGTACACCTGGTTGGCCTTCGCGAGGCCCCAGATGTTTCCGTTCGACAACATAGCCTTCGGCTACGTCGCCTGCCTCCTGGCAGCCCTGACCGCTCTGCTGACGCTGATTCCGGTTGCCAAGCGGTGGTTGAGCATCTGGTTTCTCATCCCACCCTGGGCGCTCTTCCTGGTAGCACTTGGACGGCTCGCATACATCTTCGCCGGCTGACAGTGATCGAGGGTCTCCGACGACGGCCACGGGGAGTACCGGGGGATCCCCACGGGCCCGTGGCGGTACGGGACCGTGCCGGGTGCCGCCGGGCCGGGAGCGCCTCCCGGCCGTAGGCGGGGAAGGGGCTTTCGCGGCAGGCCCTCGGTGTCGGGTGTGAACCTCAAATAATGCTCTGAAGGTGTGCGCGGCTGGGTTCACGGCCCGGCGCCGGGGCCATACCCCCCTCATGCCGGAACACGGGTGAGAGGGGGCGGGCGATGCGGCGACTGGGCGCGGGGATCGGCTGGCGGCCGGAGATCGCGGACGCGGTGGAGCGGATGCCGGGGATCGACTGGGTCGAGGTGGTGGCGGAGAACGTGTGCCCCGGGCACCTCCCCGAGTCGCTGCGGAGGCTGCGCGAGCGCGGGGTGACCGTGGTGCCGCACGGTGTCTCGATCGGCCTCGGGGGCGCCGACCGGCCCGACGCGGGACGGCTGACGGCCCTCGCCGAGCGGGCCGCGGCATTGGGCTCCCCGCTTGTCACCGAGCACATCGCGTTCGTGCGCGCGGGCGGTCCGCTGACCGCCTCCCCGCGCCTGGAGGCGGGCCATCTGCTGCCCGTGCCGCGCACCCGGGACGCCCTCGACGTGCTGTGCGAGAACGTGCGCATCGCCCAGGACGCGCTGCCGGTGCCGCTCGCCGTGGAGAACATCGCGGCGCTGATCGCCTGGCCCGGTGAGGAGATGACGGAGGGTCAGTTCCTGTACGAGCTGGCCGACCGGACCGGTGTGCGTCTGCTGATCGACGTGGCGAACCTGCACACCAACCACGTCAACCGGGGCGAGGACCCCGCCGAGGCGCTGGCCGAACTGCCCCTGGAAGCCGTCGCGTACGTCCATGTCGCGGGCGGCTTCGAGCGGGACGGGGTCTGGCACGACAGCCACGCCCACCCCGTGCCCGAGCCGGTCCTCGACATCCTCACCGATCTGGCCTCCCGCGTCGATCCGCCCGGGGTGCTGCTGGAGCGGGACGAGAACTTCCCGGAACCGCCCGGACTGGAGCGGGAGCTGGCGGCGATCCGGGGGGCCGTGGGGAAGGGGCGGGCAACGGGGGCCACCCCTTCCCCGAAGACGGCCGAGACCTCCGCGCCGGCACGGCGGGCACCCTCGGACGCGGTCCGCCAGCGCCTCGGCCTCGCCCAGACCGCGGTGCTGTCCTCGCTCGTGGCCGGGACACCGGTTCCGGAGGGCTTCGACCGGGCGCGGATGCGGGTGCAGGCACGGGCGCTCGCGGCGAAGCGGGCCGATGTGGTGGCGAAGGTGGCACCGGAGCTGCCGGAGATCCTCGGTGAGGGATACCGTGCCGCATTCCTCGGCTATGCCCAGGGGCAGCCGATGACCGGGGGCTACCGGCAGGACGCGCTGGACTTCGCCGGGCATCTGCTGTTCACGGGGCGGTTCACGGAGCCCCGGGTGCGGCGAGAGCTGCGGGAATGGTGGCTGGAGCGGTCGGGGCCGGCGCCGCGCTCCAGCCGCCCTGTGGTGCGGGCGGCCCGCGCGGCACGGAGGGTACTGATGCGGCAGGCGTGACGGTGTCGCCGAGTTCACGTCCGAATTCAGGGGATTTACGACCCTATGCGGTACGGCAGTCGCAGAAGAGGCGCAGTAATATGCCAACTCCGCACCCCTGGAAGCACTGGTGTGCGGTGCCGCAACAGGAGGCACCATGCGACCGCGACCGCCCGTCAAGGGACGGGGCATATTCAGCGGCACCGGGATCATCATCTCGGGCCTCACCGCGACGCTGGCGGCGCTGATCTTCCCGGTGTGGTCGTACACCGACCAGCCGAAGACGACCGGCGCGAGCGTGCTGCGGGCGGACACGTACCTCACGCAGTACGGCCCACTGTCCGCGCAGGACCGCGACTTCATCACGAAGGTCCGGCTGGCCGGACTGTGGGAGCTGCCCGCCGGACAGCTGGCGCAGGAGAAGGGCACCACCGCGGCCGTACGGACGGCGGGGCGGCATCTGGTCGACGGCCACACCTTCCTCGACGAGCGCGTCCGGGACGTCGCCGGCAAGCTGGGCCTCGGGCTGCCGAACGAACCCACCGACCAGCAGAAGCAGTGGCTCGACACCCTGAAGTCGGCGCAGGGGGAGGACTTCGACCGCCAGTTCGCCAACATCGTGCGGCTCGCGCACGGCAGGGTGTTCTCGGTGGTCGCCGAGGTGCGCGCCGGTACGCAGAACTCGCTGGTGCGCAGCCTCGCCGACGACGCGAACACCACCGTCCTGGACCACATCCAGGTCCTGGAGGCCACGGGGTACGTGGACTTCGCCGCGCTGGCCCGGGACCTCGCCGCCAGCGGCACACCCACTCCCCCCGGCTCCGGCCTGCCGAGCGCCGCCACCGGTTCCCCGATCCCGGTCGCCCCGCCCCCGGCACCGAGTTACACGCTCCCGCCGGCCGCCTCCAGCCCGCCGCCGTCGAACGGCTCCTGACCAGCGCGGCGAAGCACAACGTCACATGTCGGCAACACTGTGTCCGGATCGTGAACAGGGCATGGAGTTTCCCAGACCGCTGGCATAGAAACTTGTCATGTTCTGGCTCCTCCTCTTACTGCTGGCCTGGGCCGTCGCCGGCACGGCGTGCACCCGGCTGTGCCTCGCCGCCGTACACGCGGCGGCGGTCGACAGGCAGGACGCGACCACGGGCCGGGAGCACGAGCTGACGCTGTACGAGGCGGCGTTCCTGTCCGGCGGGCCGGCCCGCGTCGCCGATCTGACCATGGTCTCCATGGCGCGGCAGCGGCGCCTGCTGCTCGCGCACACCGGTTGGGCGACCGTCGTCGACCCGCGCGGGCGGGACGAGATGGAGCGGTCGGTGATAGGCGCCATCGGCCCGGAGGGGCAGTCCCGCATCGGGCCCGTGCGGTCCGCGGCGGCGGGCGCGGAAGCGGTGCGCAGCCTCGCCGACTCCCTGGTGCGCGCGGGGCTCGCGGTGCCCGACGGGGCGCGTACGACCGTGGCGGCCGGCGTCCGCCAGGTGCGGGCCGCCGCGCTCGCCGTCCTCGCGCTGGGCGCGACCGCGCTGCTGACGCCCGCGCCCACCCAGATGCCGCGCGAGCTGGTCGCCCTGTGGTTCGCGCTGCCCCTCGCCCTCACCTTGAGCTGCCTGGCCATAGCCCGGGTCGAGGCGCACCCGTACTCCCGCTGGGCGTCCCCGGCCGGGCAGCGGCTGCTCGGCGCGCTGACCCGGCGGACCGGCGACCCGGCCGGCGACCGGGGCTATCTGACCTCC
This sequence comes from Streptomyces sp. NPDC001843, assembly GCF_042891955.1. Lineage (NCBI taxonomy): Bacteria > Bacillati > Actinomycetota > Actinomycetes > Kitasatosporales > Streptomycetaceae > Streptomyces > Streptomyces sp. NPDC001843. Next base: position 64,850 of record NZ_JBIATQ010000005.1, on the reverse strand, counting down.
GTCGCCGTACGCGGCATCCGCGCGATCGGCGAACCGGAACTGCGCGCGGCCTTCGCACACCGCGACCAGTCCTGCGGAGGCTGAGCCCCCCGGCGAGGAGCCCGCTCCCGGGGGCGCACAAGGGGCATTCGCGCCGACACCGCCCGGATGGTGCTTGCCTTCCCCGACGCTCGTACGAAACATCCCTTTTGTCCCGGCGGTTCGCCGCCGCCCGCTGCGAAAGGGTTACGCGATGAGAGCTGCCGTCCTCTACTCGGCCGCCGGGTCCCTGCTGTTGACCACCCTGGCCGCCGCCCCCGCCGACGGCGCACCCGGCGTCCCCCAGGCGGCCCGGCTGCGCGGCGTCGAGGTGGCCGCCACCCGTGCGCGTGCGTCCGGCATCGACTTCGGCACCTGTCCGGCCGACCAGAAGGCGCCGGACGGCCTGCAGTGCGGCACGGTGACCGTGCCGCTGGACTACGCGCATCCCGACGGCAGGCAGATCCGACTGACCGTCAGCCGGGTGCGGGCGACGCACAAGGACCCGCGCAACAGCAAGCGCAAGGTGCCCCGCCAGGGTGCCCTCGTCTTCAACCCGGGCGGCCCGGGCGGCTCCGGCATGTACTTCCCGCTGGTCGGCCTGCTGCCCGAGTGGAAGCGCATCGCGGCCGCCTACGACCTCGTCGGCTACGCCCCGCGCGGGGTGGGCCGTTCGGCGCCGCTGTCCTGCCAGGACCCCAAGCAGTTCGCCGGCGGGCCGACGCAGGCGCCGACGCACCCCTCGACCGCCTACAAGAAGAAGCGCATCGCCCAGGCCAAGACGTACGCGCGCGGCTGCGCGCAGCGCTCGGGAAGCGCTCTGCGGTACTACAACTCCCTGAACAACGCCCGTGACCTGGATGTCCTGCGCGCCGCGCTGGGCGAGGACAGGCTGACGTTCATGGGCGCCTCGTACGGCACCTACTTCGGGGCGGTGTACGCGACGCTGTTCCCCTCGCACGTACGGCGGATGGTCCTGGACTCGGCGGTGAACCCCGCCCCCGAACAGGTCTGGTACCGCGACAACCTCGACCAGTCGGCCGCGTTCGAGGGCCGCTGGGCCGACTTCCGGGACTGGGTGGCCCGGCACGACGACGTGTACGGGCTCGGCGACACGGCGGAGAAGGTCCGGCGCGGCTACGAGACGGCACGGGCGCGGCTGGCCGCCCGGCCGGCGGGCGGGAAGGTCGGGCCCGGGCAGCTGCAGGCGGCGTTCCTGTCGGCCGCGTACTACGACGACTACTGGCCGAGCCGCGCCGAGGCGCTGTCGGCGTACCTGAAGGGTGATCCGGGGCCGCTGCTGCGGGTGGCGGCGCCGAGCCCGGAGACGGCCGCCGAGGCGGAGAACACGAGCGCGGTCTACACCGCCGTCGAGTGCAACGACGCGCCCTGGCCGACCGACTGGGCGGTGTGGGACCGCGACAACACCCGGCTCGCGCGCAGGGCGCCCTTCGAGACCTGGGAGAACGTGTGGATGAACCTGCCCTGCGCCTACTGGCCGGCACCCCGGCAACGGCCGGTCGACGTGCGGACCGGGCCGGGTGAGCTGCCGCCGACGCTGATCCTGGCCGCCGAGCGGGACGCGGCCGCGCCGTACGACGGAGCGCTGGAGATGCACCGGCGGCTGGCGGACTCGGTGCTGGTGACCGAGCGGGACGCGGGCACGCACGGCATCGCGGGCGGGGCGAACCCGTGCGTCAACGCCCACCTCGAGGCGTATCTGCTGCAGGGTCGTCTCCCGGTGCGGCACGCGTCCTGCGCACCGCACCCGGAGCCGAGGCCGGGAGCGCCCCGCAAGCAGGCCCTGAGGGACCATCTGAAGGGCAAGGCCGACCGGACCTGAGCCCGTACGGAACCCGCACGGGCCGCCGTAGGGGTCAGGCCAGCCCCGCCACCAACTCGGCGATGTCCTTGCGGCGCCCGGTGAAGAACGGGACCTCCTCGCGGACGTGCATGCGGGCCTCGGAGGCGCGCAGGTGGCGCATGAGGTCGACGATGCGGTACAGCTCGTCGGCCTCGAAGGCCAGGATCCACTCGTAGTCGCCGAGCGAGAACGACGCGACCGTGTTGGCGCGCACGTCCGGGTAGCCGCGGGCCATCTTGCCGTGGTCGGCGAGCATGCGGCGGCGGTCCTCGTCGGGCAGCAGGTACCAGTCGTAGGAGCGCACGAACGGGTAGACGCTCACGTAGTTGCGCGGCGTCTCGTCGGCGAGGAACGCCGGGATGTGCGAGCGGTTGAACTCGGCCGGCCGGTGCAGCGCCATGTTCGACCAGACCGGCGCGAGGGCGCGGCCCAGCTTCGTGCGGCGGAAGAGGTTGTACGCCTCCTGGAGCTGGTCGCTGGTCTCGGCGTGCCACCAGATCATGAGGTCGGCGTCGGCGCGCAGCCCGGACACGTCGTACGTGCCGCGGATGGTCACGTCCTTCGCGGCGAGCTGGTCGAACAGCTCCTGTACCTCGTCGGCGTAGCCCGCGCGGTCCTCGGGCAGCACGTCCTTCAGCTTGAAGACGGACCACAGGGTGTAGCGGATGACCTCGTTGAGGTCCTTGGCCAGCTTGCCCTTGTTCGGGACCCTGCCGGACTCGGTGGTGGGGGCGTCGTCACTCATGCCGCTATTCTCCCGCTCCGCCGTGCAGGCTCTGCACCGGGTTGGCGGTGAGCTCCTCCACACCCCTCAGGTCTCCTCCGAGCTGGTCCACCGCCGCGTAGGCACTCGCGATGCAGGCCGGGATGCCCACGCCGTCGTACTGCGCGCCGCACACCGCGAGGCCCGGCAGCTTCGCGACGTGCTCGCGGATGCGGGCCACGCGCGCGTGGTGCCCGACGGGGTACTGGGGCAGCCCGTCGGTCCAGCGGGTGACGCGGGTCTCCAGGGGGGTGGCGTCCAGCCCGGTGGCCTCGCGTAGGTCGTGCCGGGAGACCTCCACCAGTTCGGCGTCCTCGCGCTGGAGGATCTCCGTCTCGGCGTACCGCCCGACGGAGGTGCGCAGGACCACGACGTCCGGGTCCTCGTCGGCGATCCAGCCCCACTTCTGGGAGGCGAAGGTGGAGGCCTTGATGGTACGCCCGTCGACGGGCGGGACGAGGAAGCCGCTGCCGTCCGGCAGGCCGACCTCGGACCTGCGGTAGGCGAGGGTGACCAGGGCCATGGAGGCGTACTCGACACCGCGCAGTTCGGCGGCGGCCTCCGGGTTCTCGGCGGCCAGCAGCCCGGCGGCGGCCGGGGCGGGGGCGGCGACGACCACGGCGTCGGCGTGCAGGACGCGGTCACCGGCCGCTACCCGCCATCCGCCGCCGGGCTCCCGGCGCAGTTCGCCGACCGGCGCCCCCGTGACAATCTCGCCGCCCCGGCCGCGCACCGACTCCGCGACCGCGAGCGGCAGCCGGCCCACGCCGCCCTCGATGCCCATGAACACCGGGCCGGTCTGCTGCTGGGCGACCGCCTTCGCCTGGATCTCGCGGACCGCCTCCGTCAGGGAGGTGTGGGTGCGGGCGGCCTGGAAGAGCTGGGGCACGGCCGAGCGCATGGAGATGCGGTACGCGTCGCCCGCGTAGACCCCGCCGAGGAGCGGCTCGACGAGGCGGTCGACGACCTCGCGGCCCAGCCGCGCCGCCACGTACTCCCCCACCGCCACGTCGTCGCCGACCTCGGTGCGGGGCAGGTCGGCGTCGCGCTCTATGCGGGCCAGACCCTCGTCGGACAGCACGCCGGTCAGGGCGGCGGCGGTGCCGGGGACGCCCATGACGTGGCCCTTGGGCATGGGGCGCAGGGAGCCGCGGGTCCAGATCGAGGCCGACGCGGTCGCCGGGGGCTGCAGACGGTCGGCCAGGCCGACCTCACGCGCGAGGGCCACTGCCTCGGGGCGGCGCGCGAGCATCGACTCGGCGCCCAGGTCGACGCACACGCCCGCGATCTCCCCGGCCAGCAGCTTGCCGCCGACCCGGTCCGACGCCTCCAGCACCGTGACCCGCGCCCCGCGGTCCAGCAGCCGGTGGGCGGCGGCCAGCCCCGCGATGCCCGCTCCGACGACGACGACATGGCCCGCGCCCGTACGTGATCCGCTCATGGCCCCAGCCTCTCACCCACCGCCGGTCCCCGTGCCAGGGCCTTGTGGCCCGGGCGCGATGTGACCGTGACCGCATCGGAACCGTTGTCCCCCCAACGCTGCGCCCCCTCCCCGCGTCGAAGGAACATCAGTCGTCGTGACCCTCGGGGGGTACCGCCAGATGCGCACACCACGATCACCGCTACGGCCCGGCCGGGCCCTGGCCGCCGTTCTGCTCACCGCGTCCCTCGCGCTCGCCGGATGCGGAGCCGGGGGCGACTCCGGCGGCGGGACGTCCGGCAGCAAGGCCGACACCGGCAGCGCCGCGCAGCGGGGCGCGTCCGACGGCAAGGCGCGCGGCGCCGAGGCCGCCACCAAGGCGCCCCGGCTCACCGCGAGCCACATCATCCGCACCGCCTCCCTCACCGTGCAGGTCGAGGACGTGCCCAAGGCGCTCGACGAGGCCCGCTCCGCCGCCGAGAACGCCGGCGGCTATGTCGGGAACGAGACCACCAGCCGCGACTCCGCGGGCCACGAACGCACCCGGGTCGTGCTGCGGGTCCCCACCGACAAGTACGACGAGGTCCTCACCGAGCTGCAGGGCACGGGCAGGCTCGTCCACCGCACGGCCAAGGCGCAGGACGTCACCGACCAGGTCGTGGACGTCGACAGCCGGATCAGGTCACAGCGGGCCAGCGTCGCCCGGGTCCGCGAGCTGATGGACCGGGCCGTCAAGCTCAGTGACGTCGTCACCCTCGAAGGGGAGTTGAGCAGCCGGGAGGCCGACCTCGAGGCGCTGCTCGCCCAGCAGGCGTCCCTGAAGGACCGCACGAGCCTGGCCACCATCACCCTGTCGCTGTCGCAGACGCCGGTGCGGCACGCCGGGAAGGACGACTCCCCCGGCTTCGGGGACGCCCTGGCGGGCGGCTGGCACGCGTTCGTCACGCTGCTGCGCTGGATCGCCCTGGCCCTGGGCGCCGTACTGCCGTTCGCCGCGCTCGCCGCGCTGCTCGCGCTGCTGTGGCTGCGGGTCTTGCGTCCCCGGCTGCCGCGCCGCGCCCCCGCCGCGCCCGCGGCGACCGCGCTCGGTCCCCTGCCGACGGCCCGCCCGGCCCCGCGGTCGGCACCCGAGCCGGAGAACGAGGGCTGAGCGACCCGAAATGCCGCGTGCGCGTAGCGTGTTCGCATGAGCATGAACGCTGGGCAGGGCGGGACGGAACGACTGGTCGTGATCGGCGGCGACGCCGCGGGGATGTCCGCGGCGTCGCAGGCACGCCGGCTGCGCGGGCCGGGGGAACTGGAGATCGTGGCCTTCGAGCGCGGCCATTTCACCTCCTTCTCGGCGTGCGGCATCCCGTACTGGGTGGGCGGTGCCGTGCCCGAACGCGACCAGCTGATCGCGCGCGGGCCCGAGGAGCACCGCGCGCGGGGGATCGACCTGCGCATGCGCACCGAGGTCGTGGAGATCGACGTGGCCGGGCGCCGGGTACGCGCGCGTGACGTCGATTCCGGCGCCGAGTCCTGGACGTCGTACGACAAACTCGTCATCGCCACGGGCGCCCGCCCGGTCCGCCCCGACCTGCCGGGCGTGGACGCTCCCGGTGTGCACGGTGTGCAGACCCTGGACGACGGCCAGGCCCTCCTCGACACCCTGGCGGGCACGCGTGGCCGCCGTGCGGTGGTGGTGGGCGCCGGCTACATCGGTGTGGAGATGGCCGAGGCGCTGATCGACCGGGGCTTCGAGGTGACGGTCGTCAACCGCGGCACGGAGCCCATGTCGACCCTGGACCCGGACATGGGCCGCCTGGTGCACCGGGCCATGGAGGGTCTCGGCATCACCATGGTGAACGACGCCGAGGTGACGAAACTGCTCACCGGTGAGGACGGCCGGATCCGCGCGGTGGCCACGGAGGAGGCCGAATACCCCGCGGACGTCGTGGTCCTGGGCATCGGCGTCCGCCCGGAGACCACGCTCGCCGCTGCGGCGGGCCTCCCGCTCGGCGCCCACGGCGGTCTGCTCACCGACCTCTCCATGCGGGTGCGCGGCCATGAGGACGTCTGGGCCGGCGGTGACTGCGTCGAGGTGCTGAACCTGGTCTCCGGCCAGCAGCAGTACGTGCCGCTCGGCACCCACGCCAACAAGCACGGCCAGGTCATCGGCACCAACGTGGGCGGCGGTTACGCCACCTTCCCCGGCGTGGTCGGCACGGCCGTCAGCAAGGTCTGCGACCTCGAGATCGCCCGGACCGGCCTGCGGGAGAAGGACGCTCTCAGGGCGGGCCTGCGTTTCGAGGCCGTCACCATCGAGTCGACGAGCCGCGCCGGCTACTACCCCGGCGCCTCCCCCATGACGGTCAAGATGCTCGCCGAGCACCGCACGGGGCGGCTGCTCGGCGTGCAGATCGTCGGCAGGGAGGGCGCGGCCAAGCGGGTCGACATCGCGGCGGTCGCGCTCACGGCGGGCCTGACCGTGGAGCAGATGACGGCCCTGGACCTGGGCTACGCCCCGCCGTTCTCACCCGTGTGGGACCCGGTACTGGTGGCGGCGAGAAAGGCTACGGCGAAGGTACGGGCGGGGATGCGCTAAGTGCGTGCCAGACCCCGCGGACCCCGGCATGATCCACAAGACGCCCCCTAGTACTCCAGCAGCGGTTCGTGTCCTGAGCTGGTGGTTGTCGTTGTCCTGGTATGGAGGGGATGACTGAAGTCAGTTGCTGGACCGGTGAGTTGGAGTCGGTGTTCGAGCGGGTGGCGGGCCGGTTTGCTCGGGCGGATCTGCGGTGGCGGATGCGGGACTACGTCCGCGGTCTGCTGGGGCGGGCGACACGCAAGAACGGCTGGCAGCTCGCGGAATGGGCAGGTCACCGCACTCCCGACGGCTTCCAGCGGCTGCTGAACAGCAGCGTCTGCGACGCAGACGCCCTGCGTGACGATGTCCGTGCCTATGTCGCCGAACGGCTCGGGCCGGACGGAGTGCTGATCATCGACGACACCGGGTTCATCAAGAAGGGTTCCACCTCGGCCGGGGTAGGCCGGCAGTACACCGGAACCTCCGGAAAGATCGACAACTGCCAGATCGGGGTGTTCGCCGCCTACGCCACCAGCTCGGGCCGGGCTCTGGTGGACCGGGAGCTCTACCTGCCCAAAGCCTGGACGTCCGATCGTGACCGCTGCCGGGCGGCGAAGATCCCCGACGAACGCGGCTTCGCGACCAAGGGAGAGCTGGCCCGGGACATCGTCCGTCGCTGCCTGGCCGCCGGCCTGCCCGCCAAGTGGATCACCGCAGACGAGGCCTATGGGCAGGACTGGAACTTCCGCCGCCTGCTTGAGCAACTCGACATCGGCTATGTGGTGGCGGTGCCCAAGTCGCAGCAGATCAAATCCCTGGCCGGCATCTGGCGCATCGACCGGCTCATCGAGGAAGCACCCGGTGATGCCTGGCAGCGGCTGTCCTGCGGTGACGGGGCGAAGGGGCCACGGATCTACGACTGGGCCGCGGCCAAGCTGCCTGCCAACATCGTCTTCGACCCCGACCCGCCAACCCACCACCGCTGGGTGATGGCCCGCCGCAGCCTGTCCGACCCCGCTGACCTGGCCTATTACCTCGCTTACGCACCCGTGGGTGTCGAGATCGCCGAGCTGGCCCGGATCGCCGGCTCCCGCTGGGCGATCGAGGAGTGCTTCCAGGCCGCGGAAAATGAGTGCGGCCTGGACGAGTACGAGGTCCGTCGCTATGTCGGCTGGTATCGGCACATCACTCTGGCCATGCTCGCCCATGCCGTCCTGACCGCACTCGCAGCACAGCCCCAGGCCGACGGCGATGCCGCAAAGGGGGCTGCAGAAACGGATCAGCCTCCGTCCCGCTCACCGTGGCAGAGATACGGCGGCTCCTGAACGCTCTCCTGCCCCACCCGCGAGCCGACCGCGATCCCGTCACCCACGCGCTGAAGTGGTCGGCCTGGAGAAGACGCCGCCAGGCGGTCGCCCGCCACTGCCATTACCGAAAACACAGCTCAGGACACGAACCGCTGCTGGAGTACTAGGGCTGCCGGATGATCAGTGTGACGGGCTCTCAGGCCGTACCGCTGATCCTCGGCAGGGAGGTCACTCCGGCGTTGGAGGTCATGTTCGAGCCGGAGGACGACATGGCCGCGGGCTGCTCCCCTGCCGGTTTGGCGTGCGCCGCGGACGCCCGGGTGGAGCGCAGCCGGTGGCTCACCGCCTCGTCCAGTGTGACCGGCCGCTGCATCTGCGCGGCCAGCCGCCCCGCCTCCTGGCCGAGCCGCGCGACGTCCTCCCAGGGGAGCCGCACCACGAGAGAGAGCTCCGCCTCGCCGTCGGGCGTGGCGTGCATGGGAGGAGTAACTCGGTCGTTCATCGCCTGATCCTCACGTCGGTTGAGGAGGGATACGCACACCCGCCCGGCGGCGTTCACCGATTCGTCCGCCGCATCGGGGGCAGTACTTGTGTGTGGTCATCCCCGTCCATGACGTGAACCCCGTGCGCCGCACCCCCTGGGTCACGTACGCGCTCATCGCCGCCAACGTCCTCGTGTTCCTCTTCACCCCCGGCATAGCCGGATCCGTGGCCGGGGGCAGCGACCTGGCCCAGCTGTGCCACCTCCAGGCCTTCATGGACCACTACGCCGCCGTACCCAGAGAGCTCATCCACCATCAGATGCCACGAGTGGTCCCGACGGGGGCCGTGGGCCTCGGCCCGCACGGTCCGGGCTGCGTGGTCGGGCCGCCGCGCTACGACAAGTCCGCGCCGCTGTCGGTGTTCACCGCGATGTTCCTGCACGGCAGCTGGCTGCACCTGCTGGGCAACATGCTGTTCCTGCTGATCTTCGGCAACAACGTCGAGGACCGGATGGGCCACATCCGGTACCTCCTCTTCTACGTCGTGTGCGGCTACGCGGCCGGGTACGGCTTCGCGCTGCTCAACGCCTCCTCCGGCGACCCGCTGATCGGCGCGTCCGGGGCGATCGCGGGGGTCCTGGGCGCCTATCTGGTGCTGTACCCGAAGGCCAGGGTCTGGGTCCTGGTCCCGTTTCTGATCTTCCTGCCGCTGCGGCTGCCCGCCTGGCTGGTGCTGGGCTTCTGGTTCGGGCTGCAGGCGGTGTACTCCTCCGGGCACGGCGTGTCCGGGGCCGGCACGGTGGCGTACGCGGCGCACGTCGTCGGATTCGTCGCCGGCATGCTGATCGCCTTGCCGCTGCGCCCCGGCACCCCGCCGCCACCGGAACCGCGCGGCCTGATCTTCGGACGGCGGGCGAGGCCGAGCTGGTGAGGGCGACCGGCCCGGCTCCCGAGAGGGATCTGGGTGTTCGGACCGCACCGGTCCGGACCGCCCGTACAACACGAGTGGCGCCGGGAATGCGTGAGAAATTCACGACACGCCCGTGAATGCATGGCTACCGTGCGGGGATCTTCGACCGGATACTCGAATGGATCGCCGTATGAAGTCAGGAAACCTCGTGTGGAGTATGGGCGAACCCCGGACAGTGCACTTGTGGTCGCTGAGAGAGGACGTCGCCATCGAACGTGAGGTGGACGGTGGCGGCCTCATTCTGACCGGGCCCTGGGGCAGGGAGCGCATCGCGGACGCGCACCCCGTGCTTCGTGAGGCTCTGTACCGGATGGAGCTCGGGCCCGTTCTCCTGAGCAACGTCGAGCCCACTCCGGACAGCCCCGTGACCAAGGCAAGTGTGTACCTGGTCCTGCTGCCCGCTCTCCAGCGGCTGTCCCATCTGGTGGTGCGCACTCTGGGACTCGTGGACCTGCGGGGACCGCTGCTCTCCGTCTGCCCGGTCACCCGGCCCGCACTGTTCGTACTGCCACGTCTGCCGGCCACCGGCCTGGTCCGATTACCTCAGGGCGTGTCACTCGTGGTGGACGCCCAGGGATTCCTGCTGGAGCGGGTCGGTTCCCAGTACCAGGTGCGGCTGCATCGTCCGGAAGCGGTGTGGGTGGTCGCCATGCTGGCCTTGCCCGTCGCCCCGGAGGCGGTGTCGCGGGCCCTGCCGCTGCCGCGGCCCGTGACGAGGGACATCCTGACGTACCTGGCGGCGGCGGGCATGGTGGTACGGGCCGAGGAGAACGGCATGAAGGGTGCGTTCGGGTGACCGAGCCCTCACCCCGCGGTCCGGCGTCGCCGGGCAGAGCGGCCCGGGGCAGTCACAGCAGCCAGTCGGCGTCGCGCGCGATTTTGATGGCGTCCACACGGTTCCGTGCGTTCAGCTTGGTCACCACGGTGGTGAGGTAATTGCGGACGGTACCCAGAGAAAGTCTGAGCTGTCCCGCTATCTCGATGGGTTCCAGCCCTTCCGCGGCGAGTCGCAGCACCTCCGTCTCCCGTGCGGTGAGAGGGCTCTCCGAACCGTTCCACGCGGAGAGAGCGAGCTGGGAATTGATCACCCGCTGGCCGGCGACCACGCTGCGGACCGCGGCGGCCAATTCGTGCGGCGGTGCGTCCTTCAGCAGATAGCCGGAGACCTGGGCCGCCAGTGCGCGACGAAGCGCTCCTGGGCGCCCGAGGCTGGTGAGGATGAGAGTCCGGCATTCGGGCAGGCGTTCGTGCAGAAACGCCGCGGCGGTCAGACCGTCCATACCGGGAAGGTCGATGTCGATGATGGCGACATCCGGCTGGTGCCGCAGAGCGGCCGACAGGATCTGGTCGCCGCGCTCCAGTTCGCACACCACCTCGAGATCGTCCTCCAGGTTCAGCAGGGCCACCAGTGCTCCACGCACCATGTTCATGTCCTCGGCCAGCAGGATGCTGATCGGCATGATGACTTTCCTCTCTCAGCGGGCCGCGGTGACCGGCGGGCTCACATGTCTCGGTGTCCGGGCGCGTCAGGCGGCCGGGTCCTGGATGGGGAGCTCGCCGTGGCCCGGGGCGGCCAGCCGTCGGCGGGGGCTCGCGGGCGCCTCGGCGGTCAGCCGGAACGTGTCCCCCGGACCGCGTGAGACGGTGAGTCTGCCGGACGCCATCTGCAGCCGCGTTCTGAGGTTGCCGAGGCCACTGCCGCTGTCGGGCGACGTGTCCCGGTAGGCCGGATCCACCCCGTCGTTCACCACGGACAGCCGTACCCATCCGGCCTCTTCGACGGCCTCGATGCTGCAGGAGCCGGCTCTGGAGTGACGCAGCAGATTCGTCACTGCCTCGCGCAGGACGGCGGCCAGCACGGAGTCCACCTGCTGGTCGAGCTCGCTGAGTCCGACGTCGGCCCGTACCTCGACGTCCGCCGCCTGGAGCAGGGACTGCGCCGCACCCAGCTCCTGTTTCAGGGACATGCGGCGCAGCCCGCTGGAGACGGCCCGGACATCCGCGAGTGACTGACGGGAGATCGTGAGGACATCACTCACCTCGTCCATCGCGCGCCGCGGATGAGTAGGAATGAGCCGATGGATGAGCTCTGTCTTCAAGGTGATCGCGGAGAGGCTGTAGCCGAGCAGGTCGTGCAGGTCCCGGGCGAAGCGCAGACGTTCCTTGGTGACGGCCATGCCCGCCAGTTGGCCTCGCGTCTCGTGCAGGGCCTGGACGAGGTCGGCCATGCGGGACAGACCGAAGACGACAAGTCCGGTCAGTAGCGTCGATTGGCAGAGGTACACCGTCTCGTGCACGGACAAGCCCTCGAGCGTCGGTGGGACGAGCATGGTGAGCCCCACGACACCGTATGCGGGCCAGGCCCACCGGCTGGGCAGGAGCAGCAGCAGGGAACCGGCCAGGAAGCCCGCCATGGAGCCCCACTGGGAGTGGAAGACGGTGATCGGCAGATAGGTCAGCAGCGCCTGTGCCGAGAGAGTCAGTATCCGCTGCCGCAGGGGAGCCAGGCGGGCCCCGGGACGGGAGTGCCTCAACTGCAGGAAGAAGATGAGACACACGCAGACGAGCGAGGTGAGCAGCTGCGGAGTGCGGGGTTCCGTTCCCGCGAGGTTGGTGATCGTGACACTGAGATAGCAGATCAGCGCAACCGTGAGGATGGTGCGGGCCAGCCGGGGAGCCGGCAGGTCCTGCATGTCGGGTAAGTGCGGCGCGGCGTCGTCCCCCGAAGGCGCTTCCTGTTGCGATTCTTGCTCGTCGTGCCGTGGCATGGTCGTCCGCCCGTTCCGGCCCTGTCCGTCTCACCCTTCGAACCTCTGCACGTGCGTGCAGAGTTTATGCGCTGCGCGTGAACTCCAGCCACATTAAAGGAAGTCATACGAACAGGGGAATGGAGTTCAGCTCCTCGTAGGGCGTGGGGGCGGGGCGCCTGCCGAGCGCGACTGGCGTGCTGTAGAGCCTTCCTGGGGCGAACCTGGGCCAGAAGTGCCGCAGGCCCGGAACGATCACCTTCACCACGGGGAGTTCCAGATCCGGCCTGGTCTGGTCGAGGACGAGCAGATCCATGCCGCGCTGCCGCACCGCCTCTGTGATCGACACCACGTCGTCACGGAGATCGGCGCTGGGCAGGTAGGTCCAGTCGTCCGGGCCGCGCCGGGGAAGGGCCGGATCGGCTGCCACGTAGGGCTGGTTGGCCACGGTGGAGTGCCTCCACCAGGCGAGCGCGTCCGCGTCGTCGGCCAGGTATCCGGCGCCGTCCTGAGTCACCTCGCTGACGAGTGGCAGCAGTTGGCCCATCTCCGTCAGTGCTCTGCGCAGTGCGATGCGGGGATCGAAGTGCGCGCCGAAGCCGAAGACGATGTCCTCGGCGGCCTTGTCCGCCCGCCGCGACAGGGCCGCCACGACCGGGATGCCGAAGTCCGAGGTGAGATCCAGGGCCCACACCTCACGGCCCAGTCCTTGGCAGCCGTCGAGCAGCCGGCCGATGTACGGCTCTGCGAAGGCGTCGAGGTCGAGGGTCGGCTGCCGGGTGCGGTTGTACCACCACAACGCCACCGCGTCCCTCTCGACCAGTTCCAGAAAGCCCTGGACCAAGGCGTCCTCGGGGCTGCTGCCGGCGGCGTTGCCGTTGGAGTCGGCACACAGGCCGTCCGGTGACGGCTCGTCGCTGAAGTACAGCATCGAGGTGGGCAGCAGCCGGTGTGTCCCCTCGGTGAGCGACCACACCGGCGTCCAGTCGGTGGGCCGGGTCTCGTCGAAGGGCGGCGGGACGTACTGGAGCCGGGAGCCGCGCGCGTTCCAGCAGTCCCGTTCCCGTAACTGACGCACGTCGTAGAGCTGGCTCGCGTTGGGGTGCACGGCGGCCGGCCCCAGTCCCAGGTAGGAGTCGCGGACCACCGGCTCGTCCCCCTGCCTGGTCCCGCTGTAGCGTTCCACCGCCTCGCCCAGCGCGCTCACTCGGGCCTCCGTCTCCGTCAGGCCCTTGCCGCCGCTGAGGCAACGCAGCCCGGCGCGCAGGCCCGCGAGTGTCATGCCGCGCATGGCGAGGTTCTCGCCGGAGAGGAAGGCGTGGACGAACTCAGGGCTGCGCGGGGCGCGGCGTATCTCCTTCACGATTCCGGTGACGGGGTCGACCAGGGATCCGTAGCGCTCCAGCATCCGGGCGGGCGTGAGCGCCCGGTGCCCGTTGAGGTCGTGGTCGGTCTTGGCGCGCGACCGGGGCACGAAAGGGCGGTTGATCCGCCGGGCCACGATTCCCGGATCTCCGCAGGCGGCGCACTGCGGCAGACGCATCACCCGGTGCACCCTGCCTTCCCGTGCGATGGTGTCGAAGACGTGCACGCAGTTCTGTGTGTCGTGACGCAGACCGGCGAGCCACTTGGCGGCCTCGAGCACGGCCAGTTGCACGGTGATCGAGCGGCCTGCCGTCAGGGTGGCCCGTGGGCGGGCCGGCGGTCCGGTCAGACCGAGCGCGCGCCGCAGCGGCTCCTCCGAACGTCGGTGTCCACGCAGTCGGGACGCCAGACAGTTCCAGCAGGGCCCTTCGCGGGGCTGGAACAGCGGGCCGACCCAGCAGGCCGTGGAGCCGACTCCGGCGAGCAGCCAGGGTCTGCCGGACTCGCGGTGTACGGCGTCGACGTCCCGCAGGAACGGAGAGAGGTAGTCGTCGCTCACGACGAGGGTGAGATCCGCCTCCTCGGCGGAGCGCGCGAGACCGAGTCCCGATGAGCGGCAGGCGTCACGCACCTCGTCCGCGTCCATGCCTTCGGCGGCGACGACGTGCACGGAGCTGAGGGCGAGTGCGACCGGGACCCGGGCGCCGTCGAGGCCGGCCAGGTCCCAGTACGCCTCCGCGGCCGGGTCGGGCGGGAGGGAGGTGGCGGGTGGAGCGGTCGGTGCGGGGCGCAGCCGCAGCAGGCCGGATGCGTCGAGCGCCCGGAGAGCCTGGAGGACTTCGTCAGCGGTGAGCGACGCTGTCGCCTCGTGCAGGACGGCGGCCGGACTGCGGCTTCCGTCCAGCAGTGGCACCAGAATCTCCGCGGGGTCCCCCTGGAGTGCGGTGACACCGTGGTGCGAGACCAGGTAGGCGGCCTCTCCCGGCACGACGGTGGCCCGCAGATGGCTCTTGAAACCGATCCGTGCCCCGTCGTCGGGACCGGAGCGGCTTCCGCCGTCCGTCTCTCCCCCGGACATACGCTCCCCAGCGACCATGGTCTCCCCTGCCCGTTGCGCTACTCGAACCGTAAGGGAGCCGGGTGCGTGCTGACGAGGGGAGCGGCGACGATGCAGATGCCGAGAAGGGCGACCTCCTGGTCGGGCATGGCGTCGAGGTTCTCGATCACGAGACCGCGCCCGGCGGGTGTGGTGGCTGCGGCCGCCGATTCGGCGAACCGGGTGCGCGAGGGAACTGAGTTCGTCATGCCTGCCATTCTCCAATCGGGTAAACAGTTCGTTTCGGCAGTGATTCTGCACAGGCCGCGTCTGGCCGAGACAGTGTCGGAATCATTGTACGGACGTGAAATTCTCACATCCGTAGGGATGGTGTCCCAATTTCCAGGTCGCCCGCAAGGGGAATCGTGAACTCCAATTGGATTGGAGAATTCCGGATCAAGTGCGTCGGGCCGGATGAGCGCAGGATGCCGGGGAAGCGAGTAGCCCGGCCCTCGGCGCTCGCGGGGGATTGGACGCGCCGGGGGCCGGGCCACGACAGCGGACGGCACGGAATAAGGGCGCACCGTCCGAGCCCCGGTAAATATTCCGCCGGAAAGCCGCCGCCGCATGC
The DNA here is from genome assembly GCF_042891955.1 of Streptomyces sp. NPDC001843. Lineage (NCBI taxonomy): Bacteria > Bacillati > Actinomycetota > Actinomycetes > Kitasatosporales > Streptomycetaceae > Streptomyces > Streptomyces sp. NPDC001843. The sequence goes on along the minus strand of NZ_JBIATQ010000005.1, from coordinate 49,678 downwards.
ACAACACCGTATGCGGGCGGCTTCCCGCTTGGCAATATGAACTCGTAAGCGCCGGCGGTATGATTTCTTCACCCCCCAGCCGTGAGAATCAGAGATCTCCCATGCACTTGAATCGCATACAGTGGCCGAGGGTGGGAAGGTCTCGCCTGGAAAGTCCGTGAACGTCGGGAGATGGGTCATGACGGGTGAGGAACTCCTTGCTGTTCTCTCTGCCGTCGGGCACCCGCTGCGCCTGAGGATCGTGGCCGAGCTCGCCGAGGGCCGTGTCTACGTCAGCGAGCTAGCCCGGCGTCTGGTGATCTCACGGCCTCTGCTCTACATGCACCTGGAGCGGCTGGAAAGGGCCGGGATCGTGGTGGGGACCCTCGAACTCTCCGAAGCCGGCAAGGCGTTGCGGTACTTCGAACTCGTACCGTTCGACCTGCGCCTGAACGTGCCCGAGATCCTGGCAGCCGTGCATGACCACGGGCCGTCGCTCCAGGGCGGCTGTGTCCTCGCGTCAGAGGGCGGTCAGCAGCGTGTCAGCGGATGACCCGAGGATGAACGCACCCGCCCCGTCCGAGAGGCCGGACAGGCGGTCACCCGTGCGCCGTCCTGAGCACTGTCGTCGACTCCCGAGAGCACACGCCTCGCAGACATGAGCCGTTGACGCGGCGGGCGCGGGGCCCGGCCCTCGGGGCGGACGACAGCAGTCTGACGACAGGACCCAGTGGATTCGTCGGCGCCACGCCTCGTGGCCGGTGCCGTTCCGGAGGACGGGCTTCGTCGCAATTCCGTCGCGGACAACGGGGGCTATCACTGTGCAACGTATTCATTTCTCCACCGCCGACCTGGCGCGTACCCGGCTGCGGATCAGCGCCGGGCCGCTGATCGAGACGGCGTTCGCGGCCGGCCTGCTCGGTCGCGGCGTCAGCTCTCCGTACGCCGGCTGGCGGAAGCAGGTGAGCAGACGGCTGCCGCTCCGCTCGCCCCGGCCGACGCAGGTTCCCGGCGCGGAAGTGGACGACCTGGTCCGCCGGGCGCTTCAGTACGATGCTGCGGAGAACGGGCCGGCCGGGTGGCCCCGGCTGCCGGAGACGGCACCGGGAGCGGACCTGCCGGACGTCTGGCGCGCGGCCGTGGCGCCGTACTGGGGCAACCTGCTCGCCTACCTGGAGGCGGAGTGCGAGGCACGCGGCCGGGCCGTGATGGCGGGCGGCGTGGAACAGCTGCTGTCCACGATGCACCCCCGCATCATCTGGACATCACCGGTGCTGGAGATCCCCGGCGGGCCCGAGGAGGATGTCGTGCTGGGCGGGCGGGGTCTCGTGCTGGCCCCGTCCGTGTTCCTCAACCACCGACCGGGACAGCTCATCGGTCCCCAGGACGACAGCGGTCAGCCGACCCTGGTGGTCGCCGCCCCGCCGCAGGACCATGAGGCGGCCGCGCTGTGGGCGGAGCCCGACGACACCCCCGAGGCACTGGGAGCTCTGGTGGGCCAGACGCGGGCGGCGGCACTTCGGATGCTGCGTGCCGCGTGCACCACTTCCGAACTGGCAGACCGGCTCGGTATCTCACGGGCCGGTGCCAGCCAGCACGCCGCCGTGCTGCGGCAGACGGGCCTGATCACCAGCCGCCGTGTCCGCAACTCGATGCTGCACACGGTGACTCCGCTCGGCGTGGCCCTGCTGAACGGCAGGCTGGCCCGCCCGGCTGTCGCCCAACGGGGCGTCCGGCGCGAGCCGTTGACACGGGACGTCGTGAAGCGCGCTTCCTAGCGCAAGTCCCTCCCCGGCCTTCGGCCGGGAGGTGGCCCCGGCCCCGCGAAGCCCGGCACGCTCCCACAGAGGGGTGCCCCACTCGCCGCGCCGGGGACAAGCCCGGGTACATCCAGTACGAGAGCCCACCCGGCACGCCGAGAGGCGGGACCGGGACCGAGCCGGGCCCGCCCGGCAGCCACCTGGCCACACGGCACGGACGAACCCGCCGGCACATGGATCGTGCGGGCGGGTTCACCGGTTCGGCGCGTGCGGTCAGGCGGCGGACCAGGAGCGGAACTGCCGCAGACCGTACAGGAGCGGTGGGCGGGGCTGCTGCTGGCGGATGTCGCGGGCCTCACCGAAGACGGTGACGTGATCACCCATCTTCTGGGTCAGGGCCACATCGCAGTCGGCGACCGTGTGGGCGTCCCTGACGAGATGCGGTCCGGCCGTGCCAGGGGGCTGCTCCCAGGGCAGCAGCTGGAACCGGCGCGGATCACCGGAGGCGAACAGCTCGGCGGCCTCTCGCGCACCGTCGTGCAGCAGATTCACCGCGAACCTGCCGCTGTCCAGGATCCCCCGCAGGGTGGGGCTGCCGTCGCGCAGGCACACCAGGAGGGTCGGAGGGGCCACGGAGACGCTGCACAGCGAGGAGCAGGTCATCCCGCGCGGTGTGCCGTCGAGGGCCGTGCAGGTGACGATGCACACGCCGGTGGGAAAGCCGCTCATCATCGCCCGGAACCCACCGGGGGTGGTCTGAGGGACGGGAGGAGTCCGTACAGCGGGATCGGTCATCGCGCACCGCTTTCTGTAGGGAGAGGAACCGCCGCCGCACCGCGTGCGTTGTCCTTCCGGTCGAACAGGTCCATGAGCGGACCTGTCATGGCCGTGGTCACCAGTGCCATCGCCGTCAGGGCCAGAGCCAGGGGGGCGGAGAGTATGCCCGCGCTGTAGCCGGCCTGAACCATGATCAGCTCCGTCAGGCCGCGGGTGTTCATGAGGACGGCGATCCGTCCGGCCAGACCGGGCGGCCGGCCGTCGAGGCGGGCACCGATGTAGGAACCGGCGCCCTTGCCGAGGCAGCCGAGCACGACGGTGCCGGCGATCAGTGTCCAGGAGGTGGTTCCGGAGACGTCCTCGAGGAGGTGAATCCCCGAGACCACGAAGAACGTGGGGACGAGTACGCCTCCCGTTCGGGACACGGCCGTGACGGCCCGCGCCCAGGGCGCGGCCTTCTCGCCCGGCACGGCGAAACCGACCAGGGCCGCGCCGAGGACGCTGGTCATGCCGAGTTCCTTCACGGTGAACGCCACCGCCAGGGCCGTCGCACCGAGCAGGACGGCCGCGGCCGCCGGGAAACGTACGCCCAGCCGCCGCGCGGCACCGGTGCGTAGCGTCCACCGCAGGACGGCCACGCACAGCACGCCCACCCCGAGTGCCCGGAGACAGCGCAGCACGTCGGCTGGATCGCCGGACCCGAGGCTGACCGCGGCGGTGAACAGCAGCCAGCCGGCGGCATCGATGACGATCGACGAGGTCAGTGCCAGCCGGCCCGCCGTCGAGTCCGTCATCCCGCGGTCCGCCAGGATCCTGGCGAGCACGGGCACCGCCGTGACGGACATCGCCACCGAGACCATCAGGACGAACGCGGGCAGCGGCGCGTCGCCGCGCGCCGCCGCGTCGTCCGTCAGCTGGACCCAGCCGACCAGCAGCAGACCGGTGAGCAGCGGCGCGACGAGCGCACCCGCGGTCAGCGCCGTCAGATCGCGCCGTCCTGGCCCCACAGGGCCGGACCGGAGCTCGTGGACCAGCCCGACCAGGAAGAACACGAGCCCTGCCTCGGCGACGAGTTCGACGACGTGGAGCACGGGGCCGGGCAGCAGGGCGTCGAAGGTCTTCCGGCCCAGCAGGCCGAGCGCGACCGGCCCGGCCAGCAGGCCCAGTGTCACCTCGCCGATGACCGCCGGCTGACGCAGCAGCCGGGCGGCCGCCCTTCCGGCGCAGGCGATCGCCAGCAGCACGGAGAGGGCCGCCGCGGCATGCGGAAGACGTGGCAACAGGCCGAGGACGTCCATGCGCAGTCAGTCCTTTCCCGCCCGGGCCCGTCAGCCCAGCCGGCTGAAGTAGTCGTAGGCCTTCGGCAGCGTCCTGACCAAACGCTCCGTCTTCTCCCTGATCCGGTCGAACTCCTGGCGTGCGGCGGTGCCGTCGGACAGGGCGAGCGCCGGGGAGGGCGCCAGTTCGATGCCGCCCATGCCCAGCAGGACGCACATGTAGGAGTACGGCGGCAGACCGTGGTAGTGGGGGAAGACCGACTCGGAGTCGGGAAGCGCGACCTTCCAGCGCTCGATGCGCTCGGCGAGCGAGTCCGGGATGGCACGGGTCTTGGTGTCCCGCCAGTACTGTGTGTCCGACCTCTTCGCCGCGACGTAGTGCAGCGTCAGGAACTCCCGTACGCCGTCCATGACGTGCGAGACGGAGCTGTTGTAGAGATCGCGGTGGACCGGGTTCCAGTCCTCGCCCGGGAAGTTCTTGACGAGCTGTTCGATGGCGTGGTGGATGAAGAAGATGCCCGTCGACTCCAGCGGCTCCACGAACCCGCTGGACAGACCGATGGCCACGCAGTTCCTCACCCATGAGTTCCGGCTCCGGCCGACCCGCATCCGGATGTGGTTCGCCTCGGCGTCCGCCGCGGCCGGGCCCACGAACTGCCGCAGTGTGCGCTCGGCCTCCTCCGGGGACAGGTAGTCCTTCGCGTACACGTAACCGGTGCCCACCCGGCCGGTCAGCGGAATCGTCCAGATCCAGCCGGCCTCCTGCGCCGTCGCGGTCGTGCACGGCAGGATGCCGCGCCGCTCCATGTCCATGGGCACCTGCAGGGCGACCGCGCTGTCGTTGGGCAGGGTGTCCTGGTAGGAGACGAACGGTTCCTCCAGGGCCTGGTTGAGCAGCACGCCGCGGAATCCGGTGCAGTCGATGAACAGGTCACCGGCGAGCTCGCCGTGCTCCGCGGTCCGCACCGACGAGATCCAGCCCCGCTCGTCCAACTCGACGTTGCGCACGTCGTCGACGACGTGCCGCACACCGCGCTCCACGGCGTACCGCGTGAGGTACTTGGCCAGCAGCGCGGCCTCGAACTGGTAGGCGTACGGGAACTGCGTCTTGCCCTGGTGCTCGGACATCGTCAGCCCCCGCATCTCCTCCGCGTCCTCGTCGAAGGGCTGGTCCATGAGAACGCCGTCGCGGTTCCGGGGGCTGAGTCCGGCGTCGATGACCGACGCCATGACGAAGCAGTCCTTGTCGAAGCGGTCGGTCGGGCCGTCCTTGAGCCACCAGTCGGTCAGTGGGAAGCCGTTGACCGACCGCATCTGCTCGAAGGGGTGGTAGAAGTAGTGCCCCGGCTCACGCCAGTCCTCGAACCGCACGGCCAGCTTGTACGTGGCGTTGCAGGCCGGCATCCAGTCCTTCTCCTTGAGCCCGAGGAACTCGAAGAAGTGACGGATGTCGCTGAACGTGGCCTCGCCGACGCCGACCGCTCCTATGTGGCCGGACTCGACGAGGGTGATGTCGACGCGGTCGCCGAACGCGGCCTTGAAATACGATGCCGTCATCCAGCCGGCCGTTCCGCCGCCCACGATCACAACTTTGTTGAGCACGGATGACTCCTTCGGTAGGAATTCTTGGGGTGGCGCCACCGAAGAGTGACTCTAGGCAGAACACGAACCGCGCACGAGACCTTTAAGCGTCCGACGAATATTGCAGATGAGGCTTATGGATGCGTTCACCCAGACACGTAATCGATGCGAGTCAGTACCGCGTCAGAGATGCCCGAAATACTGTCGAGCAGATCCCCGGAAGCCCCGGGCAGCAACACGTGTAGGGTTTTCCTGACAGGTGGAAAACCCAGGTGACGGCCGGTGCGAAGCCATACTGAGGCGCTCCGCCGGTAAGGCTCAGATGGTATTTCCCCCGACCGGCGACTTCGAGCATGATGTGCGAAGTCCACGTGTTGACATGGGGGTTCCGACTGTGGAAATCAACGTTCTCGGCCCACTTTTCCTCTCGCAGGAGAGCAAGCGCTACACGATGGCCTCGCAGCGGGCGAGCGTGGTGCTGACGATGCTTGCGCTGTCCCCGGGAGTGCCGGTCACCGCCGACCAGCTGGTGGACGAACTGTGGGCGGAGCAGCCCATGGCCAACGCGCGCAACGCGCTGCAGGCCAATGTCCGCAGGTTGCGCAAGCTGCTCGAGTCGGTGGCGGGGAAGAGCGGGAGCGAACTGCTGCGAACCGTGAGCAACGGGTACGTTCTCGACGCGCCGGCGGGCACGGTGGACGCGCATCGCTTCCTGGACCTGGCGGACGCCGGTGCCGGACTGGCCCAGCGCGATCCCGTACGCGCCATCGACACGCTGGAGGCCGCACTGGGCCTGTGGCGCGGTCCCGCACTGCTGGACACCTGCGACGGGATGCGCTGCCGGATCCAGGCAGCCCACCTCGAAGAACGCCGTATCACCGCCTACGAGGACCTGACCGCGGCCAAGCTGACCGTCGACGCGGCGCGGGTGTCCGTTTCCGAGCTGAGGCAGCTGGCCGTCGAGCACTCCGGCCGGGAGAGACTGAGCGAACTGCTGATGCTGGCGCTCTACCGGGACGGCCGCCAGGCCGAGGCCCTGGAGGTCTTCCACGGGGCACGCCGCCGCCTCGCCGGCGATCTCGGACTGGAGCCCGGACGCGCCCTCCACCATGCCTACCAGGCGATCCTCCGGCAGGACGAGACACTCGGTGAGCCGCGCCGCGCACTGCTCCACTCCGCCCTGGCGATGGGATGAGCCACCACCGCCGCACAGGCACGGGAAACGCCGTGCCGGACATCCCCTCGTAGCCCCCGCCCGCCCCCTGCCCATCGGACCTTCCTCGGCCTCTTTGGTCCTTCCCCGGGACCCGCGGGAATGATATGGACGGAGTCCCTCCCCCCTGTTAGCGTGGCGACGGACCCGGGCCTTTTGCCGGGGCGAACGTCCGGAGGGGCCGGCCGTGAGCGGGGGGATACGTGAACGTCGAGTTACGGCACGCCAGAATCGTGACGGTCATCGATCGCAACGGAAGCATTTCCAAGGCTGCGGTCGAACTGAATCTGCCGCAGTCGAGCCTCACCGCACAATTACGCCGCATCGAAAAGGCGATCGGCGGCGAACTGTTCGTCAGGACCCGTTCCGGAGTGATCCCCACCCGCCTGGGTGAGCGGCTGATACCCATGCTCGCCGGCCTGGTACGGCAGGCCGATCTGATAATTGCCGAAGCAACCGCCCACGCATCCGACGTCTTCCGTTTCGGGAATACCGAATGGACGCCTCCTTCTCTTCGCACGGTCCTGCAGGGCGCATTGCCCGTCGCCGAGGTGCAGACCGAGACGCTCGACCCTGAATCCGCCGTCGAGGCGGTCCGCAACGGCGGGCTCGACGCGGCGCTGGTGACCAGCATGGCTCCGGTGGCGCCGGCCGAAGTCCTCGAACTTCCCCTGGCCAAGACGGTGGTGGTGCGGGAGCCGGTCTGGCTGGCGGTACCGCCGCGGCATCCCTTGGCCGACCGGAGCGTCGTGGGCATGCGGGATCTGGCCGGGCTGAGCTGGGTCCGCTACGCACGCGACCACTGGTTCCACCCCATCGAAAAGCATCTGTTCACCAGGTTCGCGGGCAACGACCCCGAGGTGCTGCACTACGTCGACGGCCACCACGAGGCGATGAACTGGGTGCGGGACGCCGGCGCGGCCGCGTTGACCACACCGACGGGCGCGACCAGCGAGGTGTCCCTGGTGCCGGTCCGGGGCACGGAGAGCACCGAGCTGCTGCTGGTGTGGCGCGGTGACTCGCTCGCCGGTGGCATGCTGCGCAGCCTGGTGGAGACGGTGCGCCGCTACTACTGCGAGTACGCCCGGACGATTCCCAGGTACTGGTCCTGGGTCGTCGAACATCCCGAGGACTTCGCCGAGTTGCGTCCCTTCCTGCCGGCCGCCACCTGAGGGACGTCATGGCGCGGCCGGCGCACCGGCCGGACCGGCGCGCAGGGCGAACCGGACCGGCAACAGCGTGGCCGCGACGGTCAGGGTGCCGACGGAGCCCACGATCGCGAGGTAGATCCACAGCGGGCCGCCGGGGATCCAGGAGCCGTCGAGGGCCAGGCCGAAGGGTGCCAGCGTCGCGGCGGCCACCACGGACCCCAGCACGGTGCCCATCACGCCCACCATCAGCGCCTCGACCGTCATCATCAGCAAGACCTGCCCGGTCGTCGCACCCACGAGGCGTTGCAGCGCGAACTCCCCCCGCCGCTCGGCCGCGGCCACCACGAGGGTGTTGACCAGGGATATCACCGCGTAGCCGATGATGGTCGCGGCGAGCAGGTAATTGATCCAGGCGCCGGTCGAGGTGTCCTCGGCCGCGACGTGCGCCTCGGCGGGGCCGGCCACGCGCAGCCCCGGGTGGGTGTGGCCGAGTGTGCGCAGCGACTCCCGCAGCCGGCCTGCGGACACGCCTTCGTCCGCGGAGACGAGCAGTTGGGGGACGAGCCCGGTCGTGGAGTGCCTCAGCACCAGGTCGGCGGGCAGGAAGGCGGTCCCGGCCCCGGCGTCGGACTCGTAGGAGGCGACGACCTTCACCGTCACCCTGGCGCCGTCGCCGAGTACCACCGCGACGGTGTCGCCCACGCCCTGCCCCGCCTCGTCGGCGAGCGAGGCCGGCAGCGCGATCGTGTCGCCGCGCAGCCGGGCGAAGGAACCGCGCACCGCGGTGACGTCCAGGGTGGAGCCGATGCCCCGCGCGGTCACACCCCGCACGGCCAGCTCGGTGCTGTCGGGGTCCTCACCCTGGTCCTCCCGGGCGACTGTGCCGCCCCGGGAAGCCGGTTCCACGACGAAGGCACCGCCGGGGACGTAGGCGGAGACGCCCCGCACGCCCGGGAGGGCGGCGACCCTGTCGAGCAGGTCCGGGGAGAACCCGCCGGTGGATGAACTCATCACGGCATCGGCTCGGTTGACCGGCGAGGCCGCGTCCCGGGCCGCCTCGTCCTGGGTGACCTGCAGATAGACCAGCGCGGTGGCCAGGCCGGTGGCCAGCATGACCGGAGTGACCGCGCCGGCCGTCCTGACTCGCCGGGCGCGGACACTGTCCGAGGCCAGGCGGCCCGCGAGGCCGGACAGCAGGCGGAGCGGCGGCCGCAGGACGGCGGTGAGCACGCGCGTCAGCCCGGGGCAGACCAGCGCGATCCCGGAGGCCCACAGCATGGCGGACGGCCCGGCGGTGCTGGAGGCGACCGAGCCGTGCATCACGGTCGCGGTGACCACGGCGAGGGCGACGGCGCCGACGAAGCAGAGCAGTGCGCACACCAGGCGGGGCACGCTCAGCCAGTGGCGTTGCAGCGCCGCCTCGGCGAGGGCGGTGGCGGGCCGGACCAGAGCGGCGCGGCGGGAGGCGATGAAGGCCGCGGCCACGGCTGCGAGCAGCGCGGCTCCGGCGGCGGCGACCAGGGGGATCCATCCCGCGCGATAGGCGACCTCGGGGGCCACCACACCCCCGTCGGCGAACCGTTCCAGCAGCAGCCGGCCGGCGGCGCGGCCGGGCACCAGGGCGAGAGCGGTCGCCAGGACGCCGACCAGCAGTGTCTCGGCCACCACCATGCGCCGGATCTGTCCGGGCAGCGATCCGACCGCCCGCAGCAGCGCCATCTCTCGCATGCGCTGCTGAACCAGCACGGCGAGGGTGGAACCGACGACGAACACCACGACCATGACGGCGATCCCACCGAACACGGCGGACATGGAGACCAGCCGCGTCGCACCGTCCAGCACCTGGGGGAACTCAGCGGTGCCGCGATCGTCGCCGGTCACCGCTCGGGCGCCGGTGTCCTTCAGCGCCGGGGCGACCGCCCGCTTCAACTCCTCGGCACCGGTGCCGGGTTCGGGGAACACGGCGACGGCGTCGATCCGCCCGCCCGCACCGAGCAGACGTGCGGCCTCCGTGTCGGTGAAGTACACCGCTGTGCCGGTCCCGGCCGTGGACCGTACGACACCGCTCACCCGTACCGACTCGGTGGCGCCGGCCACCACGAGGCGCAGCCGGTCGCCGGTCCTCAGGCCGAGCCGGCCGGCGAGCCGGGCGTCGAGGGCCGTCTCGTCCGCCCGGCTCGGTGCGGCGCCCTCGGCGAGCGGGGCGCCGGTGATCCTGGCGGAGGACCAGCCGTATCCCGTCAGCCCGTCGCCGCCGGCCGCGGCCCGGTCGCCGTCGAGCGCCGTCGCCGGGAACGACATGTCGGGCAGGGCTCGTGCGACTCCGGGCAGCGCCGCGATCCGCTGCACGAGGGAGGAGGGGATCCGGGCACGCTCCGGCAGTACCTCGCCGTCGTACGTCTGGTCGCCGGTGACCACGACGGGGGCGGCGGCGAACCGCTGGGGAGGCGAGGCGGCACGGATGCCGGTCTCCATGAGGCCCCCGCAGGCCGCGACGATCACGGCACCGAAGAACAGGGCGACGAATGAGGCGAGGAAGCCCACTTTGCGGAACCTCAGGGTCCGCAGAGCCAAGCCGAGCATCAGACGGTTCCTCCGGTGCGTCGGGCGCCGAGGCGCTCGCCCCACGCGCCGAGATGGGTCATGCGTTCGGCGATCGTGTCGGCGGAGGCGGCGTGCAGTTCGTCGACGATCCGCCCGTCGGCGAGGAAGACGACGCGGTCGGCGTGGGAGGCGGCGACGGGATCGTGCGTGACGACGACGACGGTCCGGCCTCCGTCGCGCACCGCCGCGCGCAGCAGCCGCAGCACCTCGAGCGCGGTGCGGGTGTCCAGCGCGCCGGTGGGTTCGTCGCCGAAGACGACGGCCGGGTCGGTGATCAGGGCGCGGGCGATGGCGACGCGCTGTCGCTGGCCTCCGGAGAGTTCGTCCGGCCGGTGCCGGAGCCGGTCGCCGAGGCCGACCTGTTCCAGTACCCGTGCGACCCTGCCGCGTTCGGGTCTGCGGCCGGCCAGGCGCAGCGGCAGGGTGATGTTGTCCTCCACGGTCAGCGCGGGCAGCAGGTTGTAGGACTGGAACACGAAGCCGATGCGCTCGCGGCGCAGCTTCGTGAGCTTGCGTTCACCCATGCCGGAGAGTTCCAGGCCGTCCAGGGTGACCGATCCGGAGGTCGGCCGGTCCAGGCCGGCGGCACACTGCAGCAACGTGGTCTTGCCGGATCCGGACGGTCCCATCACTGCGGTGAAGGTGCCACGGCGGAAACCGATCGACACGTCGTCGAGCGCGACCAGCCCGGTGCGCTCGGTGCCGTAGTTCCGGCGCACCCTGCTCAGCACGACGACGTCGTCGGCGCCGCGCGGCGGTGTGCTGTTCATGAATCGGTCTCCCTGGTCGCGGTGGTGGCGGTCGTCGGCCGGTCGTTCCTGTGTGCGTTCATCCCTCGTCGACGCTGCGCAGCAGGAACTCGACGGCACACAGGCGGTCGGTCATCTCCCTGAGCTCCCCGTGCAGCGACTCCTGCCGGGCCACGGCCTCCTCGGCCAGCAGGCGGTAGCCGGCCATGGCAGCGGCGTCCGTGCGGTGCCGCTGGAGGGTGAAGTAGGCGACTGTGCTCATGCTGATGCCGAGGACCACGATCAGGACGATGAGGATGGCGATGAGCCCGCCGCTCATGTCGTCAGCTCCCTTCGACTCGGGTCGGTGCCTGGGTGGCCGAGCCGCGGAGCCGGTCCGCGACTGGGCGGTGCCGGGCACAGCCGGATGTCGACGGGCGCACCCCACGCCTGCCGGCCGAGCGCCGCGACGGCGAGCACGGCGCGCGGGCCGGCCAGCGGAGCGGCGACGGCCGGCATCGCGGGTTGCGCCCCGTCGGCCGGGCAGTGGAGCGGCTTCAGCCGGTGCACGGGTGCGTACGGAGGCGGCCAGCGCCGCGGCAGCGGTCCGGGGCGCTCCAGGCCGCCCGCGGCGAGGCCGGTGCCGTAGGCCTTGCCCATGGCCTCCTTGTGCGTCCACAGCCAGAAGAACGCCAGGTCGCGCTCTTGATCGGGCTGTGCGCGCAGCCAGTCGGCCTCGGCGTCGCAGTACCACCGGTCGGCCAGGCGCTGCGCGGGCAACGGCCGTGGCACCTCCACGTCGACCCCCACGGGTCCCAGATCCGTGAGCGCCAGCGCGGCGACCCCCCGGCCGTGGCTGAGACTCACCCGTACGCCCTCCCCCAGCCCGCTCAGCAGGGGGCGACCGTCGGGATCGTGCCCCAGGCGGAGTCCGCCCGGCGCCAGCCCGAACACGTGCGTCGCCGCGGTCAGGAGCGCGGCGCGGGACGCGGTGTCGTCCAGTCCCGGCGTGGGAGTGACGACGACCGTGATCCGGCGGGGTGCGAGGCGGGGGTTCAAGCCTTCTCCAGGCGGACGAACGAGCGCGAAGGGGTCGGTCGATCACCTTGACGCGGGCCGGCCGTCGGCGGCCAGGTGTTTCAGTCAGCGCCGAATATCGCAGGACACGGGCCCAGGCCCGGCCCGCCCCCGATGACGAAGCTCGTCGGCGGCGCGAGTCAGCCGTGCGTCAGTTCCGTGTCAGCGCCGCCGAGAAGACTCCCGTCCATCCACTCCGCCACATCACTTGGAGGCGAAATGCCCAGCACGGTCGCCATCACCGCCGAACAGCGCGCCCAGATCAAGGAGATCGTCTGCGAGATCCTCGAGATCGAGCCCGCCGAGGTGACGGACACCAGTCTCTTCAAGGAGGACCACAACGCCGACTCGCTGGGGGCGATCGAGATCCTCTCGTCCCTGGAACGCACCTTCCAGATCGAGATCGACCAGACGGATCTCGTCCGGATGGTGAATCTGGACGGCGTGGTCGACGTCGTCCAGGACGGCCTGTCCAAGTAGCCGCCCGGCACGGATGCCGACAGAGGGGACACCGATGATCAGCGAGCACAGGCGAACGCACCGGGTCGTCGTCACCGGCCTGGGGACGGTGACCAGCATCGGCACCTCGGCCACCGAGTTCCTGTCCGGGCTGCGCACCGGCCGCAGCGGCGTCAAGCCGATCACGGCCTTCGACACGACCGGATACGCGTACGCCAACGGCTGTGAGATCGAGGGCTTCGACCCGTCGGAGTGGATCGAACGCATCGATCCCGGGGAACTGGGCCGGGCCGGTCAGTTCTCCGTGGCCGCGGCCCGGATGGCCGTGTCCGACGCAGCCATGGGCCTGGAAGAGCTCCGTTCCCGCCGTGTGCTCGTCTCCGTCGGCACCACCGACGGCGAGTCGCACGACCTCGACGGCCTGATGGCGAGCCAACTCGACCACGGTCCGGAGCGGTTGGACCCGGTCGTGGCTCGCCGCTCCGCCGCAGGACTGCTCTCCAGCAGCATCGTGCGGGAACTGGAGCTGCACGATGTGGAGGCGGTCACCATTCCCACCGCCTGCGCCGCGGGCAACTACGCCATCGGATCGGGCTTCGACGCCATCCGGTCCGGCGAGGTCGACGTCGCCCTGTCCGGCGGGGCCGACGCGGTGTGCCGCAAGACCTTCACCGGATTCTACCGGCTCGGCACCATCGCGCCCGAGGTGTGCCAGCCCTTCGACGTCGACCGCAAGGGCATTCTCACCGGGGAAGGGGCGGGCATCCTCTTCATGGAAAGTCTGGAATCGGCCCTGGCCCGCGACGCCCGTATCTACGCCGAGATCCTGGGCTACGGCCTCAACTGCGATGCCCACCACCCGGTCGCCCCGGACCAGGACAGTCTCGCCGCCTGTATCGGACTGGCCCACCGCAACGCCGGGGTGAAGCCCGAGGACATCGACTTCATCTCGGCGCACGGCACCGGGACCAAGGCCAACGACGTCACGGAGGCCGGGGCCATCCGCCAGGTGTTCGCCGAGCCGCCGCCGACCGTCTCCATCAAGTCCATGCTCGGCCACACCATGGGCGCCGCCAGCGCCCTCGCCTCAGCCGCCTGCGCCCTGGCCATCACGGAAGGGTTCATCCCGCCCACCATCAACCACCGGGAGACGGACCCGGGCTGCGCGGTGGACCCGGTGCCCAACGAGGCGCGCACCGCCGACGTACGGATCGTGCAGAACAACGCGCTGGCCTTCGCCGGCAACAACGCCGTGGTGATTCTCGGCAGGTACGAGGGCAGGCACGGGGACAAGCACGAAGGCACGTCCGAACAGGACCCGGCCGCATGACAGCCGTGGCACCGCGGCTGCGCCGGCCCGCGACGCAGGACGGCCCGTTGCGGGTCCTGCTGCTGCACGGGCTGGGTGGCAAGCCCTCGGTCTGGGACCCGTTTGCGGCCCGGGCCGACGCGCGGCTGGAACTGTGGGACGTGGAACTGCCCTGGCGGGCCATGGCCGGCAGCGAGAGCTGGGGCTCGCTGCCCCAGCCGGCCCAGTACCTCGTCGACCTGCTCCGGCAGCCGTACGACGCGGTGGTGGCACACTCCTACGCCGCCAACCTGCTCACCGAGGCCGGTGCCGCGGGGTGGATCGAGCCCCGGCCCACCGTTCTGATCAGCCCCTTCTACCGGTCCAGCCCGCAGGACTTCGACTGGTCGGTGATCTCGTACTACCTCAACGACTTCCACCGTGTCTTCGAGGAGGCCCTCGAGGTCGGCGGGACCGGACGGTTCGCCAAGGCGCACCGGGACTGGATGGCCCTGCGGCTGCGCGACCAGATCGGTCCCTACGGCTGGATGCGGTTCTTCGAGTCGTATCTGCGCACGCCCTTCCTGGACCTCGCCGCCGTCCGCTCCCCGCTGCTGGTCCTGTCCGGTGAGCAGGACATCGCGGCGCGGCCGCAGGACGGCCGCACGCTCGCCGCGGCCGTCCCGGGAGCCCGGTTCGAAATGCTCGACGGGTGCCGGCACTTCCCCATGGTGGAGGCGCCCGACCTCGTCACCAGCCTGGTGTGCGACTTCCTCGCCGCAGGCCCCCGTCCGGCGCGGCATGCCGCCGCCCCTCGTTCCCGACTGGAGATGTCATGAGCGTCAGCACCGCCGCCGCCACGGACCGTACGACCCGGCTGCGGATACGGCCCCGCTACGAAGGTTCCAACATCTGCACCTGGATCGGCTTCAAGCACGTCAACTACATGGTGGAGGAGGCCGTCTACGACCACCTCAGGCAGCGTGGCTACCCGGCCGGGGAACTGTACGAGCGCTACGGCCTCGGTGTCGATGTCACCGACATCGACACCAAGATCCTCACCGCCTTCCACATCGACGACGTCGCCACCGCCGAGGTCCGGCCCGCACCCGACAAGGGCGACGGACTGCGCCTCACCGTCGAGATGCTGGTGGAGCGCGGCGGTGAATCCGTGAAGGCAGTCGTGTCGAAGGTCGCCGTGCAGCTGCGTTTCGACCCACGCGGCCACGAGGCCGAGGAGCCGCCCGCCGAGCTCGCCGGGTTCGTCGTCGACCGGCTCGGCGCCGGTGCCGAACCGATCCCGGTGCAGCCGGGGACGGACCCGCTGGAGCAGCTGACCGCCGGCCGCAACGCTTTCGGCTGGGCCTGGCGGATGCCGTACTTCTACTGCCACTTCACCGAGCGCGTGCAGATGTCGGGGTACTTGCGGCAGATGGAGGAGGTCGTCGACCTCTTCCTGGAGGACCGCGGGGTTTCGATCAAGACCCTGCTCGACGAGCAGGACTGGATCCCGGTCGTTCCGCACTCCCGGATCACCGTCCTCGACGAGGCCAGGATGGAGGAGACGCTCTACACCGTCTTCACCGTCGAGAACATCTTCAAGCGCTTCACCTACACGGCGCGCATGGACACGTACGTGCTGCGGGACGGTGTGCTCGTGCCCACCACCACGGGCCGTATCACCCACGGGTGGGCCGTCATCGAGAACCGCGCCGACTGGAGCCTGGTCGACTTCGACGACCGTCTGATCAATGCGCTCAGCGGCAAGGCGGGCAAGGCGGTCGGCCGGGGGACGGCATGACCGCCGCGGGCACCCTGGCCCGCGCGACCGGGCCCACGTCCTCGGCCGCGCCCGCGGACGAACTCGTGTTCTCCGCCTGGTCCGCCGTGTCGCCGTACGGGGTGGGATCCGCCGCGTACGGCGCGGGGATCGGGGCGGCCACGAGCGCGCTCACCGAGGTCGACCACGAGATGTACCCCGGCCCCTACGAACGGGCCGGTCTCGTACCGGACTTCACCGCTGCCGGGGCGCTTGGCAAGAAGGGCACCCGCACCATGGACCGGGTGACCGCGCTCGCCGTGTCCACGTTCGGACAACTGCTGGAGGACTGCGGTCCCCCTCTCGTCGAGCGTCCGGAACGCGTCGCCCTGGTGCTGGGCACCGGCTCCGGAAGCGTCCAGAGCATCATGGACTTCACCCGGGACTCCCTGACGGGGGAGCGTCCGTATCTCGTCGACCCGGCCCGCTTCCCCAATACCGTGATGAACCGCGCGGCGGGCCAGAGCGCGATCTGGCACGGCATCAAGGGCCCCAACACCACCATCGCGGGCGGCTGGCTGACCGGCCT
The DNA here is from genome assembly GCF_042891955.1 of Streptomyces sp. NPDC001843. Classification (NCBI taxonomy): domain Bacteria; kingdom Bacillati; phylum Actinomycetota; class Actinomycetes; order Kitasatosporales; family Streptomycetaceae; genus Streptomyces; species Streptomyces sp. NPDC001843. The sequence goes on along the minus strand of NZ_JBIATQ010000005.1, from coordinate 33,436 downwards.
GCTCGTTCTCGGTTACGCCGCCCGGCTGTACCGGGGCGGACACTGTGAGCGTGTGCTGTGCGGGGCCGCCGAGGAGTACTCGGTGCAGCGGGCGTGGCTGGAGTGGCACGCCGCCGACGGCGGCCCGCGTCCGCCGCTCGGCGAGGGCGGGACGGCCTGGCTCCTGGAACCCGCCGCCGCCGCGACGGCGGCGGGCCGCACCCCGCTCGCCCGGCTGCTGGGCACCCGCTTCCGCGCCTACCACCGGCCGGAGGACGCGGGCGAGGCACTGACGCGGTGCGTGCGCGCACTGCTGGACGATGCCGGAGCGGACGGTGCACGCGTCCGCTTCGTCGTGCCCCTCGGCACCGAGGGCGAGGAGGACGCTGTCCGGCAGGCCCTGCCCGTCGGCGCCTCGCCCGAATGGATCCGGTGCAGGCCGCTCCTCGGCGACACCTCCGCCGCCGCGACCGGCTTCCAGACGGCGGCGGTGCTCGCCCTGGCCGGTGAGGGACGGCTGCCGGCCGGAGCGATCGCCCTGGTGACCGGAATCGACCGGGACGGCACGGTCGGCTGCGCACTGCTGAGCGGATGAGGAGGACGACCATGTTACTCGAAGAGGCTCGCGACCCGGCGAAGTCCCGCCCGCAGACGGCGGACGGCCCGCCGGAGGCCGCGTCCGCCGAGGAGGTCGTGCGCGGAAGGGTCAGCGTGCCCCCCGACGACCCGTTCCTCGCGGGCCACTACCCCGGCTTTCCGCTGGTGCCGGGCTTCAGTCTCGTGCAGTACGTGTACGACCTGGCCGCCGGCGCGGGGGCGCCCCGCGACCACCCCGTGGTGGTGCAGAAGGCGCGTTTCCTCAGCCCGGTACGGCCGGGCGAGGAACTGGTCATCGAGGCACGGATCGAGCGGTCCGAGGGCGGCGTCCGGGCGGTCGCGTCCGTGAGCGCGGACGCCCGCCCCGCCGCCGAGATCTCCCTCCACTACCCGCAGGAGAGTGCGTGAACACGACAGCCCGCGTCACGTCGGTCATCCCGCACCGCCCTCCGGCGCTGCTGGTGGACCGCGTGGCGGAGGTGGAACCGGGGCGGCGGCTCGTCGCCCACCAGGCGGTCGGCGTCGCCGGGCCCGGTTTCCCTGGCCGCGACGAGCGGGCGGCACGCGACGAACGGTCTTACCCGATCGGCCTGTTGCTGGAGTCCTGGGCCCAGGCCGCGGTGCTGCTGGCGTGCTGGGAGCGGCCCAACCCGGACGTGCTGGCGGGAAACGTCGCTCTGCTGGCCGGGGTGCGCGACGCGCGCGCGATGGCCCCCGTGCTCCCGGGCTCGCTCCTCGTCCACGAGGTCCGCATGGTCCGGGACCTCGGCGACACCGTCATCACGGCCGGCACCAGCAGCGTGAACGGCCGGGCGGTCCTGAGCGTCGGGCAGCTCACGCTCGCGCTGCGCCCGGCAGCCGCCCTGGCCCCGGCGGCCGGGACAGCCGAAACGACGACCGAGAAGAGGGCATGATGTCCGCAGACAACCCCCGCGTCGCGCTGGTCACGGGAGGCTCACGAGGCATCGGCCGCAGCGTGGTCCAGCGGCTCGCCGCCGACGGTTTCGACGTGGCCTTCTGCTACCGCTCGCGCGAGGAGGAGGCGCAGGCCGTGGCCAAGGAGGCCGAGGCCGCCGGCGCGGCCGTGCTGGCCCGCCGGGTCGACGTGTCCGACCAGTACGACGCCGAGGAGTTCGTACGCGAGACCGAGCGCGAACTCGGGCCCGTCCACGCCGTGGTCTCCTCGGCCGGCATCGTCCGGGACAACCCGTTGATCATGATGAACGGACAGTCCTGGCAGGAGGTGCTGCGCGTCAACCTCGACGGCACCTACCACATCTGCCGCGCGGCGGTGTTCGCGATGCTCAAGCGCAAGGCAGGCACCGTGGTCACCATGTCCTCGGTCGCCGGCGTGTACGGCAACGCCACGCAGACGAACTACTCGGCGTCCAAGGCCGGCATCATCGGCTTCTCCAAGTCCTTGGCCAAGGAAGTGGCGCCGCGGGGCATCCGCGTCAACACCGTGGCCCCGGGGTTCATCGAGACCGACATGACGGCGGCGCTCGGCGAGGACGCCGGCGAGAAGCTGGCCGAGCGCATCCCGCTGGGCCGGTTCGGCCGCGCCGAGGAGGTCGCCGACCTGGTGTCGTTCCTGGTGTCGGAGCGGGCGTCGTACATCACCGGGCAGGTCTTCGGAGTCGACGGCGGCCTGGTGATATGACATGGCGGCCGACAAGACCCCGAGGTTCTACTTCTCGCTGCGCAGTCCTTACTCCTGGCTCGCCTACCGCGAACTGCTGGAGAGTCATCCGGACATCGCCGCCGCCATCGAGTGGCGGCCCTTCTTCGAGCCGGACCCGACCAGCGAACGGATGCTCTCCGAGGCCGGCGGCACCTTCCCGTACACGCCCATGTCCCGCGCCAAGCACCTCTACGTCCTCCAGGACGTCGGGCGCATCGCCAAGTCCCGGGGGCTCCGGCTGACCTGGCCGGTGGACCGGGCGCCGGTGTGGGAGGTCCCGCACCTGGCCTATCTCGTCGCGCTGCGCGAGGGGCGCGGGCCGCAGTACATCGCGGCCGCCTACCGAGCTCGCTGGGAGCAGGGGCAGGACATCTGCGACCGCGGTGTCGTCGCCGGCATCGCGACCGAGATCGGCCTCGACGCGGCGGAGTCGGCCCGCGCGGCCGACGACCCGGAGCTGCGTCGCGCGGGGGTCCGGCTGCTGCTGGACATCTGCGCGGACGACGTATTCGGCGTGCCGTACTTCGTGCACGGCCACAGCCGTTTCTGGGGGCTGGACCGGCTCCCCGACTTCATCACCCACCTGAGGGAGCGCAAGGCCCCCGCCCACGGTATGCCGGAACCGGCCACCGCGGCGGTCGGCCTCGGCCCCCGATCCACCGACGGCGGCCACGCCGGAGGCTGCGGCTGACCTGGAGGACCAGTCTCATGAGAACCAGTCGTACGAATACCGGCGGCGGCCGCCGGGCCGTCCTGGCCGCCCTCACCCTGATGGCCACCACCCTCGCCCCGCTGCCGGCCGCCTACGGCCTCGCCCGCGAGGCCGCCTGCACCTGGCGTGCGGCCCTGCTGCCGGTACCGGCGGATCTGAACGGCGGCGCGGAGATCACAGCCGCGGACAGCGCGGGAGGGTACGCCGGCGACGGCGAGTTCATGATGCCGTGGGGCGGGTCGTCGACCACGGCCCTGCGCTGGAAGGACGGCAAGGTCACCGAGTTCACAGCTCCCACGGATCTGTACGACCCCACCGTGACGGGCGTCAACCGCGACGGGACCGTGGTCGGTGACGGGAACGACCTCGGGGACAGCCACGCCTTCCGCTCCCGCGGCGGCACGTTGGAACGGCTGCCCGAACCGGCCGGGGCCTACCAGTCCTGGGCCACCGGCATCAACGACAACGGTGACATCGTCGGGCACGTGGGCAGGAAGACCACGCAGGGCGGCGTGACCTACCCGGTCTACCAGGCGGTGATCTGGCCGGCCTCCGCGCCCGGCACCGTCGTTCCCCTCTCCGGCGGCCTGCCCGCCACCGGTCAGACCCAGGCGGCCGGCATCGACCAGGACGGAACGGTGGCCGTCGCGTACACCACCAAGGCCACGGATTGGTTCAAAGCCACGGCGCTGTACCTCTGGCGGAACGGCGGCGCCCGGAAGCCGGCCCTGCCGTCGGGCACGGCGGGGTTCGAGGCCACCGGGATCGCGGGCGGGCGGGTGGCGGGTGTCACGTACACGTCGGCCACTTCGGAGGAGCAAGGCGTGCTCTGGGACCAGAACGGCACTCCGCTCCGCCCGACGAACAGCCTGCACGTCAACTCGGTGAACCGTTCGGGGCAGTCCGTCGGCAGGACGAAGGGCGGTTACGGCGTCTGGCAGCTCGGCCAACAGGTCACCACCATGCCGGGGACCCTCGCTCTGACCGTCTCCGCGGACGACGGTGCCGTCGCCGGCTGGAGCCGGCCCGATCCGGGCGGCGACAACCTGCCGACGGTGTGGCGTTGCGGCTGACCGGTTGCGCGTCGGGAGGGAGGTACCGGTGGTGAGCGTGCTGGACGAGATCATCAAGGGCGTGGGCGCCGATCTGGACGAGAGGCGACGCCGGGTGCCCCTGCGGGAGTTGCAGGACCGTGCGGCGGCAGCGCGGCCGGCGCGGGACTGTGTGGCGCTGCTGCGTGGAAAGGGCGGCACGGGGGTGATCGCCGAGGTGAAACGGGCCAGCCCGTCCCGTGGTGCGCTCGCCGCGATCCCCGCCCCGGCCTCCCTCGCGGCCGCGTACGAGGCGGGCGGCGCCCGCGCGGTCAGCGTGCTGACGGAACGGCACAGGTTCGGCGGCACGCTCGCGGACCTGGACGCGGTACGCACCCGCGTGGACGTGCCCGTGCTGCGCAAGGACTTCGTCCTGGACGCCTACCAGTTGTGGGAGGCCCGCGCCCATGGCGCGGACCTCGCACTGCTGATCGTCGCCGCGCTCGACCAGCTGCTGCTGGCCGACCTCGTCGCCCAGGCCGTCGCGATCGGCCTCACACCGCTGGTCGAGGTCCACGACGCGTACGAGGCGGAGCGGGCGGTGGCCGCGGGCGCTCGGGTGATCGGCGTCAACGCCCGTGATCTGCGCACGCTGAAGGTGGACCGGACGACGTTCGCACGCGTCGCACCGCACCTGCCCGGGGACGTCGTGAAGATCGCCGAGTCGGGCGTTCGCGGTCCCCGGGATGTCGCGGAGTACGCCGCGCGGGGAGCGGACGTGGTCCTGGTCGGCGAGTGCCTGGTGACCAGCGGCGACCCGCGCCGGGCGGTCGAGACCCTGACCGCCGCGGGCCGCCGCGGGGTGACGCCGGATCCGGTGGCGTCCCGCCGAGTGGGGTGACCATGCCCTGCGGTGCGCGCGGCCGTGCTCAGCGCCGTCGGGGAGGACACCGGTCGGCTCGCGCGGCTGTCCGCGCCGCTCTCGGATGCCCTGCCGCGCCATGACCGCGGCCCCGGTGGCCGGTGGCCGAGCCGGGCCGAAGCCTGGCGGGGCCGCCGGCGTGTCGCCTGGGGGAACGGAATCCCACCCGGCCCGGCCGTCGCCGTCAGTCCCGCGCCGCGCGCTTGGTGGTGATCGTCGCCCAGCGGTCCAAAGTGGCGGCCGCCGCGCCGGAGTCGATCGCGTCGGCGGCGCGCTCCACGCCCGTGGCGAGGCGCTCGGCGACCGGTCGCGTGGACGGCTCCAGAGCGGCCAGGCCGGCTGCCGTCGACAGCAGCACCGCGTCCCGCACGGGCCCGCGCGCCCCGGCGAGGACGTCGAGGGCGACCCGTGCGTTGCGGACACGGTCGCCGCCCCGCAGGGCACCGGGGGCCGCCGTCGGGATGCCGATGTCCCGCGGGTCGAACCGCTCCGTCCGCACCTCACCGTCGTACACCGACCAGATCGTGGAGGTCGTGGTGACCGTCAGTTCGTCCATCCCGTCATCGCCCCGGAAGACCAGCGCCGACACGCCCCGGCGGGCCAGGACGCCGGCGAGCAGGGGGGCGAGCCGCGGGTCGGCGACGCCCACGGCCTGGGCGGCGGGCGCGGCCGGATTCACCAACGGCCCCAGCGCGTTGAAAACCGTGCGGATGCCGAGCTCCCTGCGCGGCTGGGCCGCGTGCCGCAGCGCGGGATGGAACAGCGGGGCGAAGCAGAAGGTGATGCCGGTCTCCTCGGCCACATCCACGAGCTCGGCCGGCGCGAGTTCCAGCGCGACTCCCAGCTCCTCCAGCACGTCGGCGGAGCCGCAGGCCGAGGAGGCCGACCGGTTGCCGTGCTTGACCACCAGGGCCCCCGTGCCGGCCGCCACGATCGCCGACATCGTGGAGATGTTGACGCTGTCCGACCCGTCTCCGCCAGTGCCCACGATGTCCAGTGCGGCTCCCGGGACGTCCAGGCGCACCGCGTGCCGGTACATGGCACGCACCAGACCCTCGATCTCCTCGACCGTCTCGCCCTTGGCCCGCAGCGCCACCATCAGCCCGGCCAGCCGCACGGGCCCGGCCGTGCCCGACATGACGTGGTCCATCGCCCACTCGGTGTCGGCTGCGGAAAGACTCCGGCCCTTCAGTAACGCATCCAGTAGATCCGGCCAGGTACGAATCAATGGTTCGGCGCTCATGAAATTCTCCTCAGCCCGGAATCCGGAAGGCTTTTCGGGTTTCAGTCTGCTGGCCTTAGGGCGGTCGTTCCAGACCACTGGCCACCGAGGAATACGGTCCAATTCACGGAAGGTCCGAATCTAGGGAGGTAAGGGCCGTGGCGCTGCACATGTCCGTCGAGATCGTCAGGGATTCCGAGTTTTCTCTGACGGCCCAGATACAGCGATTCATCAAGAGGGAGATATCCGAGGGAACCCTGCACCCGGGCACCCGTCTCCCCTCCAGCCGAGCCCTGGCCGACGACCTCGACGTCTCGCGCAGCGTCGTGGTCGAGGCCTACGGGCAACTCGTCGCCGAGGGATACCTGGAGGCCACCCGGGGCGCCGGCACCCGGGTGGTGCCGCATCTGAGCGGGCCGGCCGTCGTACCCGCGCTGCTGGACACCGGCCGTGTGCTCGCGACCCGCTGGGACCTGCGCACCGGGGGCCGCAACCTGCCCGCCTTCCCGCGCCGCGAATGGCTCTCCTGCTACCAGCGCGTCCTCCACTCGGCCTCGCCCGCGGACCACGACTACCCGCCGCTGGCGGGAGAGCCGGCCCTGCGCACCCAGCTCGCCCACTACCTGGGCAGGTCACGCGGGGTGCGCGCGCACCCCGACCTGATCATGGTGGTCGCCGGTTTCGGGCAGGCGCTCGGCCTGCTCTGCACCGTGCTGCCGCGCCACGGCATGGACCGGCTCGCCATCGAGGACCCGGCCCACCCGGGGCAGCGCCGGTTCCTCCGGGAAAGCGGACTGCGGCCGGTGCCGGTGCCGGTCGACGAGGAGGGCATCGACGTGGAGGCGCTGGCCGCGACCGGCGCGCGGGCGGTCCTGGTCACGCCCACTCACCAATTCCCGACCGGGACCACCCTGTCGGCGCGGCGCCGCGAGAAGCTGATCCGCTGGGCCCGGGCCGTCGACGGCTGGGTGATCGAGGACGACTACGACGGCGGCTTGTGGTACGAGCACAGTCCCCGCCCGCTCGCGCTGCAACGCCTCGCCCCCGACCGCGTCGTCTACGCCGGAACGGCCAGCAAGACGCTCGCGCCCGGCCTGCGCCTGGGCTGGCTGGCCGTGCCGGGCGACCTCATGGACCCGCTGTTGCGCGGCCGCGCCCGCCACGATCTGGGCACCGAGACACTCACCCAGCTGGCCTTCGCCGAACTTCTGCACAGCGGGATGTTCGACCGCCATCTGCGCCGTCTCAACGCCCACTGCCGAAGCCGCCGCGAGGCACTGGAGGAGGCGGTCCGCCGCCATCTGCCGGGCGCGGAGGTCATCGGCCGGGCCGCAGGTCACCACGCCTACGTCCGGCTGCCCCGGCACGTCGACGAGGCGGCGCTGGTGGACGCCGCGCTCGACCGGTCGGTGCTGGTACGCGGAGGAGCGCCCTACCACGCCCGCCCGTCACGGGACGCACCCGCGCTGGTGGTCGGACACGCGCACCTGCCGCGATCGGGCGTGGCCGAGGCCATCCGGGAGATCAGTGCGGCCGCCCGCCGGTGAACCCGCCCCTTCCGGGCACCCCTCCCGGCTCCCAGGTGGCGCTCCGGGAGAGGAAGTTGTCCAACATCGTCAGCCCCCCTGTCGTCATGATGCTCTCCGGGTGGAACTGCACGCCTTCGACCGGCAGGGTGCGGTGGCGCAGCCCCATCACATAGCCGTGGTCGACGGCGACCGCGGTGACGGTCAGCTCCTCGGGCAGCGGCTGCGACACGACCAGCGAGTGGTAGCGCGTGGCCTCCAGGGTGTGGCCGAGGCCCTGGAAGATCCCCGCGCCGTCGTGCCGCACCGCGCTGGTCCGGCCGTGCATCACCTGCCCCGCCACCTCGACGCGGCCGCCGAAGGCCAGCGCGATGGCCTGGTGCCCGAGGCACACGCCGAGCAGCGGCACCCGGCCGGCGAAGCGGTGGACCAGCTCGACGTGCCCGGACTCCAAGGGGTGGCCCGGCCCGGGGCCGAGCACCACCGCGTCGGGGCGGCGGGCCACGAGGTCGTCGGGGGTGCGGGTGAGCGACCGTACGACCTCGGTGTGCGCCCCGAGCGTGCGCAGGTACTGGTCGATGATGTGGACGAAGCTGTCGTAGGCGTCGATCAGCAGGACCTTCATGTCCGTCGTCTCCCTGGTGTCCTGGAGGTGTTCACGCCGCCAGCTCGTCACCCGTGAGCGCCCAGTAGGCGGCCCCCATCTTCGCCAGGGTCTCCCGCCATTCGGCCTCCGGATCGGACTGTGCCACCAGGCCCGCCGAGCTCTGCGTGGAATAGACGCCGCCGTCGCACTCGATGGTGCGGATGCACAGCGCCAGTTCGCTCCAGCCGCGCACGTCCACCAGGCCCACGGCACCGGCGTAGGCTCCGCGCCGTTCCCGCTCCAGCCCGTCGATGATCTCCATGGCGCGTACCTTGGGGGCGCCGGTCATGGTGCCGGCCGGGAAGGTCGCCCGTACCGCCTGCCACGGGCCGACCCCGGTCTCCAGCTCCCCAGTGACGGTGGAGACGAGATGGAACACATGGGAGAACGTCTCCACCGCCATCAGCCGTTCGACCGGCTGGACACTCGGGCGGCACACCCGGCCGATGTCGTTGCGGCACAGGTCGACCAGCATGATGTGTTCGGCCTGTTCCTTCTCGCTCTCCCGCAGCTCCTTCACGCGCCGCTGGTTCTCCTCGTCGTCCTGGCAGCGGCGGGCCGTACCCGCGATGGGCCGCATCATGATCTTTTCGCCCTCGATCCGGAAGAACAGCTCCGGGCTGGCGCCGATCAGCCTGCTTCCGGCCCGGGGCAGGAGATACATGTGCGGCGAAGGGTTCCGGCCGCGCAGCCGGCGGTAGACGTCGACGGGTCCCAGGGCGGTGCGCACGTCGATGCGGTGGCCGATCTGGATCTGGTAGATGTCGCCGACCCTGATGTGCTCCAGGCACCGCCCGGCCCACTCCAGGAAGGTCGCCCGGCTGACGCTGTCGCGGATCTCGTCGGGCACCGGTGCCGCGCGTACGGTGGACAGCGGCCCGCCCTCGGGAAGCTGGGCCGCCGCCCACGCCTCCACCGCGATGTCCAGATGTGCGGGCCGCGCGGGGAACGCCGCGCTCTCCGCACTGAGCCGGCGCACCCCGTCCGGCCCGTACCGGACGGTGTCCCGGAACAGGGTCAGGGTGACGTCGGGGCCGTGCGGCTGCTTGCTCCGGGGCGGCAGATCCTCCATGTGCCACGCGGACTCGTAGGCGAACGACGTCAGGAAACCGAAGGTGTAAGCCGTCGGGGGCAACTCGGTGTCGAGCACGAACAGCCGCTGGGCCCTGGCCGCCAGGTCCCACAGTTGGGCGGAGCCGGTCAGCCGCAGCCGGTGCGCGGCTCGCCCGGCGGACGGGGCCGCCCGCAGGCCGAGCTCCTCGGCAGCCGCGACCAGAGCCCGTACCACCCGTGGGACGCCGTCGATCTCGACGTGGCCCTCGAATCCGCGGATCTCCGCGAGCCGGCCCGCCCCCACGACGGCCGAACGCCGCTGCTCCGGCCCGGCCCCGCTGAGGTCCTCGAAGAGGAAGACCTCCTCGGGCCCCAGTGCCTCGCACAGGCCGGTGTAGAGATCGAGCGGGTCGTGCGACGGCAGCTCGTCGGCAACGACGCGCACGCCGATGGATTCCTTTCCCGTCATGGTGAACTCCCGTTGAATTCCGAAACCGGCCTTCGGGCCCGGTCGGGCCATTCTCTTTCCGTCAGAAAACAACGTCGGGACCGGGCGTGCCAGACCAATTCCCGTGCGCGGATACGGACCACTTCCGAATGCCTTGACCCGGGGCCGCCCCATGGAGTGAGCTGTTCGAAGTTCTCACCCGCCTACTGAAAAGGCGACGACGAAACGCAGGGGAAGGGAGCCGCACCATGGACAGTGAACCCGGAGAATCCTGGCGGGCGCGTTTCGCCGCCCAGCAACCTGAATGGCCCGACGGGCGGGAGGTGAGCTCCGTGGCACGGTGGCTGGCCGATGCACCGCCGCTGGTCCTCGCAGCCGAGTGCGACCGGCTGCGCCGCAGGATGGCTGCGGTGGCCCGGGGCGAGGCCATCCTCCTACAGGGCGGCGACTGCGCGGAGACCTTCGCAGCCGCGACCTCCCAGGGGGTGCGCGGCAAGCTCAGGACGCTGCTGCAGATGGCCGTCGTCCTCACCCACGCCACGGCGCTGCCGGTCGTCAAGATGGGCCGGATGGCCGGCCAGTACGCCAAGCCGCGTTCAAGCCCCGAGGAGCGACAGGACGGCCGTACCCTCCCGTCCTATCGTGGTGACGCGGTCAACGGAGCCGAGTTCACCGCGCAGGCCCGCAGGCCCGACCCGTGGCGGATGCGGCGGATGTACGAGGCGTCCGCGACGACCCTCAACCTGGTCCGCGCGCTCACCACGGGAGGCTTCGCCGACCTGCGCCAGGTGCACGCGTGGAACCAGGGATTCGTCGCCGGTTCAGCGGCCGGCCGGCGCTACGAGCGGCTCGCGGACGAGATCGACCGCACGCTCGCCTTCATGCAGGCGTGCGGGGCCGACCTGGGCGAACTGACGAGCGCGGAGTTCTTCGTCGGCCACGAGGGCCTGCTCCTCGACTACGAGGCGGCCCTCACGCGGGTGGATCCGGGCAGCGGCCGCTCCTACGCCACCAGTGGCCATCTGCTGTGGATCGGCGAGCGGACCCGGGACCTGGACGGCGCACACGTCGAGTACTTCTCCCGCATCGCCAATCCCATCGCCGTCAAACTCGGTCCCACCACCACGCCCGACACCGTGCTCGGCCTCATCGACCGTCTCGATCCCGCCCGTGAACCCGGCCGGCTGACACTGGTGGTCCGCGCCGGCGCCGACCGCGTCCGCGACGTGCTGCCCACCCTGGTGGAGAAGGTGACCGCCGAAGGGGCTCAGGTCTGCTGGGTCAGCGATCCCATGCACGGCAACACCTTCACCGCGCCGAGCGGCCACAAGACGCGCCGCTTCGACGCGATCCTCGACGAGGTCCGCGGCTTCGTGGAAGTGCACCAGGCGCTGGGTACCCACCCCGGTGGGGTCCACGTCGAACTCACCGGCGACGACGTCACCGAGTGCGTGGGAGGCGGCAACGAAGTGCGCACCGAGGACCTGCCCCACCGCTACGAGACGGCCTGTGACCCGCGGCTCAACCACACCCAGTCCCTCGACCTCGCCTTCCTCCTCGCCGAGATGTACCGGGAGCGCTCCGCGTCCTGCTACCCCCGGCAGTCGTCCCTGAGCACGTCGAACGGCGGGCTCGAGGCCAGGTAGAAGTGGTCGCCGGGCACCGTCCGCATCCGGAAGGCCCCTCGGGTCGACACCTGCCAGGCAGCCGCCTGCGCCGGGGTCACCCGGGGGTCGGCCTCCCCGACCAGCGCGGTGACGGGGCAGGACAGGGGTGCACGGTCCGGCTGCACGTACGCGCCCAGCATGGCGAAGTCGGCGGTGACGACGGGCAGCATCAACTCGCGGAAGCCGGGGTCGTCCAGCAGTTCCGGTGCGGTGCCGCCCAGTTCGGTCAGTGTTCTGCGGACGGCTTCCGCACCGGTCGGCGCGGCGGGCCGTGGCAACTGCGGCGCCCGCGCGCCCGACACGAAGAGACGGTCCACCGCGGTACCGTGGTGCTCCAGGTCCGCGCCCGTCTCGTAGGCCACGAGCGCGCCCATGCTGTGCCCGAAGAGGGCGATGCACCGGCCGTCGTCCGACGCCTGTATCTCCTGGGCGATCTGACGTGCCATCAGGCACAGGTCGCGGGCCCACTCCTCGCCGAAGCGCTCGCCGCGTCCCGGGTAACAAACGGTGTGCACTTCGACATCGGCCAGTGCCCCGCTCCAGTCGCGGAAGAACAGCGGCGAGCCGCCGGCGTGCGGGAAGCAAAACAGCCGCACCGGGGCCCACGCGCGTGGTCGGGTACAACGGGTCCAGAGCATGGGGCTCCCCTCAGTACAGCGCGGCGACGCAGGCGCGGGACAGTGCGTGCAGGCTGGACACCATGGTCTGCGCGGGCAGCCCGGCGTGCCGGTGCGCGAGAGGGAGTTCCGTGCAGGCGGCCAGCACCGGAAGGGACCGCCGCCGCCACAGAGACTCCACGGCGTCCCGGAACATGCCGGACGCGGCGTCGCTCCGCCCGGCCTTCACCTGGACGGCGGCCTCGTGGACGAGTTCCTGCTCCGCCTCATCCGGGACGTGCAGCGGATACCCGCGCACGGCCGCCCGTTTCTGGTAGAGGCCGCTGGCCACGGTTCCGGTGGTGGCGGTGAGCCAGCCGCCTTCGGGACTCACCCGTGCCGCCTCGTCCAGGGTGGCGTCGACGATGTCGACGACCGGGGCGGGGAGTTCGGAGGCGATGTCGTCGAGCAGCGCGTGGGCGGTGTTGCAGGGAATCGCCAGCAGGTCGGCCCCCCAGCCGGCCAGCGTGAAGAGATCTTCGCGTATGCGCAGTGCCGCCTCGGTGTCGTCGCCGAGGATCGCGGCCGTACGGTCGGGGATGCCGGGGTCGGAGAGCATGACGATCCTGGGATGCTCCTGGTCCCGGGCGGCCGGCACGTCGGCGGCCAGCAGCCGGAGGAATTCCGCCGTCGCCGCGGGCCCCATGCCGCCGAGCACGCCCAGTGTCCTGTCCGGGGGCCGGGTCGTCGCCGCAGTCATGGGTCGATGCTGGCCCGGCCCGCTGACAGGGCGCTGACGTGCGACTGACGGCCTGTCGGTGCGACCACCGCCAGGCCGTCGGGGAGTGCGGACAGCCCTCGGCCGAACCGGGGGTTTGCCCCATGGTGGCGCGGTTGGCGTTGCGATAGCGTCAAGACCTGTTGGGCCTCGAGCGCCCTTGACCAGCACTTACTTCAGGCCTGTTCAGGCAACTCTCCAGACTGGGGGACTTTCATGCGTCACCAACTTCGCGGCCTCGGGATCTTCGCGGCGGCCGGGCTCACTCTCGGCGGACTCGCCGCGTGCGGTCTGGTGAAAGGCAAGACCTTCGAGGACGACAGCACACTGTCGGGGAAGATCACCTCGGTACGGCTGGAGAACGGCTCGGGGGGTGTCACCGTCAATGGCACCGAAGGCGGCGAGAAGCTGTCCTTACACCGCGAGGTCGAGTACCGGGGCGACAAGCCCGACGGCGCCACACACCGGATCGAGGACGGCGTTCTCGTCCTCGACGGCTGCGGCAGCCACTGCTCGGTCAACTACACCGTCGACGTGCCGGCCGGCGTCCCGGTCAGCGGTGACGTGTCCAGCGGCGCGATCCACCTGTCCAAGGTCGGCTCGGTGAAGGTGACGACCAGTTCCGGCCGCGTCGAGATGAACGGGGTGTCGGGAACGGTCGAGGTGAAGACCTCAAACGGCCGGATCACCGGCGAGGGCATCAAGGGCACACGGATCAAGGCCCAGACCTCCAACGGAGCGATCAACCTGACGCCGACCACGCCGCTGAACGTGCAGGCCAAGACGTCCAACGGCGACATCACGCTGACGATGCCCCAGGCCGGCTACCACGTGACAGCGGATACGCACAACGGTGACAAGAACATCGACGTGACCAACGACCCGTCGGGTCGGTACGAGCTGGGACTGCAGACCAGCAACGGCGACATCACCGTCAAGAACTCCTGACCCACGCCCCTCAGCGCCTGACCCGGGGCCGCGCTCGGCCGGCCGCGGGAGGGCACCGGTGAGCGATCAGGGATCAGCGGGGTGTCAGCCCGCTGTCAGCGCCTCGGACGAGTCTTGAGTGGCTCCGACCACTCAAGGAGGCCCGGCGCATGACCTCGCTAGAAGCGGTGTCGAGTTACCTGCCACCCACCATTTCCGTCGAAGAGCTGCGCCAACCGCTGGGACTGACGGACCAGCAGGTGCGCAGGTTCACCAGGCTCTACGGCCTGGAGCGGATCTGCCAGGCGCCCGACCAGTCCGAGGCCGAGCTGCTGCTGGCGGCGGCCGGGAAGCTGGAGGCCCTCGCGGGTCAGGAAGACCGTGTGCGCTACGTGGTGCGCGCCAAGGGGCTGCGCACCACAGCGCCGTATCCCGTCAGCCCCCTCCAGCAGGTGCGCGAGGCGCTCGGCCTGCGCCACGCGACCGCGTTCTCCGTGGCCGACCACGGCTGCGCCACCGGACTGCTCGCCCTCGACGTGGCCGGCACCCTGCTGGACGCCGACCCCGACCCCGACGCGCTCGCGCTGGTGCTGGCCGGCGACAAGACGTTCACCCCGTTCTCCCAGTGGGTCGAGGACGTCTCCATCATGGGCGAGGGCATGACAGCCCTGCTCGTCAGCGCGAACGGCCCCCGGGACCGGGTGCTCGGCTACGAGGCCCGCATCATCGGCCGCGACGACGGCGTGATCGACCTGGACCCCGAGGGGGCCAGGGAGGCCAAGCGCATCTACCAGGACGTCATGTCCGAGGTCATCCACGGCGCGCTCGACGCCGCCGGACTCGGCATCGCCGACCTCGACCTCGTACTGCCGCACAACGTCAACCGCGTCTCGTGGACCGTCGCGGCGAGCCACCTGGGCATCCCCCGGGAGCGCATCTTTCTGGACAACATCGCGAAGACCGGACACTGCTTCTGTGCCGACCCCTTCGTCAACTACCAGTCCGCACGCGAACTCGGCCTGCTCGGGCCCGGAGACACCTATCTGATGACCTCCGCGGGACTGGGCCAGTCGTTCGCCGCGACGGTGCTCCAACACTGACACCGAGAGGACGACACATGAGCGGCAACCGCCCCGGCTTCCGCGCGCGGCTCGCGACGGCACTCACCGGCTCGCCGGACACCCCCCTGCTGTTCCTCGGCAACTTCGAGGTGGAGCAGCAATGGGCACGCGGCGAACACACACTGCCTCGGCTGTCGGCCGCGACGGCCAACGCCGTGGTCAACCACATGGACGAGTTCGCCCTGCTCATGGGCGGCGGATCCGACCACGTGGTGCTCAAGACCCGGCCGGACGACGACTACCTGGCCTTCCTCGACGGCCTCGGGGTGGAGCTGCCCAGGATCCACGTGGCCGGCCACCAGGACCCCCAGCGGACGGTGACCGAGGACGCCCTCGACGACCCGGCGCTCATCAAGGCCCTCTCCGGCCTGGCCGCCGACGGCTGCCGCATCACCGCGCACGGCATCTCCCAGCACGAACAGCGGCTGGCGGCGGCGACCGGACTGCCGCTCGCGGGACCGGACCCGGTGACGTGCAAGGCGGTCAACAGCAAGGTCTACAGCCGGCGGGTCGCCGACGAGCTCGGGTTGCGCCAGCCCAGGGGCTGGGCGTGCGAGACGCTCACCCAACTCGCGGACGCCTTCGCCGCCGCCACGGACGACACCGGCGCACGCCACGTGGTGAAGGAGGCGTTCGGCGTCTCCGGCAAGGGCATCGCCGTGCTGGAGAGCCGGCGTCGCTCCGACCGGATCCTCGGCATGCTGCGCAAGCAGGCGGAACGGTCCGGCAACGAGGCCGTCGCGTTCGTCGTCGAGGAGTGGGTGGCGAAACAGGCCGACCTGAACTACCAGTTCACGGTCTCCCGCGATGGGAGCGTGCATTTCGACTTCGTCAAGGAACAGCTCACCGAGGGCGGTGTCCACAAAGGGCACCGGATGCCCGCCCGCCTGTCGGCCGCGCAGCAGCACGTCGTACGCGACGCCGCCGACCGGCTCGGCAAGCGCCTGGCCGCCGACGGCTTCTTCGGCGTGGTCGGCGTGGACGCCATGGTCGACCCTGCGGGTGAGCTGTACCCGGTCGTGGAGATCAACGCCCGCAACAACATGTCGACCTACCAGGTCGGCTTGCAGGAGCGGTTCGTCACGGCCGGCCGGATCGCCGTCGCCCGCCACTACCCGCTGCGGCTCACCTCGCCCCTGCCGTTCGAGGAGACCCGGCGCCTGCTCGACGGGCTCCTGTTCGACACCTCCCGCGGCACCGGCCTCCTGGTCAACAACTACGCCACGGTCAACGCGGCCTTCCCCGACGGCGGGGAGCCGGCCGCGGGCACCGTCGACGGCCGTCTGTACGGGGTCGCCGTGGCGGACTCGGACGCCGGGATCGACGCGCTCGACGCGGAGATCACCGCTCGGCTCGCGACACGAAAGGACAAGGCGGCATGACCACGGAACCCGACGTCCAGGGGATCCCCCTCGTCGAGCTCGCGCAGACGTACGGCACCCCGATGTACCTGTACGACGGGGACGCGCTGGAGGGCCGCATGCGCGAGCTGCGCGAGGCCTTCGACCCCCGGCTGGAGATCTTCTTCTCGCTCAAGGCCAACCCCAACATCGCCATCTGCGCCTTGCTGCACGCTCACGGCGCACGCGCCGAGGTCTCCTCCCTGACCGAGTTGCTCACCGCGCGCCGGGCCGGGGTCGCCCCCGAGGACATCCTCTTCCTCGGGCCGGGCAAGAGCCGCGAGGAACTGGCCGCCTGTCTGGACGAGGACGTGGCCGCCGTCGTGTGCGAGTCGTTCCAGGAGCTCGCATCGATCGACGAGCTGGCCCGGGAACGCGGACGGCGTGCGCGCGTCGTCCTGCGCGTCAACCCGGCGTTCTCGGTGAAGGGCTCGGGCCTCACCATGGGCGGCAAACCGCGCCAGTTCGGCATCGACGAGGCCCAGTTGCTGGCCGACACCCGTCTCGCCCAGCGTTTCCCGCACGTCCGGCTGATCGGCGTACAGGTCTACATGGGCACCCGTATCCTCAGCGAGCGGTCCGTCGTCGACAACTCCGCGCGCATCTTCGAGCTCGCGGAACGCCTGTCGACCGCGCTCGGCTTCGAACTGGAACTCGTGGACATCGGCGGCGGGCTCGGGGTCGCCTACTTCGACGGCGAGCGCGACCTCGACCTGTCCCTGCTGGCGTCGGGGCTCAACCCGGTCGTGGCCGGCTTCGCCGACCGGCATCCGCACACCCGGCTGGTGATGGAACTCGGCAGGTACCTCACCGCCGAGGCCGGCACCTATGTGGTGCGTGTCCGGTACGTGAAGACCTCGCTCGGGGAGCGCTTCGCCGTCACCGACGGCGGCACCCACCACCACATGGCGGCGGTCGGGATCGGCTCCTTCGTGAAGCGGAACTTCCCGATGCGCCTGCTCAGCGGCTCCGCCGAGGCGACCGGCACGGAGCACTGGAACGTCACCGGGCCGCTGTGCACCCCGAACGACACGCTGGCGAAGAAGGCAGAACTGCCTCCGGTCCGCCCGGGCGACCTGCTCGGGGTGGACCGCTCGGGCGCCTACGGACCCACCGCCTCCCCCGTGCACTTCCTCAGCCACGGGTATCCCGCCGAAGTGCTCGTGGTCGACGGCCGCGCACATCTCATCCGTGAGCGCGACCGCCCCGACGACCTGCTGAGCAAGCAGCGGCTGCCGGAAGCCGTACTGACCGCGCGAGCCACCGCCTCCAACTGACCTGGAACACCACTGGAAGGACCGCCGACCATGACCGGACTGACCGCCACCGCCCGCGACCGGATCGTCACCGAGATCTCCGCGGCCCTCGGCGACGTCCTCGACTACGACCTGCCGGAGCTGACCGAGGACTCCCGGCTCTTCGACGAGCTCGGACTCGACTCGACGGGTGTCTTCGAGATGCTGATGCGGCTGGAGGAGTCGCTGGACATCGAGTTCGACACGGACTCACTGGAAATGGCGCACTTCGCGAGCGTGCGCTCCCTGGCCGATTTCATCGCCTCGGAAATGGGTGCCTGAGGATGACCGTGCAGTCCGCCCAGGCCCACGCCGGGGCGAGTCACTCCGGCGTGCTCCCGCTGCGGCTGGCCGGGGCCACACACCGCACGTTCCCCGAGGGGACGGCGCGGATCGACGATCCGTTCTCCCGGCGGCACTTCGCCGACCTGACCGCCCTGTACGGTGTCGTGCACCGCCCCGACGTCGCGGAACGGGGCTCGGGGAACACGTTCGCCGGCATGGCCGCGGCCCTGCTGGCCGACCTGGCCCCTGAGCCCACGGAGATCGACCTCGCCGTGGTCGCCCACGCCACCCCCGACCTCGACTGCCGGCTCGCCGCGGTCACCTGCCTGTCCGAGGTCATCCCCGGCCGGCCGCGGGTGTTCACCGTCGCGGACTGCGGTTCAGCCGCGCCCTTCGTCGCCCTGGAGCTGGCCGGCCGGTACGTCCGGCGCCACGGGTACCGCTCCGCCGCAGTGTTCGTCCTCGACCAGGCGACCCTGCCGTACGAGACCGGGCAATACCTCGCCGGCGACGCGGGAGCCGCCCTGCTGCTCACCGCCGACGGAGCGGCCGGGGAACTGTCGTTGCGCCGCACGTCCGGCGTGGCGTCGCAGGACGTGCGGGACCTGGTCCGGGACCTGCTGGACGACCTCGGCTGCGGCCCGGCGGCCCCGGTCGTCCTCGGCCCCGCCGTCGACGCCGCCCGCGACCTTCCCGGGCACACCGGGCGCCTGGTGCGGGCACCGGCCGGACTGCCGGCGTCGGGCGCGCTGTCCGTGCTGGCCGGCGAGGCACGGCGGATGCCGCACGACGACGACCGCCTCGCCCTCGTGGACCACGATCCGCAGACCGGCGAACTCAGCGTGTGCCTCCTGGACCGGAGAACGGTATGACCGTGCCCACGCGGGACGCCGCGCCCCCGTACGGCGGCGCCAGGACGCACGGCGGCGTCAGTCCACCCGGCGGCGCGGAGCTGATGGAACGCTGTCACCGTGCGGCCCGGCACGAGGGCCTCGCCCCGGCACTGGACGTGCTCTCCTCCGCCGTCCTACCGGGCCTGCTGCCGTGCGGCCCGGGCGGGCACGCCGTCGTCGCCGCATCGACCTACGCGCGGGCCGGGGCGGTCTGGACCGACGGGGTGCGCCACCCCCGCAGGCCCCACCTGGAGACGCCACTGGCCGAGGCCGACCTGCCGGGCGGCCCGGTCGTGATGCTGCGGGTCCCGCCACCCGAGGCCGCCGACGCCGACGCCGACCAGGAGGAACGCGCCGTCCTCGCCCTGGGGCTGGTGTGGCTGCGCCTAGGGCTCTCGGAGGCGTTGCGCGCGGCATGCGTCGGCCGTCTCGCGCGTCGGCGTTCCGGTGACGCGACCCTGCTGCAACAGCAGTTGGTGAAGGGAACGGTCGCCGACGTCCTGGTCGAACAACTGGAGATCCGTGCCGTCGTGACCGGGGCCGCGTCCGCCGACCTCGACCTGCCGATGCTGCACCACCTGCAACGGCGGATCACCGCGGCCGATCGCGAACAGGTCCGGCTGCTGGGCGCCTCGGGCTACCTCACCGACAGCCCCGGCATGACCGCCTACGTCTCGGAGCTGCTGGCCGAGGCCCACGCGGCGCACGAGGAGGGAACGTGAGCCACGTGGACCCCCGCCTGGCGGCCCTGCGGGGCCAGATGCGCGAGTGGGGCGCGGACCTGCGTCCGCTCGCCCTGGAGATCGACCGCGACCCGGAAGCCGTGCGCCACCACTTCGGCCTGCCCGCCGTACGCCACCTCGCGACGATGGGCATCCCCGCCGAGTACGGCCACGAGCCCGAGAAGATCGACGGGTACCGCTTCCACGGCGTATCGGCCCTGGAACGCGCCATCGTCATGGAGGAGTTGGCCTGCGCCGACGTCGGCACCCTGGTCGCCGCTCCCGGCCCGCTCCTCGCCGGAGTCGCCGTCGGCCTCTTCGCGGACGAGCAGCAGAAACGGTGGTTCTACGGCCGTATGCTCAGCGAGCCGCTGTGGACCTGCTTCGCCCTGACGGAGCCGGACGGCGGCTCGGACGCCGCGGCGCTGCGCAGCACCCTCACGCCGACCGCGGACGGCGCCCTGCTGAGCGGGGAGAAACGCTACGTCGGCAACGCCTCGCGCGCCCAGCTCGGCGTGGTGTTCGCCCGCAGCGGGCCGGGTCCGCTCGGCATCACCGCCGTGCTGGTCGACACCGCCGTGCCCGGGTTCCGCGCCGAGCCGCTCGACATGATCGGACTGCGCGGGGCCCGGATCAGCTCCATCGAGATGGACTGCGTACCGGTGCCGCAGGAGCGCTTCCTCGGCCGGCACCTTCCCTCGACCCGGCGCGGTGTGTGGGCGTTCGTCCAGACCTTCAACATGCTGCGCCCCGGCGTCGCCGCCATCGCGGTCGGCATCGCCCGCGCCGCCGTCGAGTACGTCACCACTCATCGCCGTACGCTGCGCACGGCGGAGCGCGAGAAACTCGCCGACCTGGGCCGCCGCGTCGACGCGGCACGGCACCTGGTGCACCACGCCGCCGCCGCCGTCGACGCCCGCGGCACCGACGGCCACCTGGCCTCGGCCGCCAAGCTGCGGACCGCCCGCCTGGCCGAGGAGGCCACCATGGCGGCCTGCGCGTTCTTCGGGCCGGGCGCACGCCTGGACCATCCGCTGCTGGACAAGCTCGCCCGCGATGCCCGAGCGATGGAATTCCTCGAAGGCACCGCCAACATGCAGAAGCTCAACCTTTTCCAGGGACTGCTCGGCGGAAAGGTCGAGCGCACCCGGCCGCCCGTCGCCGCGCGCTGAAACGCGCGGGTGCGTCAGCGGCGGATCAGCCCGCCGTCAGGACACGGCGGAAACATGAACTCATCGTTCTCGGTCGATCCGAGCACGTCATTGTCTGAAGAGGTGGACATTCATGGTGAAGCCGTCTCCGGCTTTCGCAGTGATCCCCGGCGCGCAGGTCCATGCCGCCCTATCCGGCCGCGAGAAACAGGTCGTGGAGATCGTCGAGGACGCCTACCGGCTCCACGGCACGGGACGGACCGTCAATCCGCCCTCCTATTTCCTGCGCTTTCCCGACCGGCCCGACGCGCGCATCATCGCGCTGCCCGCCTCCTGCGGCGGGGACATCGGTGTGGACGGCATCAAGTGGATATCCAGTTTCCCGGCCAACATCCGGTCCGGACTGCCACGCGCCTCCGCCGCGCTCCTGCTGAACGACCCCGCGACGGGTTATCCGTTCGCCTGCATGGAGGGGTCGATCATCAGCGCGGTCAGGACGGCCGCGTCCGCCGCGCTCGCCGCGGACTGGCTGTCGCGCGACCGGCCCCGTCCGCGCCGGCTCGGCATCGTGGGGACGGGTCTCATCGCCCGCTATCTCCACACCTTCCTGGCCGCCACGGGCTGGGATTTCGACGAGGTGGGCGTCCACGACCTGCGGGCCGAGTACGCGCACGAATTCCGCTCCTGCCTGGAGCGATCCGGCGAGACGGCTCCCATCACCGTCCACGACGACCCCGAGGACCTGCTGCGCTCCTGTGACCTCGTGCTCTTCGCCACCGTCGCCGGCCGGCCGCACGTCACCGATCCCGAGTTGTTCGCACACCGGCCGCTCGTCCTGCACATATCGCTGCGCGACCTCTCCCCCGAGATCATCCTGCGGTCGGCCAACATCGTCGACGACATCGAGCACTGCCTGAAGGCCGACACCTCGGTCCACCTCGCCGAACAGCACTCGGGCGGCCGGCAATTCATCACCGGCACCCTGTACGACGTCATGACCGGGACGTTACGCCCCGACCCCTCGGTGCCCCTGGTCTTCTCCCCCTTCGGACTCGGCGTCCTGGACCTCGCGGTCGCCAAGTACGTCCACGATCTGATCCACGACGCCGGCGAACTCCGCGTCGTCGACGGTTTCTTCCACGAACTGGACCGCTACGGACAGCGGCAGACCACAGCCGACTGAGCACCTGGGGATCGGGCGGGAGTAGACGCATGCCAGTCATCACGACGCCGCAGGAGTTCGACGTCGACGACCTTTTCGTCGACGTCCGGCGGATCACCGGGCATCCGCTGTATCTGAAATGTGAGGGATTCAATTTCGCGGGCTCGGTCAAACTGCGGGCCGCGAACGAGATGGTGGATTCCGCTGAGCGCACCGGAGTGCTGCGCCCGGGCATGACCATCGTCGAGAGCTCGTCCGGAAACCTGGGCGTGGCCCTCAGCCTCGTCGCCGTCAGCCGGGGCTACGGCTTCGTCTGCGTCACCGACTCACGCTGTACGCAGGCCTCCCGACGGCTGATGCAGCGGCTGGGCGCCGAGGTCCGGATCGTCTCCCGCCCCCATCCGCAGCGGGGACTGCTCGGTGCGCGCCTGGAGCTGGTGAACCGGCTGTGCGCGGAGCACGACGACTTCCACTGGCTGAACCAGTACGCAAACGACGGCAACTGGACCGCGCACTACCAGACGACCGGGCCGCAGATCGCCAAGGCCTTCCCCGACCTCGACGTGCTCTTCGTCGGGGCGGGCACCACCGGGACGCTGATGGGATGCGCCCGTTTCTTCCATGAGAACAACCCGTCGGTGACCATAGTCGCCATCGACGCCGTCGGTTCGGTCAACTTCGGTGGCGAGCCGGCCCCCCGCTTCATCCCCGGCCTCGGCACCAGCGTCCGGCCGGCCCTGCTGGACGACTCCTTCGTCGACGACGTCGTGATCGTGCCCGAGACCGACACCGTCCGCGCCTGCCGGGCTCTGCTGCGCGAGGGCTTCCTGCTCGGCGGTTCGACCGGGACGGTGCTCAGCGGCGCCGTCCGCTGGCTGCGCGAGAACCGTCCCGGCGGTGACCTGACCGCGGTCGCCATCGCGCCGGACCTCGGTGAGCGCTATCTGGACACCGTCTACGACGACGCGTGGGTGCAGGACGTCTACGGCGCCGGCGTACTCGCCAACGCCACGACCGCCCCCGCCACGACCGGCTCCGCCGCGCCCGTCTCCGAGCCGCTCGGCCACGGCGGCCCCGTCCCGGACCGCGGCGCACCGGCCCTCCCCCACCCCGACCCGACCCCGGACACCCCCGCCGATCCCGCCACGGTCGGCCCGACCTCCTCTGGGAGCCTGTGATGACTTCGACGCCGGGCGCCGCACTGGCGCTGACCGCGGGCCAGTTGGAGATCTGGCTCGACGTGAGGGACGTGGGCCGGAGCAACGCCCACAACTCCGCCGGGTACCTCGACATCCGTGGCCCGCTCGACGCGAAGCGCTTCCGGACCGCGCTGGGCCGCCTCGTCGACGAGGCCGAGTGCCTGCGGGCCCGCTTCACCGACAGCGACGGCGAGCCGCACCAGTACATCGAGCCGCTCGCCGAGCCGCCACTGGCCGAGATCGACGTGCGGGCCGCGGCGGACCCCGCCGCCGCCGCCCTCACGTGGATGCGTGAGGACCTCGCCGTCCCTCTCGGGCTCGACGACTTCCCGCTGATGCGCAGCGCGCTGCTCACCGTCGCCCCGGACCGCGCCTTCTTCTACCTGTGCGTGCACCACCTGCTGTGTGACGGCTTCAGTCAGACCGTCCTGTGGCGCCGGCTCGCCGAACTGTACGCGGCGGGCCCGGACGGCACCGCCGCCGACGGGGCGCTGCCGCCGCTGAGTGAACTGGTCGACGCCGAGACGGCCTACCGCGAGTCCGGACGCGCCCGGCGCGACGCCGAGTTCTGGCAGCACCGCTTCCCCGAGCAGCCGGAACCGGTCACCCTGTCCCGTCGGGAGCCCACGGCCGGCCTGCCCAGCGGGTTCCTGCGCCGCTCCGCCGTCCTGTCCGCGCGGGCCGCGCGGCAGCTGCGGGAGAGCGCGCGCCGGTCGGAGGTCACCTGGCCCACCGTGGCCATGGCCGCCGTCGCCGTGTACACCCAGCGGACGGCGGGCACCGAGGAGGTCCTGCTCACCCTGCCGGCCACCGCCCGGTTGAGCGCCCGGCAGCGGGCCGTGCCCGGCATGATGGCCAACTACCTGCCCCTGCGGGTGCCCGTGCGGCCCACCCTGACCAAGGCGGAGCTGCTGCGGCTCACCTCCCGTGAACTCGCGCAGGCCCTGCGGCACCAGCGCCACCGGGTCAGCGCCATCCGCCGCGACATGGGCCTGCGCAGCGACGACCGCCGTCCGTTCGGACCGTTCGTCAACCTGCTGCCCCAGCAGACCGGACTGGACCTCGGCCCGTGCACGGCGCAGGTGCACAACCTGTCCACCGGACTCGTCGACGACGTGATGGTCACCCTCGTAGAGGCTCCCGGCGGTGGCATCGAGATCCACCTCAACGGCAACCCGGACCGTTACACGGAGGCCGAGACCGAACAGCACCTCGCCCGGCTCACCGCGTTCGTCGAGCGGTTCGCCGCGGCCGGCGGCGAGCAGCGCGTCGGCGGCCTGGACGTGCCCGGGGACGGCACCCGGGAGGAGGACGCGGCTTGGCTGCGCACCGCCACCGGCCCCGAGCGCACTGCGGACTTCACGTGCGTCGTCGAGCGGATCCGTGAGCAGGCCGTCCGGCGTCCCGACGCGGTGGCCGTCGCGGAGGACGGCGCCCGTACCACGTACGCATCCCTCGTGGGCCGTGCCTCGGCGCTCTCCCGTTCCGTCCCCGCCACCGGTCTCGTCGGTGTACTCGCCGCTCCCGGCGCCGGGTTCGTGGCCTCGGTACTCGCCGTCATCGGCGCCGGCGCCGCCTACGTGCCGCTGGACCCCAACGCCCCCGTCGCCAGGACCGCCGCCCTGCTCACCGACAACGGCATAGGCTGCCTGATCGCCGACGCTCCGCACCGGGCCCTGGCGGAGGAGGCCGCCGCGGCCACCGCTCACCCCGTGCGGATCGTGACTCCCGAGAGCGGCGAGGACCCGGCTGACGGGCTGGCGCCGCTCGTCGGCGCTCCGCAGGACCTGGCCTACGTGATCTTCACCTCCGGCTCCACGGGCCGCCCCAAGGGCGCCATGGTGCACCGGGCGGGCATGGTGAACCACCTGCTCGCCAAGGTCGACGACCTGGCGCTGACCGAGCGGGACACGCTCGTGCAGAACGCCCCCGTCACCTTCGACATCTCCGTCTGGCAGATGCTCGCCCCGCTCGTCGTCGGCGGCCGGGTGCGTGTCGTCGGCCGGGACACCGCCGCCGATCCCGGCCTGCTGTTCCCGCTGGCCGCGGCCGAGGACGTGACCGTGCTGGAGGTCGTCCCGTCCCTGCTGCGCGCGGCACTCGACGCCTGGGACCTCGCCGGCAGCGACGTGGATCTGCCCGCCCTGCGCAGGCTGATCGTGACCGGTGAGGCCCTGCCCGCCGACCTGTGCCGGCGCTGGCTCGCCCGCTGCCCGGCAACCCCCCTCGTCAACGCCTACGGGCCCACCGAGTGCTCCGACGACGTGACCCACGCGCACATCCGCCACACCCCGGCCGCCGACGGGCCCGTCCCGATCGGCACCCCCGTGCGCAACACCCGCCTGTACGTGCTCGGCGACGACCTGCGACCCGTGCCGCACGGCACACCGGGCGAACTGTACGTCGCGGGCACCGGCGTCGGCCGGGGCTACCTCGCCGATCCGGCCCGCACGGCGGGCACCTTCGTCGCCGATCCGTTCGGTGGTGCGGGCTCCCGGATGTACCGCACCGGCGACCGCGTGCGCTGGAACGAGAGCGGTGAACTGGTTTTCCTGGAGCGCAGGGACCACCAGGTGAAGATCCGCGGCCACCGCATCGAGCTCGGCGAGATCGAGCACGCCCTGCGCCGCCACCAGGGTGTGGCCGACGCCGTGGTCACGGTGACCGCCGACACCTCCGGCGGCAGACATCTCACGGGCTACTGCGTCCCACGCGAGGGCACCGGCCCCGACGCCGCCCAGGTCCGCGCGCACCTGGCGGCGACGCTCCCGGAGTACATGGTGCCGGCGCACCTGATGCTCCTGGAGTCGCTCCCGCTCACCGCGCACGGCAAGGTCGACCGCAAGGCGCTGCCGCTGCCGCACACCGGCCGCGGGGTCCCCGCGCAGTCGCCCGGCGCGCCGCGGTCCCGGGGCGAGGAGATCCTGTGCGCCGTCTTCGCGGAGATCCTCGGCGTGCCCGGCGCCGGTGTCGACGACAACTTCTTCGAACTGGGCGGTGACAGCATCACCGCCATCCAGGTGGTCGGCCACGCCCGCAAGGCCGGCCTGGCCGTCACCCCGCTGCTGATCCGCAAGCACGGCACCCCGCGGGCCATCGCCGCCGCCGCTCCGGCCGACGGGCCCGCCCGTCCGGTCGTCGGCCAGGACGGCACCGGCGAGATCGAACTCGGCCCCATCGCCCACCAGTTGCGCGAGGACCTGGCCGCTCTTGACGAACGCTCCCGGGAGTACAGCCAGTACGTCGTCCTCGTCACCCCCGCCGGCCTGAGCCTCGACGCCCTGCGCGGCGCGGTCGACGCCCTTCTCGACCGGCACGCCGCGCTGCGCACGCGGCTCACGGTGCCCGCCGAGGGACTGTGGTCACTGGAGGCGCTGCCGCCGGGGGCGGTACGCGCCGCCGACGTGGTGCACCGCGTCGACGTCTCCCATCTCGCCGACGACCCGGAGGCCACGGCCGCCGCCGTCCGCGAGCAGACCGGCCTCGCCCGTGGCCGGCTCTCCCCGGACACCGGCTCCGTGACCCAGCTGGTCCTGCTGGACGCCGGACCGGGCCGGACCGGTCGCCTGGTGTGGCTCACCCACCATCTGTGCGTGGACGGCGTTTCCTGGCGTGTCCTCGTCTCCGACCTCGCCGCCGCCGTCGCGGGCGACGCCCCCGCCCCAGTCCCCACCTCCTACCGCGAGTGGACGAAGCTGCTGGGCGAACAGGCCCGCACCGCTGACCGGGTGGCCGAGTTCCCGCTGTGGTCCGAACAGCTCAGCGGCGGCACACCGCCCCTCGGCGACCGCGCGCTGGACCCGCTCCGCGACGTCTACGGCACCGCGCACCGGCTGCGCCTGGAACTGGACACCGACACCACGGCCGCCCTGCTGTCCTGCGTCCGCGGTGTCTACGACGGTGAGATCAACGACCTGATGCTCACCGCCCTCGGCATCGCGGTCGCCGACTGGCGTCGCCGCCGCGTCGGGGACGACACGCCCACGACCCTGGTCGAAATGGAGGGTCACGGCCGGGAGCAGTTCGCCGACGACGTCGACATCTCCCGCACGGTCGGCTGGTTCACCAGCGTCTACCCCGTGCTGCTCGGGCTCGGCGAAACGGTGGACTGGGACGATCTCTGGGCCGGTGGCGACAGTGTCGGCACCGCGGTCCGCGAGGTGCAGCGGCGGTTGCGCGTGCTGCCCGACCACGGCCTCGGCTTCGGCCTGCTGCGCCACCTCAACCCGCAGACGCTCTCGGCGCTCGCCCGCCGAGGTGTGCCCGAGATCGGCTTCAACTACCTCGGACGCTTCCGGACCGACGCCCCGAGCGGCGACTGGTCACTGGTGACCGAGGACGCCGTCGTCGGCACCGGCGTCCACCCCCGTATGCCGCTGCGGCACGTCCTCGCCGTCACCCCGGTCACCGAGGACCGCGCGGACGGTCCGTACCTGGTCGCGGACTGGATCTGGGCGGCGGACCTGTTCGCGGACGCCGACGCCGAGGACATCGCGCGCACCTGGTTCCGCGCGCTGGAGACCCTTGTCCGGCACGCCGAGGAGCGCGGGCCCCGCGACGAAGTGCTGCCCCTGTCCCCGCTGCAGAAGGGCCTGCTCGTCCAGGCCGAACTCGACCGGCACGGCACGGACACCTATCTGCTGCAGGTCGTCCTCGACGTCGAGGGCCCGTTCGACGCCGTCACGTTCCGCGCCGCGGCCGACGCGTTGCTGGCCCGGCACCCGGGGTTGCGTGTGTGCTTCCCCGAGGCGCCGCCGGAGGAGGAGCCCGTGCAGGCCGTGGCGGGCCACGTCGGCACGCCGTGGACCGAAGTCGACCTCACCGGGCCGGCCGACGAGGCCGAGCGGGAGGCCGAGACGGCCCGGCTGACCGACGCCGACTGGGAGCGCGGCTTCGACCTGACGACCGCTCCGCTCCTGCGCTTCACCGCGATCCGGCTCCCCGGGGAGCGGGTACGGCTGCTGTGGACCCTGCACCACCTCGTGGCGGACGGCTGGTCGATGGGCGTCCTGGCCCGCGAACTGTTCACCCTCTACGCGGCCGGCGCCGACGCCTCCGTGCTGCCGCCCGCGCCGTCCTACCGCGACTACTTCGCCTGGCTCGCGGTCCAGGACACGGAGGCGGCCCGCACCGCCTGGCGCACCGCGCTGGACGGGGTCACCGAGCCCACCCGCCTGTCCACCGTGGAACGGCCCGGCGCCTCCCTGCTCCCCGAGTCGATCTCGTACGAGCTGCCAGAGGACCTGACCGCGCAGCTCACGTCCTGGGCCCGCGGGCAGAACGTCACCCTGAACACGGTGCTCCAGGCATGCTGGGCGGTCGTCCTCGGCCGCCGTACCGGACGTTCCGACGTCGTGTTCGGCGCGGTGAGCTCGGCCCGGCCACCGGAACTCCCCGGCGTCGAGGGCATGGTGGGGCTCTTCCTGAACATGCTGCCGGTGCGTGCGGAACTCGACCCGGCCGAGCCGTTCGCCGACCTGGTGCAGCGCCTCTACGCCCAGCAGAACGACCTGCTGGAACACCACCACCTCGGGCTGTCCGAGGTACAGCAACTCGCGGGCCTCGGTGACCTGTTCGATACCGTGTTCAGCTTCCAGAACCAGCCCCGGGCCGACCTGGCCGAGCTCAACGCGCTCGTCCCCCACCTGCGTCTGGGCAACGGCACCACCCGGCTGGCCGCCGAGCGCGGTCTCGCGGTCCTGGTGTACCCGGGCCGCCGGCTGACGGTGAACGTCCAGTACCGTCCCAGCGCTCACGAGCGCCACGCCGTCGAGGAGACACTCGACCACCTGGCGGACGTCATACGGACCCTGCTCGCCCGGCCCCGGACGCCCGTCGGACGGCTGGCCCTGCACGCATCCGCCGCACAGGACCGCGTCGTGCGCGAGTGGGGCGGCCGTGCCTCGGACGCCCCGGGGACCGTCGTCCCCGCCCTGTTCCAGGCACGGGTGGCCGAGGATCCGCAGGCCGTGGCCGTCGTGTCGGGGGACACCGAGGTGACTTACGGCGAGCTGGACGACCGGGCCAACCGGCTGGCCCGCCTGCTGCTGGCCCGCGGCGCGGGACCGGAGCGGATCGTCGCCCTGGCCCTGCCGGACCCGGTGGAGATGACGGCGGCCGTGCTCGCCGTGCTCAAGGCGGGTGCCGCCTACCTGCCGATCGACCCGAAGTATCCGGCCGACCGCATCGCCTTCATGCTCTCCGACAGCGCTCCCTCGACCCTGGTGACCACCGAGGAGCTGGCGGCGCGGCTGCCCGGGGGCGGTTGCGACGTCGTGGTCCTCGACGAGCCCGGGACCGCCGGGGCACTCGCCGGCCTGCCCGGTCACGCACCCGAGGACACCGACCGGCCCAGGGCGCTGCGGCCCCGGCACCCCGCCTACGTCATCTACACCTCCGGCTCGACCGGGCGGCCCAAGGGCGTCATGGTCGACCACGCGGGCTTCGCCGCCATGGTGGCCAGTCTCATCAAGAAGTTCGGTGCCGACTCCGGTACCCGCGTCCTGAAGTTCGCCTCGTTCAGCTTCGACGCGTCGGTGTGGGAGCTGAGCCTCTCCCTGCTCGCCGGCGGCACCCTGGTCGTGGCCGACGAGGAGTGCCGGGTTCCGGGCAGGCCGCTGGTCGACCTGCTGCACCGGCAGCGGGTCAACCTCGCCGGGCTCCCGCCGGTCGTCGTCGGCGCCCTGCCCGAGGGCACCCGGCTGCCCGACGACCTCACCCTGGTCGTCGCCGGCGAGGCCTGCCCGCCGCACGTCGTGGAGCGTTGGTCGGGCCAGGTGAGGATGTTCAACGGCTACGGGCCCACCGAGGCCGTGCTCGCCTCCACGGTCAGCGACCCGCTGCACGGCACCGGACACCCGCCCATCGGCCGGCCCACCGCGGCCCACCGCGTCTACGTCCTGGACGACGCCCTGCGCCCGGCACCGCCCGGCGTGGTCGGCGAACTCTACGTCGGCGGCAACCTCGCCCGCGGCTATCTGCACCGGCCCGGACTGACCGCGAAACGGTTCGTGGCCGACCCGTACGGGCCCACGGGTGCCCGCATGTACCGCACGGGCGACCTGGCCTGCTGGCACCCCGACGGACAGCTGCACTACGCCGGCCGGGCCGACGACCAGGTACAGCTGCGCGGCTTCCGTATCGAACTCGGTGAGATCGAGTCCGAACTCGTCGCCCAGCCGGAGGTGCGTCAGGCGGCCGCAGTCGTACACGGCGCACCCGGCCGGGAAGACCGCCTGGTCGCCTATGTCGTACCTGTGACGCCCGGTGGAGCGGATGGGACGGTGCTCCGGGAGCGCGTCGCCCGGGCGCTGCCCGAGTACATGGTGCCCGCCGTGATCGTGAGCCTCGACGAACTCCCCCTCACCCCGCAGGGGAAGCTGGACCGCAGGGCGCTGCCCGACCCGGAGGAGGCCCGCACACGCCGCGGCCGGGCCCCCCGCACCCCGGTCGAGGAGATCCTCTGCGGCATCTTCGCCGACGTCCTCCAGATGCCCGAGGTCGGCGTCGACGACGACTTCTTCGAGCTGGGCGGCCACTCCCTGCTCGCCACCAGGGTGGTGAGCCGCGCCCGGTCGGCGCTCCTTGCCGAACTGCCGATCCGTGCTCTGTTCGAGGAGCGCACCGTGGCCGGTGTCGCCGCACACCTCGGCACCGGTGACACCGTGCGCCCCGCACTGCGCAGGGCCCCGCGCGACGGCGCCTCCGGGCACCTGCCGCTGTCCTTCACCCAGACCCGGCTGTGGTTCCTCAACCGGCTCGAGCAGGGCTCCGCCGCCTACAACGTTTCCTTCGCGGTGCGGTTGTCGGGTGAGCTGGACGTGGCGGCGCTGGACGCGGCGCTGGCGGATGTGGTGGGGCGGCACGAGAGTCTGCGGACGGTGTTCCCGGACGTGGACGGGGAGCCGCGGCAGGTGGTGCTGGACGCGGGTGAGGTGTGGCGCGGCCTGGACGTGCGGGAGGTCGCCGCCGAAGAGGTGGCGTCCGCGTCGGCCGCGCAGGCCGGGCGTGGCTTCGATCTGACCGCCGAGATCCCCGTCCGCGCGTACCTGTACCGCACCGCACCGCAGCAACACCTCCTCCAGCTCGTCGTGCACCACATCGCCTGGGACGGCTGGTCGGTCGCACCCCTCGTCCGTGACGTGTCGCGGGCGTACGCGGCGCGGTGTGCGGGTGATGCGCCGCGATGGGCGGCGTTGCCGGTGCAATACGCCGATTTCGCGGTGTGGCAGCGGGAGTTGCTGGGCGACGAGACGGATGGAGCCAGCGTGGTGGCACGTCAGCTCGAGTTCTGGCGCGAGCGGCTGGCGGGACTGCCGGAGGAGCTGGCGCTGCCGTTCGACCGGTCGCGGCCGGCGGTGATGTCCCATCGCGGCGGGACGGTTCCCTTCCGGCTGGGCGCACGGGCGCACGGGGCCCTGGTGCGGCTGGCACGGGAGTCGGGTGCCTCGGTGTTCATGGTGCTGCAGGCCGCCCTGGCCGCGCTGCTGTCGCGGTTGGGCGCCGGAGAGGACGTCCCGATCGGCTCCCCGGTGGCGGGCAGGCTGGACGACGCCCTGGACGAGCTGGTGGGCTGCTTCATGAACACCCTGGTGCTGCGGACCGACGTGTCGGGCGACCCGTCCTTCCGCGAACTCCTCGACCGCACCCGAGAGACTGCCCTGGCGGCGTACGCCCATCAGGACATGCCGTTCGAGCGGCTGGTCGAGGTCCTGGACCCGGTGCGTTCGATGGGCCGCAATCCCCTGTTCCAGGTCATGCTCGTACTGCAGAACAACGAGCAGGCTCAGCTCCAACTCCCCGGTGTGCAGGCGGTGTTCGAGCCACCCGCGGTCGATTCGGTGAAGTTCGACCTGAACTTCTTCGCCGTCGAGCAGCACGCCGAGGACGGCGCTCCCGGCGGTCTCGAGGGGTTCCTGGAGTTCAGCGCGGACGTGTTCGAGGAGTCGACGGCGGCCTCGGTCGCCGGGCGCCTGGTGCGGCTGCTGGAGCAGGTGGCGGACGATCCCGACGTGCCGGTGGGCCGGATCGAGGTGCTGTCCGACGACGAACGCCACCGCATCCTCGTCGAGTGGAGCGGCGCCTCGGGTGGTGACCCCCTGACCGACGTGCCGGCCCTCTTCGAGGCGCAGGTCGCGCGGACGCCGGAGGCGGTCGCGGTGGTCTGCGGTGACACGGAGCTGACGTACCGGGAGGTGAACGCGCGGGCCAACCGGCTGGCACGGTATCTGATCGGGCTGGGCGTGGGCCCGGAGCGGCTGGTGGCGCTGGCGCTGCCGCGCTCCGAGCAGATGGTGGTGGCCCTGCTGGCGGTGCTCAAGTCCGGCGCCGCCTACCTCCCCGTCGACCTGGCCTATCCGGCGGAGCGCATCGCGCTCATGCTCGGCGACGCCCAGCCGGCGCTCCTGGTGACCGACACCGCGACCGCCGGGGCCGTGCCCGGCACGGGCGTGCCCCGGCTGCTGCTGGACGACACCGGGGACGGACGGCCCTGGGCGCAACTGTCCGACGCCGGGGTCACCGATGCGGAGCGCGGCGCCCGGCTGCTGCCGGAGCACCCCGCCTTCGTCATCTACACCTCCGGCTCCACAGGCCGGCCCAAGGGCGTCACCGGACTGCACCGGGCGCTGGTGAACCGGCTCACCTGGTTCGCGGAGGAGTTCCCGGAGCAGCGCACGGCGGCCGTCCTCGCCAAGTCGCCGGTCAGCGTCATCGACGGCATCACCGAACTGCTGGGCCCGCTGCTGTCCGGCGGATCGACGGTCCTGGTCGACGCCGACACGGCCCGCAGCGTCCCCGGACTCGCGGACGCCGTGGTCCGGCACGGCATCGCGCGGCTCACCGTCGTACCCAGCCTGCTGCAAGCCTTCATCGACAGCGGCGAACTGCCCCGCATGTCCGGTTGCTCGGTGTGGATCTGCAGCGGGGAGCAGCTCCCCGCCGCCACCCTCGCCCGGTTCCGGGAGTGCCTGCCCTCCGCACGGCTCGTCAACTTCTACGGCGCCTCGGAGGTCGGCGCGGTCGCGACCCACGGCGACGACCACGACGTCACCCTCGGCACGGCCACGCTCATCGGTCGTCCGATCTGGAACACGGGTGTGTTCGTGCTGGACGGGGGGTTGCGTCCGGTGCCGGTGGGCGTCGCGGGCGAACTGTACCTGTCGGGAGCGGGAGTGGCCCGCGGCTACGTGGACCGGCCCGGGCTGACCGCAGCACGCTTCGTGGCCAGCCCCTTCGGACCGGCCGGAGCACGCATGTACCGCACCGGTGACGTCGTGCGATGGACCCCGGACGGCCGGCTGGTGTTCCTGGGCCGCGCCGACGAACAGGTGAAGGTACGCGGCTTCCGGGTGGAACCGGGCGAGGTGGAAGCAGCCCTGCTGGCACACCCCTCGGTACAACGGGCGGTCGTGGTCGCCCGCAC